>CAZORR010000039.1:0-19475 GCA_964582115.1 uncultured Pirellulaceae bacterium
ATTTGGGAGAGGTAAATCCAGGTACCATTAATGTTGGTTTTGCTGATGGCAGTGTCCAGCAAGTTCCGAGTTTCATTGATCCTGAGACGATGAAGGCGATCATGACTCGACGTGGTGGTGAGGAATTGCCAGCGGACTTTGGCTATTAACGGAGACTGAAAGTTGTGCTGATACATGGACAGGCCGGAGGCACTGTCGCCACCTTTGGATACGAAAAAAGCCGGACTTGTCACAGTCCGGCGATCGTTCTGAGTCCGAGGTTAAAAGACCCAGAACATCCTACCAGCTTTGGTGGGCGTCAGTGTGATGCGATACTCACGCGTGACGCCAATGTTGCGCATCGTTCCCGTGTTGTGAGAAACTTGAGCGAAGTGCTAATTCAGTCGGTCATGTAATCGATCGACCGCTTGCATTAGCTGACGCCATTGGTGGAAAATTTCTTCGGTCTCAAGCTTGCCCGCTTCGTGATGGCCTAGGCCTCGTTCGCTGACCAAGATGTTTTCGTCAAACATCGCTAATCCGTTTAGCATCGCTTCGTAGGGAATTGCTTCGGGGACACCTTCGATCTCTGTTTCACTGATAGGTAGTGAGTAAGGGTCGGCAACCGAGTCCATGATTTGGTCTTCGTAATCACAGATCTTTTCGTCCATCATCCGGTGCATTGCCCAGAGAGCAGCTCCTTCAGAATCGCAAGCGCTGACAACGAATGAAACGGTTCCAGATTGGATGTAATACTTAGGCATGGGGAGTCTCCTGAATAAAGAGCAAGGGGTTGCACTTATATTTTTGGCACCGGGTTTGACGCCTTAGGTCAAACCGTTTGTGCGAGCGTTTTAAATCATCAAAGTTTGCAAAATTGGTCCATTTTCACACCCGGTTAATTCACGCTAGCAATTCGCTGGCGACATTATTCAGATGTGTATTTTGCAAGAAACGCAGAGACATTCCGTTGAATTGCGAAGGCGTTGAAACATACCACTCGGTAAGTTCTTACTTGAGTCACAGATCCAAAAACGATTTGAAAACTGATCCTCGACGCCCGATTGTACGCACTAGGTATTCCGTAGGTTCATTCGAAGCTTCAGATTTGTTTTTAATTGCCTGTCTATTTTTGCTAGGCCTTTAGAAGTCTTTAAAGTGGAAAATCAAACAAGACAGACCTAGCATTAAAACCATAAAACCCAAGCCGCTCCACAACGGCGATAGTGGATGTGGTTCGGTGGGTTCAAAGATCAAATCAACCGCCGGATTGTTGGCGGTATTGCGAGTCGATGACAGATAAGAGGTGACTTTGTGGAACTCGCCTGGTTTTGGGAACACGGTATATAGCGGGCTTAGCAGATACCGGTAAGACATCTCAAACCAGCCGTCTTTCGGCGTCAGCTCATTCACGGATTGCTGGCTGGTAGTTTCGTATACTGTTAATCGGTTTTCGCGGTCGAACACGCACAAGCGGCTGTCGGCGTCGAATGAAACCGACGACGCATCGTGTTTGCCAGTGATGGCGGGTTGGTAGAGTTTACGGTTGTTGTCAACGTCCATTAACCAAAGATGTTGATTGCCGTATACCATTGCAATCCACTTGCCGTCGGGGCTGGTGACAATGGTTTCGATACCACAAGTCGACTCGCAAGTTTCGATCTCAGGTAGAGATTTCATCGAGGTGGCGTCTACGGCAACGATACGACCGTTGCCCGCGACAGCGACGATGGTGTTGTTCGCATAAGCGACAAAGCATTTAATTTTCTCACTTGTGCCCACGTCGATTACGGCCGATCGATCGCGAACGTAGCCATCGTCGGTAGGTTTGAACACGACGATCTGATGTTGATCGTCGGCGACGTCATGGATTGCGATTTCTTGGTTGCTGGGGTTCATGGCAACCGAGAAAGTGGTAGTTACTCGAACTGGTTGGTCGGGACCGACAGATTGGGTGACGATTTTTGTGTTGTGCTTGGGTTGCCAGCGTTTAAATTTGCCATTGTGATCGCACAGTAGCAAGCCGTCGTCGGTGGCAAACATCGCCATGGTGTTGCGCGGGAAATCACCAGCGTTTGAAAATTGTTTGAGCTGCGAGTCGCTCACGTAGCCACTGTAACTAACGAATCCGCTAGGCTGTGGCGGGAAAAGTGGTGTTACGCCGACAATGATTTGTTCGCTGCTGGGGTCGAGGGTTGGGCGAATTTGATTGGGTATTAGCTTTAGTTTGAACAGGAAGCGATTGAACATTATGGCGTCTTTGGCGGGACCACTGGCTGTTTTGACCGAGACGTTCCAGGTTTTTGAGTTGTCATTCCAGGTTACGATTTCGCCGAAGCCGTCAACAGCAGCGATTCCTTTTTCAGTGACTAGTGGATCGTAGAGGCGTTGGTTTTGCATGAGTACATGGGAGCTAAGGTAGCTTGTGCCGACGGCGAAACAAACCGCCCAGAAAACGACGGTTGCGACGACCGAGAGGATGGGGCTGCGATACAACAATCCAACCAACGCGGAAATGCTGTAGTAAATCGCGAACACCAAAATGTAAATTGGAATGCTCCACAAAAATGCTTGATCCCAGATGCCGATTGCTAATCCCAGCCACAGCCATGTGCCGGCGAAAAGGTACGTCGCGCAGATGGCAATTTGTGTGCATCCGCCAGCAAATCGAGTCAAATAAAGGCCGGCGCGAGTGATCGGTTTGCTTAGCAATAAGTTCAACGAACCTGGGTCAAACATTTGCGGGATCACATTGGCAGTAACCACAATGCCGACGAGCAATCCAATTGAAAGCAATAGCTTATCAAACAAGACCGACGTCAGGCTGCTGACAAAACTGGACACCTGTTGTTGGCTGGTGCTAAAGCTCCACGAACCACTACCGTTGTAGAACCAATAAAAAATGTCGATGGTTGCTGATTCAGCAGGAGCCAATCCGGGAATGGCTTTGCCGATCAATAACCGGTTCAGGCGTCGCATGCGTTCGGGGCTGAGGTTTTCGAATCCGTTTTCCAAGAGGGATTCGGCTTCGGGGACCAGTGAAAATCGATTCCAATCTTCCTTGCGATAAAAATCGGACCTCTCAATCATCGCGTTTAGTTCGTCGGCCAGCTTGGCGATTTTTTTGTGATCAGGTCGCCTGCCCCTAGGCCCGCGTTGTTTATCGTTGGGTTTTTCTTTGTTTTCGTAGAGCTCGCGGACGGTTGCTTGGGTTTCTTTTGATAGCAAATTCCAGACGCGAGTTGTCGATTTAGTTCTGCCAGTTTCGCCGCGTTCGATCAATCGTGAGACGATCGCTTCTGAATCATTAAAGTGTTGAAGTTGATTTAGCCGCCAGTCCAACGTTTCGGTCGTGTGTAATGGACATAAAATCAAAAACAGTAATGTGATCAACGCCAACATGATGTACAGCACTCGTGAAGCAATGGCGGCACGAAAGGAGTCAACGATAATGGCTAAGTACGGTCTCATGATTTTTTTGCTGGAAATTCAGTGAGCGAAAGAGGCGATGTAAAGAACAAACGTGGTGGCTAGTTTTTGAATGAGGACTCATCGACGAGGGTCAAGAAGGCGTCTTCAAGTGAAACGCGTCGTGGTTGCATCGCTACGATGCTAATGCCCGCTTGTCGCAACGCGTCAACCCAAGCGTCGGTGGTTGCCTGATCGACAATCGGTGCTACGACGGTCGTAGGTTTGCCAGCAGCTCCACCAGTAATGACGGCATTTGTGCTGAAGCATTGTTTGATGGTTTCCAAATCTCCCAGTACCTCAAATTCAATTTTACCGACCTGTGATTCTGTTAGTGACGCGTCTGCACCGGTAATGTTTGCTTGGCCATTGGCGGCGGCGAATTCGCCGATCGAATCTACTGATCCACAGTATCGCAATTGGCCTTTGTCTAAAACCGCGACGCGTTGGCAAATCATTTCGACTTCTTGAAGCAGGTGGCTGTTCAAAAAGATCGTCACACCTTTGTCTTGCAAGTTGCGAATGATCTGTCGCATTTCTGCCCGGGCCTTGGGGTCCAAGCCGTCGGTTGGTTCGTCTAGAACCAACAGTTCTGGATCGTGGAGAAGGGCTTGGGCGAGCCCTAGTCGCTGCAACATTCCTTTTGAATATTGTTTGACGTTGTCTTTGGCTCGGTCAGCCAAGCCGACGGTTTCCAGTAACGGACCACGTTTTTCTCGGACAACGCGGGTAGGCACGTTGCTGAGATTGCCAAAAAACTCCAGTGCTTGGTAGCCGGTCAAATGAGCCGGCACCCGCAGGTGTTCTGGTAAGTAACCGACTAACTTGCGGCCTTGCCGGCTGCCAGCCGGATGGCCAAGTAGCGATGCTTGGCCACTGGTCTTGCGAATGATGCCGAGCATGAGTTTTAAAAAGGTAGTTTTGCCGGCACCGTTTGGCCCCAGTAAACCAAAAATCTCCCCACGGTTCACCGTCAATGAAACGTTTTGTAGTGCGACATGCCGTTGTTTGAAGATCAAACCCTGTGAATAGGTTTTGCTCAAGCTGTCTGTTTCGATTGCAGGGCCGTCAACGATCATAGTGGTTACCTTAAAAAGTTGGTTTCGGTTTGGCGATGTTGAAACACAGCGTGGAAAGTGATTCGGGTACAGGTTGCTAATCTTGGGATTTGTCGATCATTGCCAGATCTGCGAGCCAAAGTGCCGGAAAAACCAGTCTATCTGTCAATTTTCATTTGTCGATGGTCGGACAGTGGCATCAAAGTCGATATCGATTCAGTATTTTCGTACTTGAAATTATTGGAACCAACCTGATGGAAAAATCAAGATTTCTCCGCACACTATTACTCGCAGCAGTAATCGTTGGGGGCATTTGGGCGTTGGTGCATCGAGACCAAATCCGTGGACCCGAGGATGCGTTTGCGTTATTGAGTTCTCAGATCAGTAACATGTTTCCAGCGAGCAGTGGCGGCCTGGTCTACCCGCAGCCAAACATCGAATCTCAGGATTTTAATCAGTCGCTTGTTGGCCAGCCTTTGGGCAATCCACCACCCGGTTTTCCGAATGGCCCAGCGGGAGCGGCGCGGTTGCCAATCCATTCGCAGTCGGCGTCAGGTTCGATCAATCGGCCAGCCGTCACACCCAATAGGGCTCAGTTGGTTTCCAACCATCAGACCAGTGGCGTGGTGCGGTTGGCAGTTTTCAAGTTGAACGAAAAGGCTCCCTATTTGAGAAACAACGAACCGATGCAGTTGATGGCAGAAATCTGTCGGCAGTACGATGTTGTTGCGCTTCAAAATATTAGCCGCAACGATACGACTTGGATAAAACGCGTCACCGACTTGATGAATCAGTTGGGTTCAGTTGGCACTCGCCATCAATTGGTTTCAGGTAAACGGCAGCGGTCAAGTTATGTAGCGATCTCAGACAGGAGTCATCGCAATGGCCAAACTCAAACGGTGATTATTTTTAATCAGCAAACGGTTCAGCTTGACCATTCGAAGTGGTACGTTGTGGATGACCCGGATGGCATGTTCAAGCATGATCCAATGGTTGCTTGGTTTCGATGCCTCGGTGCGCCCCCGCAAGAAGCGTTTACGTTTACGATGGCTTGTTTAGAGATCGACGACCAGCGACCCGATATCGAGTTGCAGCGGTTGGGGACTTTGATGCGAGCGATTCGCACCGATGGTCGCGGTGAGGATGATGTGATTTTGGTGGGTGATTTTGAAGCAGATGATCGAGGGTTGGATGCCATTCGACATCAATCGGGTTTGGCTTGGGTAGTGGCTAATCAATTTACAAATGTCCAGCAGGATCGACAATTCGACAATATTGTCTTTTCCGAAGGCCCGACCAACGAATACACAGGTCGTGGCGGAGTGATCGACATCATGCAGGCGTACCGCTTGCGACTTGAAGACGTATCGGCGTTAGCAGAACGATTGCCGATCTGGGCTGAGTTTTCAATCTACGAAAATGGCCGTAATGGGCAGCAACAGATCCCCGGCCGAATCGCTGCTGGACCGAATTCGAATGAGGCTATCGAAAGGTAGCCGATCGATAAGCACTAAGTTACCTTGCATCGTTGCGTCGTAGAGGCTTGTCAATGATTGATAAATGGAAACAATCAGGATGTAGCCACCACCAATCATTACTCCTGCGACGAAGGTTCTTTCATGGCTCGTATTTTGGTTGTCGAAGATTCAGCTGTTGACCGAGTATTGCTGGAATCGATATTGGCTAAAAACCCTCAATGGCAGGCCGAGTTTGCCTGTGACGGTGTGGAGGCAATGGAGTGGTTGCAAGATCGACCGAATGCGTTGCCGGATGTGATCATCACGGATATGCAAATGCCACGGATGGATGGTTTGAGCTTGGTCCGACAGGTGCGGCAACAGACGTCACAGATCCCGGTGATCGTGATCACGTCCAAGGGAAGCGAAGAGCATGCGATGGAAGCGTTGCGAGTGGGTGCGACCAGTTATTCGCCGAAACGGATGTTGCATTCGGATTTGCGACGAACCGTTGAGCAGATCATTCATATGGCTCGTTACATGCGGTACACGCATGACACCGAAAAACTACCAGCGCCTAAATCGGTAGCGTTCGTATTAGAAAATGAGTCGTCGTTGATCGGGCCAGCAATCGAGCACATGCAAGGTAATTTACCGGATTGGTCCGATCGTGATCGGTGGCAAGTCGCCATGGCAATCGACGAAGCGTTGGTCAACGCGATGCACCATGGGAATTTGGAAGTGGATTCAGAGCTTCGTGATAGTAAGAATGAACAAGACTACTACGACGCCATTCGTGATCGCAAGCAAGCGGCACCTTTCTGTCATCGCCGGGTCCGCGTTGAGGCCGAGTTTTCGGACAAGCATATTTGCGTGCAAATTACCGACGAGGGGAAAGGTTTTGATGTCAGTAGCATTGCCGATCCATGCAGTGGGGCGAGTTTGCATTGTGTGAGTGGTCGAGGATTGTTTTTGATTCGCTCGTTTATGGATCAGGTATCTCATAATCAAACGGGCAACCAGATCACGATGACCAAGATTCGCAAGATTTAATTTTCGGCAGGTGGATAGGCTGGAAGTACGGTCGCCAGCTTTATGAGTTTTCTTTGATGAAGAACTCGATTGCTTTTCGGTTGCTTTCGAACGCCATCTTTTCTAGGGTCGCTTGGGTTGGTTTTTCAAAACAAAACCCTTCAACTTCTCCAGCTTGAGGCGCCAATGAATCGAACGATTCGACCGAACAAACAAAGAACGCATCGAGAACTTCCACCATGACGCCACGATAGGCGTATTGGTTGGGGAACGAGCACAGGTAGCGAATGTCTTTGACAACTAAAGACGATTCTTCCAAGACCTCGCGTCGTAGTGATGCTTCAAGCGTTTCGCCGGCGTCGGCAAAGCCTCCGGGCAATCCGAGTTTTCCCTTGCCCGGATTTTTACCGCGGATAAGAAACAACAGGTTGCCTTGAGAATCGCTTACGATCGCGCCCACCGCAGCAGTGGGACTGAAGTAAATTACAAAATCACAGTTTTCACAGCAAAACGGATTTTGTCCGACGTTTGATTTAACGGCACCGCAACGGGGGCAATGTCGAAAGGCTTCAAAGACAGGGATCGATTCGACATCACTCATTGGTTGCTGCTTTCTCGGTGGCCTTGTCTTGCGATTTAGTCTTTTGGTTGTTGGTGAATGCGTTGGCAGCGATCAACATTCGTGGAATCATCGAACCGTTGTCTTCCAAGATCGCTGACGCGGATAAAATGGTTCGCTGTGACTTATCGCGATAACTAGGGTCCTGCAAAGCTTCGCTCAGGTAAATCAAGTTTCCTGCAGCAACGCTGTTTCCGGATGGCATTGCTCGGTCGCTCATTTGCTTGCTACGAGCGATCAAGGTTTCGTGATCGTCGGATACATTGAAGAAGCCGCCGCGTTCTTTGTCCCAAAACAAATCAATCTGTTTGTCTTGAATTCGTTTAGCGTGATCAAGCCATTGCTGGTCGCCGGTGGATCGATGGATCGCGATTAGGCCATCAATCAGGCAAGCGTAATCTATTAAATAACCATTCAGCTTTGCAGCTTGAGAATCGGTGTAAGTTCGTAGCACGCGACCATCTTGTTTGACGGCTTTTGCAAGCACGTCATTGGCGGCCTTGATCGCGATGTTGGAATAGGTTGGGTTCTCTAAAACGCGTCCAGCGTCCGCGTAGCCGCGAATCATCAACCCATTCCATGCGGTTAAAATTTTGTTGTCCAACAGTGGTCGAATTCTTTTTTTCCGATGTTCAAATAGCTTTTTCCGAATCAGATCGAGTTTGGTTTCCAGTTGCTGTTCACTGATCGTCATCGCAGCAGCATGTTTAGCGATTGGTTGTTTAAGTTGCGGGGCGTAGTACTTGCCTTCAAAGTTCGGTGCTTCATCGATGCGGTAGACTTTGGCGAACAAATCAAACTCGACCAAGCTTAAAGTCGACTTGAGTTCTTCGACGCTCCAGCGGTAGAACTTGCCTTCTTCGCCTTCAGATTCGGCGTCCAGTGAGCTGTAAAATCCACCCGAATCAGAAGTCAGTTCCCGGGTCACGAAGCTTAGTATGCCTTCAAGGGTGCGACGGAAGTCATCGCGTTTGGTCATTGCATAGGCACTCGCGTAGATTGTTGCTAATTGGCCGTTGTCGTACAGCATTTTTTCAAAGTGCGGGATGTGCCAAAATCGGTCAACGCTGTAACGGTGGAACCCACCGCCCAAATGATCGTAGATGCCGCCTTGTTGCATTTTTTCGCAAGTAGTGAGCAACATTTGTCTTGCGTTTGGCGAGTCGAGGTGCTTTTGTTGTAGCGTGTCGATCAAGAAGAGCAGGTTGGATGGTTCTGGAAATTTTGGTAAGCGAGAGTTTTTTGGGCTATAGCCAAAGCCACCGAATTCGGCATCGAATCGATAGTTCAGGTTAGAAGTGGTATCGGTTGTCCAAGCTGTTTGGACTTCGGTTTCGGTCAAAGGTTGACGGCTATCCAATGACGCTTTGGTTGCTTGGGTGACTTTGTTGGCAAGCTGTTCGGCTTGATCGCGGTTGTTTTTGAATTCCCCATTAACTTTCCGAATTAAAGTTAGGAAACCAGAATGTCCCGGGCGGTCGTTGTCTCTTGCTGGGAAATAGGTGCCCCCTAAAAGCGGTCGGCCATCGGGCATCAAGAACATTGACAATGGCCAACCACCACCGCGTTTGCTGACCAACAACAGAGCACGCATGTAGATCTCGTCAACGTCAGGGCGCTCTTCGCGGTCGACCTTAATGCAGATGAAATGCTCGTTTAAAAATGCCGCGATTTCTTTGTCCATAAATGACTCTCGCTCCATCACATGGCACCAGTGACAACTCGAATAGCCAATCGATAGGAAGATTGGTTTGTCTTCTTTTTTTGCCAGCGCTAGCGTTTCTTCACTCCATGGACGCCAGTTGACTGGGTTATGGGCGTGCATCAACAAGTAGGGAGATGATTCTTTGGCGAGTGCGTTCGTGTGTTTGCTTTTTTCGACGCTTTGCTGGGATGAACCAATTGGTTTGGGTGATTCAGTCGGTGTTTGAGTTGGCGAACAGCCAAGGCAGCAGGTGATCAACAAAGCTACGAACCATATTTCGAAAGTAGTGTGGCCAGTATTGGTTTTTAATAAGATTGGCACATTCATTCGTGATCTACATTTCAGTTGGTAGGATGGCGATCACGATTATAGCTGTTTGATGAGCACGCAGGAGGTAGCTTGGCAAAGCGGTAGTTGTCAATGAAATACAGGTGATTACAGATTAATTCGCATTTGGCTACCAAAGACTATAAAATAAATGGTACCAAAATCAGTCGTGGTTTTGTTTTCTCGTTTTCGGTTTTGTATGCGGATGCCTTGCGTCGCGGGCACCTTCCTTTCTTGCGAGATCCTATGAACAATTCTTTTCAGGCGTCGGACAAACAGACAGATACGCAGTCTGCCAAAACATCGACGAGGAAAAATACTGCCAAATTATCGGCGTCTGATCAGCGTTACTTGCGCTACAAGCGTATTGTGGATTGGGTGTTGGAGAAATCCGATTTCGAGCTTGATCAGTTGAAAGCAGCGCTTGCCACCGATGAAAAACCAGCGTTTGTGACGAAGGTGGTTAACGATTTGGAGCAGAGTGGGTTTATCATTCGCGAACATGAGGCAGCGACAGGGTATCGTTGGAATCCAGGCAAGCCGTTTGCCAGTAAGAAGTGGTTGGATGACAAGGTGTTCGGGACTCAGCTCAAAAATTCGCCTCAACAAGATCGCCCGCGGGAGCGGTTGTTGGATTTGGGAGCGTCACGATTGTCGACCGCCGAGTTGATTGCGATTTTGATTCGTAGTGGACGACCGGGCGAATCGGCAGTGGTGGGCGGGCAAAAGGTCGCTCGCCAGTTCAAGAATAGCTTGGAGGACCTTCCTAATGCTGGGCGAGCCGAATTAAAACTGGTGAGTTGTGCTGTCGAAAAAACGGCTTATTGCCAGATCATGGCGGGTATCGAATTGGGGCGGCGGGTGGCGGCGTTGTCAGACAAGCCAGTGACTTGCCGGATCACTTCATCTAACGAAGCGATTGAGTTTTGCTTACAGCATTTTAAACGCTTGGCTTGCTTTGCTAAGCAAGAAGAGTTTCACATCGTTTGTTTGGATACAAAGAACCAAGTGGTCGATACTCACCAAATCACGGTGGGGACACTCGATGCGAGTTTGGTTCACCCGCGAGAGGTGTTTCGGGCTGCAATCCGGGACGCTGCTTCGTCGGTGTTGCTAGTTCACAATCACCCTTCGGGTGATCCCACGCCCAGCCGTGAAGATATTCAGGTCACGGATCGTCTAACGGAGGTTGGGAAATTGGTCGGCATCGATGTGCTGGACCATATCGTGCTTGGGCGAGGCAGGGCGATTAGTATTCGCGAACACGCTTGATTTGAACCAGCAAGATTGGTTTTTCAACCATGGAATCGGTTGCGGCCTTGTTTTTTGGCTTGATAGAGGTTGTCATCAGCTTGTTTGATGAGTTCGTCACATGTGATCGAATCTGTCGCTTGGCCAATTCCAATACTGATGGAGCATTCGATATCACCAGCAGCTGTCGAAAATGGCTTTTCTGAAATGACGTCTAAGCATCGCGAGGCACATGTTCGGGCGTTTTCGGACGATGTTTCTGTTAGCACGACGCAAAATTCCTCACCGCCAAAGCGAGCCAAAATGTCTTCTTCACGAAGCACGCTTTTGAGACGATCGACGATTTGCCGAAGTAACTCGTCACCCACTAAGTGGCCGTAGGTGTCGTTGATGTTTTTGAAGAAATCAAGATCCAAGATGATAAGGCTAAGATCGTTACCGGTACGTTTGCGACGCCTTAGTTCTCGTTGAAGCGTTTCAATTAAATACCGTTTATTCCATGCTTGGGTCAAACTATCTTTGGTCATCATCGTGTAGACCGCTTCGTGATAGTTGGCCTCAAGTTGGTCGGTGGCAATGTATTTGAAGACTCGCCCGCCAATCCGAATTCGATCACTCGATTGAAGCTGTTGGCTTTCTATCTTGGTACCGTTAATCCACGTTCCGTTAGTAGATCCAAGGTCGGTAATCGAGAAACCATTGGGAGTTTTTTCAAGCTTTGCGTGTTGCCGAGAAACCGCGTTTTCTCCAATCATTAAGTTGGACTTCGGATCACGGCCAACAATGAATGGTTCATCCGTAAAAGTGATCAAACCATATCCGAGTTCGACAGGATGAATTTGCAGAAGATGGCCAATAAGACTTGAATCTTCTGATATTACGGGGGCTGAATGAGACGTTTGTTGTCGAGCGGTGTCGTGCATATGTCGCGACCAATGTAAGCTTTGAAAAGTACTTAACGTTAAAAACGTTAGCAGAAGCAAGGAGAGGAGAGAGGGGACTGTAAATCAAACAATTCTAGGTCACGATTAATAGAAAATCAGGCAATATGTAAAACTTAACCTCTGAAACTATACCATCCTAGCCCAAGTGATTTCTACGGGTATTCAACGTTCTAAGGTGTAATGGAAATTTGGGTTGTAGTGGATTTTAGGCAATTTCTCTTCTTTGCTCGTTAGAGGGAGAGGGTGGCAGGAGCGGTTATGAAAGATGTCAAAATTAGCCGAGTTTGTGTGATGGCTGAACAACGTGTGCGGTTTGCCAAACTCCAAAGCTTGTAATCAGGATATTTTGTTTATGCGATCTCTTGTTTGGTTTCGTCGTGATCTGCGAATTCGAGACAATTCAGCGCTCTATCATGCGTCAATGTCGGCGCGAAAAGACAGTGATGGTGTGGTGGGTTTGTTTATTGTCACTCCAGAGCAATGGCGACAACACGACGATGCCGACGTGAAAGTTGCATTTTGGATGGAAAATCTGAAGTGCTTGTCTGAGTCGCTGCGAGAACGAAATATTCCGCTGCTTGTTCGGGTTTGTCCAACCTACGAACAGGTGCCAAATGTACTTGCTAAAGTTTGCACGGAATGCAATTGCGGTAGTTTGTTTTTTAACCGCGAATACGAGGTTAACGAACTTGAACGAGACCAATCGGTGATCGAACAATGTCGGTCGTCAAAGGTGGTGGTCAGTCGATTCCATGACCGGATTGTGGTGCCTCCCAGAGAAATTAGCACCAAAGACGGCCGCTTTTATAGTGTGTTCACTCCGTATCGAAAAGTTTGGGACACGCGGGCCAGCGAATTCGCTAAGGTTTGGCCGATGCCGAAGGAGCAAGCGGCACTTGAGATTGAGCCTTCTGAAATTCCCAGTCAGGTCGATGGATTTGATTTGTCCGCGGGTCAACCGCAGTTGTATCCTGCAGGCGAAGCGGAGGCGAATCGGCGTTTGAAGTCGTTTGTAAAACGGATCGCTGATTACAACGTTGGGCGAGACGTTCCAGCGATCGACGGGACTAGCGGTTTGTCGGGATACCTTGCTGCAGGTGTGTTGTCGCCGCGGCAATGTTTAGCGGCGGTTAAAGGTCGCGATGATGAGGGAACTCGAGTTTGGGTGTCCGAATTGACTTGGCGGGATTTCTACACGCATGTGATGGTTGGTTTTCCCAAAGTTTGTAAGCACTTGCCTTTTAAAGACAAAACCAATGCGCTCAATTGGCGGACCAGCAAATCGGACTTTGATGCTTGGGCTACTGGGCGAACAGGGTATCCGATTGTCGACGCCGGAATGCGGCAGTTGAACCAAACCGGTTGGATGCATAATCGGTTGCGGATGGTGACGGCCATGTTTCTGACGAAGAATTTGCTGATCGATTGGCGGTTGGGTGAGCGTTATTTTATGCAGCGTTTGATCGATGGTGATTTGGCGGCCAACAATGGCGGTTGGCAGTGGTCGGCGTCAACGGGGACCGATTCTGTGCCTTACTTCCGGATTTTTAATCCCTTTAGCCAGAGCAAGCGTTTTGATGTGGATGGGAAGTTTATCAAAGCGATGTGCCCCGAGCTGGAACCGGTGCCCGCAAAGGCGTTGCATGATTTGAAAAAGTTATCAGCGGCCATCGAAGCTTATCAGGTCGACTACCCCGGCTACATCGTCGATTATTCCGAGGGCCGACAACGAGCGTTGGCTGCGTTTAAAGGTTTGTCAGATGGTGGTGAAAGTAGCTCGAACGGCAACCCATAGGCTAAAGCTAGCGGCACCAACGGTGAAGATCAGTGCCAACCAATAGGCTACGTTCAATAGTGCTTTGAATTTGCTGTGGGATAGCTTGAATAAACTAAGCTCGATTCCCGCGAATACACTAAGGCATACTGGTAAGAACAGAAACCAAATTTGTGTTGCCATACTGCTGAATCGAAGGATTAGTTGTGTTAGTAGTGGTAGTTCAATGCCGAATTCTTCAAACATCATGGCAATGTTACCGACCACGAATATCGGTACAATTCCAATGCTCAGGAATGCGAACACGCCACGAAATGTGTTGTGGAAAGCTTCTAAAAAGCGACTCGGTTTTCGACTTACTTTAGCGACTGGGATTGGTTTGCCAGCAGACTCTAGCGAGGCATAGGGGTTTTCCTTCATGCGGTTAGCCTTCAAATTTAAGTGAAACACACGGAAACCAAGATGTTTTGACGATTGACTTTGCTTCTGAAATAGAGGCGGTTGTCAGAGCAAATGAGGTCGAGTTCATCGAAAATGAGTAAAAGTCGTTACGTTTTCGAATAACAATTCGGTTTTGGCTCAAATCATGCTGTCAACACACTGTCTTAAGTCGGCGACAACGAATAAAATGCTTGGCCGCGACAGGGCCACGCCGCAACCATTTTGAAGTCAAACGACGTGACGTACAGGAAAAAATAGATGTCTACTCTTTCAGAGTTATTTAAAACAAAACGAGTACTTTCGTTCGAACTATTTCCTCCCAAGACCGAAAAAGGGGAAGCTGCATTGTACCGGCATGTGGAAGCATTGCTGAAGTTTACGCCGGATTTTTTTACTTGCACTTACGGCGCTGGTGGATCGACGCAACAAAAAACGCTTCAGATTCTCGACCACGTCAAACAGAATTTTAACATCCCCGTCGTATCGCATTTAACCTGCGTGGGTAGCTCGGTTGATCAATTAAGAGAATATCTGCAACAAGCCAAGTCACAATCGGTGGACTCGATCATGGCGTTGCGAGGAGATCCTCCCAAAGGTGAAGGTAAGTTTGTTGCTCCTGAAGGTGGTTTGTCGTATGCAAATGAGCTTGTTGAATTGGTTTCCAGTGAGTTCCAAAACTTTGGTGTGATGGTTGCTGGCTATCCAGAAAAGCACCTAGAAGCGCCCAGCTTGGATATTGACTTGGATAATTTGAAACGAAAAGTCGATGCAGGAGCAGACGCCATCGTGACTCAACTGTTTTACGACAATGCGGACTTTTATCGGTTTCGGGACCTGTGTGAGGCAAAGGGGATTAACGTGCCGGTGGTACCGGGGTTGCTGCCAGTGACCAGTTTGTCTCAGATTCAACGGATTACCGATTTGTGTGGAGCGAAATTGCCAGCAGATTTTGTCGCGTCCCTCGAGAGTGATAGTTCCGAATCGGGACAATTTCAGGCGGGTGTCGACCATGCGGTCGCCCAAACAAATGATTTAGTAGCTAACGATGTCGCTGGTTTACACTATTATGTACTTAATAAGTCAGACGCGACTGCAAAAATTTTAGCGCAGGTTAGCCTTTAGGCTAAGCTGTTCTATGAATTTCTTGGCTGGACTTTTCTTTGCCGGGCAGTTCAAGTGGAGTGACGAAAACCCCAGAAGGATCATCAGTTAATTGGAATGACCAATTTGATTGTTGAGCCGCTTGTTTAGACGATTTTTAACTTTTGTTAGATTTGATTTGAAGGTAAGGTTCATGCTGTTCAATTTTTTAGACATTAAATCGTGTTTGCTTTCTGGGCTGTATTGCAGCGCATTTTGTTTCGTAACATTGGCGTTACAAGTAACCCTGAATACGTCAGCAATGGGGCAGGACGCTCTGGATACGTTGGGTGATTTAGCCGAACCAACTCTCCAACTCCCCACCGAAACACCCGCCGGTGCAGACGCACCAGCAGCGTCATCGTCACCACAGGATCAGCAACGAGCAGCACTCAATAAACGCTTGAAGGATGCTCTTTTTGATGAACTTGATAAGCTCGTGCCCGGCGATCAGGCTAAAGACTCTCCAGCAGGCGAAGCATTGCTGTTAGCCGTTGATGCATTCACGCAACGAAAAAATGACAAGGCCTATGTGATTCTGGAGCAAGCTGCTGCGAGCCAATCGAACTTTCCGCCAGCTGATTTGTTGATGGCAGGCATGTACATGTTGTTAAAAGATCAAAACAATGGCTTGAAGTTGCTACAGGCAGCTGCTACTAAAGCGCCAAATGATCCTGCCATTTATGCTGCCTATGGCCGATTGGCCTCCGCTGCAAACCGGAATGTTGATGCGAAAGTTCATTTTGAAAAACTATTGACTCTGCTGAACCAAGCGGAATTAGATAAAGTCTCTAAGGCTCACTATAAAAAAGGATATTTAAAAGGTATGGCGCTCACTGTCAGTCGGCTGAAGGATTACAAACAGGCTCGTTTGCTTTGCCAACAGTTGCTTGAAATAGAGCCAGAAAATGAGAATACACTGCAACTACTGGCCACCATTGCTTTTCAAGAAGATAAATTTGATGAAGCACTAACGAACCTAACTAAAGTTCGCAATAAGAGACCGACAGCCCGCGCACCCGAGGTAGTGATTGCAAGCTGGTTAGCTCGTACGGGACAAAAGGCAAAGGCCACCCAGTGGTATAGCAAACTGCCGGTTAAGTATGCCGACGACCCTGTTGTTCAACTGGAATATGCTGCTTGGGCGCTAAACCAAGAAGACATCGCAGCAGCAACGGCAGCACTTGCTAAGGTGGAAGCCGCTGGGAATGCAACTCCAGCTGCTGACAATCTCAAGGGTAAGATTGCTTTTTTCCAACGGAACTTTGATGACGCTGTAAAGATCTTTAAAGCCTTGCACGAAACGAATCCTAAAAATCCAGACTATTCGAACATGTATGCGTTGAGCATGATTGAAAGTGAAAGTAGCACCAACAAAGCGCTCGCCAATCAATTGGCTAACAAAAACTGGCAAGATAATCCGAATAATCTCGCGGCCTTAGGGTCGCTTGGCTACATGCGTTTAAGAACGCTCGGAGTTAATGATCAACTGAAGTCGGTTTTTGCAAAAATTGCTAAAATGGTACCCCGGCAGCCGTCACCGGAAGTCGATTATTTCTTGGCCACTTTCTTGAGAGAATTAGGCGACAAGAAAAATGCGATTGCCGTGGTACACCGAGCAACACAGTATCAAGGGTTCTTTATGTATCGCAAACAAGCCGAGCAAATGAAGCAAGCTTTGGCTGCTGAATTGGGTGTCCAGATAAAGCAATAAGATGTTGTGATGGCTAAGCCAGTTAAATGACCGTCGATTGTTTGTTTGGCAACGGCGGGGAAATGCAGCGTTTCACTCTGAAGGTTCTTTGGAGTCCGTTTTATTGGCTTCGGTTGTCCCTGTCCACTTTCCGATGCAGCCTTGGGCACCCGTTGCCCAACCTGTTTTTCGATCGCTCGAAAAATCGATCGCGTGAAAACCGTCATCCGATAACCGTTTCCAACTCTGGCCGGAATCAAGCGAAACATCGGTGCCATTGATACCAACGGCGATCAGGTGTCCGCTGGCGGCGGTCGAAACACAACTGCGATAGCCCGTTAACCCCTTTGCTGACTTGATTGTCGCCCAAGTTTTGCCGCCATCGGTTGAACGGGCTAAGGTTCCTTTGATCATGTCAGGTTTTTTGTAGTCCCCTCCGACCGCAATCACCTGTTGTTGGTCTGTGACGTGCAATGAAAAGACCCCAGCTGAGGCCGTTCGTTTGATTGGCACCTCAGTTGAGCTCCACGTGACTCCTCGATCGTCCGATCGAAGTACGCGACTACTAGCATGGGATGTGTTTTCTTCCGCACCACCGAGAGCAACCAGCAGTAGGTTCGGAGCAACCGCAATCGTATTTGTTCCGCTGGCCGCAAACCCAGCCTCGCCCGGATTTGTCTTGGGGGTGGTTGTGAGCGGTTTCCAAGTCTTGCCGCCGTCGATGGTCTTTATCAAACATAGCTTGCCGTCGATCGGATCACCCATGACAACGCCTTCCTGTTGATCCCAAAAGTCAATCGCGTCAAAGAAAAAACTAGGATCGATTCGCTCAAAAACTTTCGTCCACGTTTGGCAGCCGTCGCTACTACGATAGATTCTAGCTGGCGTACCCGCACTGACGATCAGTACATTCTTGGCGTCGATCGCATGGATGTCTCGAAAGTCTAATTCTTCCGCGCCGGCGACGGTTTGCACGTTCCAGCTTGCTCCGCCATCAGCCGAGTGTAGGACCGTTCCTTGGCTACCGCTGGCGAAGATGTGCTTTGAGTCCAGCACATGCAAGCCACGTAAGCTGGCTTTTTTGCAGTCGACTTGCACCATCTCCCAAACCGGTGTGGGTTGGGGGTCGTTTGTTTGAGAAGTTTCATCAGTGGTGCGGTTGGCACTGCCAGTTTGGCCAACCAAGGGGACGCCGCAAATCAGCATGCAAACGAAGGTGAGCAATCGTGTTCGGTGCTTCATCAGTCTTGTCCTTTTAGTTTGGCACGAATTGAAATCAGCCTGGTTTGTAGTTCCGCTTCGAAGCCTCGGTCTACCGGTTGGTAGTACTCTTTTTCGACGCCCAGGTAGTCTTGCGTCGACACGCCATCGGACTCGTTGTGCGAATATTGGTAGCCATCGCCGTGACCAAGTTCACTGGCGGCGGCGAAGTGGCTGTCACGTAAATGCCGTGGCACTGGTAAGATGCGGTCGTCGCGAACGTCTTTTCGCGCTGCGTTAATAGCGACGGTAGCTGCGTTGGATTTGGGAGCACAGGCGAGGTAGACGACGGTTTGTGACAGTGTGAATTGACACTCAGGTAATCCGATTTGTTCGCAAGCTTGACTGCAGGCAACCGCCAACGGTAACGCTTGTGGGTCTGCGTTGCCAATGTCCTCACTGGCTAAAATAATCAGCCGGCGACAGATAAAACGAATATCTTCACCGCCTTCAAGCATCCTCGCCAACCAATAAAGCCCAGCGTCCGGATCACTGCCTCGGATGCTCTTGATCAACGCGCTAACACAATCGTAGTGTTCATCGCCGGTGGGATCGTACTGGACGGCTCGTCGCCCCACTGCCAGTTTCATCGCCTCCAAATCAATTCGGATTGTTGATTCATTGGGTTGTTTGGCGGCAATCACGGCGGTCTCTAAAATAGACAGCGCCTTCCTGGCGTCACCATCGCAAATTTTGGCTAAGTGCGTTGCGGCCGTGTCGTCGATCGCGATGTCTTGATCGCCTAAGCCACGTTCGGAATCACTGATCGCGCGGTGCAGCAGGGTGGTGATGTCTGATTCGGTCAGCGGTTCGAACTGGAATACTTGGCTGCGACTGACCAATGCTCCATTGACGGCGAAGAATGGGTTGGAGGTTGTCGCACCGATTAACGTGACCACACCGTCTTCCACGTCCGCCAGCAATGCGTCTTGTTGAGCTTTATTGAATCGATGGATTTCGTCAATGAACAGCAGTGTGCCTTGTCCGCCGGCGGCTAATTCGTCGCGAGCTTTTTGCAGCACCTCTCGCAGATCTTTGACGCCGTGCATGATGGCGGATAGTTGAGCGAAACGTCGTTTGGTTTCGCCGGCGACAATTCGAGCGAGCGTCGTTTTGCCAGTGCCTGGTGGTCCGAAGAAGATGACGGATCCAAGGCGGTCCGCATCGACCAGTTTTCGCAGTAGTTTGCCTTCACCGAGGAAGTGTTGTTGGCCGATGAATTGATCTAAGTTTTGCGGACGCATTCGCGCGGCCAGCGGTTTGGCGGCGTCCAAGCATTTTTTTTCGGTGGCTTCGAACAGTGACATGGCAATCGATCAATAAACGT
>CAZORR010000040.1:0-18928 GCA_964582115.1 uncultured Pirellulaceae bacterium
TCGATACTTACGTTCAATCGTTCGAGCACGTTGATCGCGCGATCTTGGAGGGTAACGTTGACGGATTCGTCAAGGTCCACACGAAGAAAGGAACGGACACGATCGTGGGGGCAACGATCGTTGCAGAAAACGCCGGCGATATGATTTCGGAAATTACCGTCGCGATGGCCAATGGACTGGGGCTGTCAAAAATTGGAGCGACTATTCACCCATATCCAACTCAAGCCGAAGCGATTCGAAAGCTGGGTGACCAGTTTAATAAAACGAAACTAACCCCGTTTAGTAAAAAGATGCTGAACTTCTTGATGAAAATGAACGTGGGCAAGTGACGTTGTATTGACGAGTGGTTTGCTACCGCTTAACAAAAGGATGTTTTTAGCGACGAATGCCTCGGGTAAAACCGTGTGCTATCGCCCTGCGGCCATTTCAATACGCTCAAGTTTTGCGATCCAATTTAAAATGTCGTTCGATAACTGGTTTATGTTTCCGATTTCAATTGCGATCGCCACGATGGCGATGGCGTCGGGGGTTGGTGGTGCGGTCTTTTTTGTTCCCATTTTATTGTTGGGGCTGGGGCTACCGCCCGAAGTTGCGATCGGAGTTGGCCTGATAACCGAGGTGTTTGGGTTTACGAGCGGTGTGGTTGCGTATTTGCGTCGCAAGCTTGTCGATTTTCAGCTGGCGAAATCCATTTTGGTATTTTCAATTCCGATGGCGACGCTGGGCGTGCTAGCGGCGAACTTTGTGGATTCGAATATTCTTAGAGGTCTATTTGGCGTCGGGTTGTTGGCGGTCGCATTCGGTTTACTTAGTGCGCCGGCGCCCGAGTCAGCCAGTGAAGCGGCAAAAGATCTTCCAAGCGACGATCTACATGATGCAACAATGACCAGTCTGACGTCAGCTGCGGGAGAAGTGTTTCGCTACCGGCTTGGCAATAAGCGCACAAGGAGATTGGTTGCGGCAGTCGGAGGTTTCTTTATGGGAATGATTTCGACTGGCTTGGGAGAGCTGAACAGCTATTTTTTGCTTCAGAAATGCAAAATCCCTAGCAAAGTAGCCGTCGCAACAAGTGTGTTTACCGTGGCGTTCACAGCATTGGTGGCAGGCACGGCGCACTTCATTTCTTTTGTGTCTGCTGGCGAGGAGACGCTGAGCACGGTTTTGAATTTGGTCGCATTTACCGTTCCTGGCGTCATTATTGGCGGGCAAATAGGCCCGTATGTCGCCACGCGTATTTCTCAGCATGCGTTGGAAAAAACGTTGGGTGGCCTGTTCGTTTTTGTAGCCATCCTGACGCTTGGTCAGCTATTTTTTACATAGCGAACACTTTTTCGCTCAAACGGCGATCCCATAGCTAGCAACCTCATTATTAGGGGAGCGCCTTACGTGCCGGTCTTAAAAGTTAAGCTTGTGTAAGTATTGGTCGAATTAGAGAAAATCGCTAAGCTACCCATGACCAACTGCAACTCCATACCTTATCTCAGCACAATAGATACTCACCTTCAATCGTCGATGATTCGTTTATCTAACAGACAACCATTTGCTTCTGGTTGCAAGCGAGATTGCTATGTCCATCCGGACGATCCAGGTTTGGTAATCAAAGTAATTCCACCTCACAAATCGATTGAGGTTTTACATTCGAAAAAAATCTGGCTCAGGCGAATGCTACAAACGCCTGAATCGATGGACGCCAATCGAGGTGAGCGCGAAAAGTTCGAAAAACTGAATAGGAGGTTCGAAAATTTGCGAGAAGCGATTCCCTATCTCGTTGAATACCATGGACGGGTTCAAACGGATCTTGGAGAGGGGCTTGTTTTCAAAGCAATCAAAAACTACGACGGGACAATGTCCGAGACGATCGATTCGGCTGTGAAAACCGGTGGCTATATCAAAGCCACGTTATTGGACGCGCTGAGCAAATTGGAATCCGTTCGAGGTGACAGTACGATCTACAACGACGTCGGGTCGAACAACTTGGTGATTCAAGTGTTGGATGCAAAGCACTCGAAATACAAACTGTGGGTGATCGATGGAATCAACTGTCGGGCGCTGATACCCATCACCGAGTATATCGAGATGTACTCGCGAGTTCGCAAGGCTAAGAAGATCTGGAAAGTCAAAAATTATATCCAGAACAGCTTCCCTTCTATCTAGGACCTTGTCTTGGTCGAGTGCTTAAAGTGACCGAGATACCATTTCAAGAGATTTGCCTATCTTGAAAAACGCATGTCCCTTTGTGCAGGGGCTAGTTCCAGCATGACGGCGGATTACATGAAAAATCCCGAAAAACAAAAAAGCGCAAAAAAGAGTTTCTGAATACAAACATACTGGCTTAGATATCTTTAAACTGAGTGTTACTCGCCAGCACCATCTCTGAAGCCAGCGCAAGTGTTTTTTTAAGATGGAACTCGTCTCGGCTTTCCGAATCATCGCGAGACGGGTATTGTTAAACATCTCACGACGCAGTTTAGAAGCTTATGTTGCGTTGGCCAATTGCTCAAGAATAAAAGGTATCAAGCATGTGGATAGAACCCTGCAAAACAGTTGATGGTTTCATGGCTGGACTGATCAAGCGTAATTCTGGCCAACCAGAGTTTCACCAAGCGGTTAAGGAATTCGTTTCGACCGTGATGCCGTATGTCCAAGCCAATCCAAAATATCAGCAGCATCAGATTCTTGAACGCCTGACGGAACCTGACCGGGCCGTAATCTTCCGAGTCACCTGGCAGGACGACAAAGGGAACATCAGGGCGAATCGAGCCTGGCGAGTTCAGTTCAATAATTCAATTGGCCCTTACAAAGGCGGATTGCGTTTTCACCCAACGGTGACGTTAAGCGTGTTAAAGTTCTTGGGCTTTGAGCAAATCTTCAAAAACAGCCTGACCGGTTTGCCGATGGGCGGCGGTAAAGGTGGTTCTAACTTTAACCCCAAGGGCAAAAGCGACGGTGAAGTAATGCGTTTCTGCCAATCAATGATGACCGAACTTTGCCGCCACATTGGCCCCGAAACCGACGTTCCGGCCGGTGACATTGGCGTGGGCGCACGCGAGATCAGTTACCTGTTCGGGCAGTACAAAAGAATTCGCAACGAATTCCATGGCGTGCTAACCGGAAAAGGACTCGCCTTCGGTGGCAGCCTGATCCGCACCGAAGCTACCGGTTATGGATGCGTTTACTTCTGCGAAGCGATACTCAATCACCGTGGTGACAGTATCAAAGGCAAGAACGTTGTGATCTCGGGTTCTGGGAATGTAGCGACTTACGCCGCAGAAAAAGCGATTGCTTCAGGGGCGAAAGTTTTGACGCTTTCAGATTCAGGTGGTTTCATTCACGATCCAGACGGAATCACTCAAGAGAAGCTTGAGTTTGTTAAAGAGTTGAAAGGCGTTCGGCGTGGACGGATTTCAGAGTACGCTGACGAGTTTTCTTCGGCTCAATTTCATGAAGGCCGACCATGGTCGGTTGCTTGTGATGTCGCGCTCCCATGTGCAACGCAAAACGAAATTAATCTGTCAGATGCTAAGCAGTTGATTGGCAATGGTGTTCAGGTGGTTTGCGAAGGTGCCAACATGCCGACCGAGTTGGATGCAATGAATCAATTCCTGACCGATGGGGTTTTGTTTGGCCCAGCAAAGGCTGCTAATGCCGGCGGGGTTGCGGTCTCTGGTCTTGAGCAGAGCCAGAATGCGATGCGAATCTCATGGACCAAGGAAGAGGTAAACGAACGACTGCTCAACATCATGAATGATATCCACCAAAAGTGCGTCACCCATGGACCGGTACTGGACAATGGGAATGTGGACTATGTCTCGGGAGCGAATATCGCTGGCTTCATTAAGATCGCCGATGCGATGGTTGCGTACGGAGCGGTTTAAAAGTTTGAAGAACGATTTCGATTTTACATTTTTAAATTTGTTGTTTCTCAGATAGGTAGGTGACTTATGAAGATGAAAACGTTTTTTAGTTTGCTGGTTGCCGGTGCTGTGAGCGTTGGTCTGGTAGCGTCGCCGAATGTCAGCGCTCAATCGGGCTCAACATTGCCAAATTCGGCGGGTACCGTTCAACAAGGAAGTACTACCCAGCAACAAGGAAGTACCACTCAGCAACAAGGAAGTACTACCCAACAACAAGGAAGCGCAACCCGGCAGCAAGGAAGTTCGACGCAGGAAGCAGCTGCCATGAAACAAGCAGCGGCCAAGCAAAGGGCGTTTGAGCTGCAGATGTGGAATTACATCAAGGCTGCTCGGTACGACCAATGGGCTCCAGCTGGCGACGACGGAGATTTTCGCGAAAGCGATAGGCCGCACGGTGCGTTTGTAAAAACCTATATGAATCGCATCGCGGCTGGGAATACTGCTAAACTACGGCATGGATCAGTCATCATTAAAGAGAATTTTTCTCCGGACAAAAAGTTAGCGGCAATCACGTTGATGCATCGGTCAAAAGGCTTCAACCCAGATGCGAACGATTGGTACTGGATCAAGTACAACCCGGACGGGACAACCGCAATGATGGATTCGCCCATGGGAAAAATGGCAATTGGCGGAAAGGCAAAAGGATGCATCGAATGTCATTCTGGCGCCGATGGCGATGACTATGCATTTTTCAATGACTAGTCGGTTCCAACTTAAAGTAAAACTTCTGGCAGCTGAATTTTCGCAAATTCAGCTGCCCGCAATTTAAAACCGAACTCTGGCGAGCTCGACTACAAGGTTGTCAGCTGTTGTATTTCGGAAGTGGCGAAGGTTACCTACCAGTAACTGAAAATTCAATCGACACGACCAACACAATTTTAGAGAAGAAAAAATGAAAGCCTCAGACCTGTTTGTTCGTGCTCTTGAAGCCGAAGGCGTAGAATACATTTTTGGAATTCCAGGTGAAGAAAATCTCGACTTCTTGGATTCCCTCGCCAGCTCCAACATCAAACTGATTTTGACTCGTCATGAACAGGCCGCTGGTTTCATGGCCGCGACCATTGGCAGGCTGACAGGCGACGTCGGCGTTTGCCTGTCGACGCTTGGCCCAGGAGCCACTAACTTTGTCACGGCTGCCGCTTACGCTCAGCTCGGTGGCATGCCGATGCTGATGATCACCGGTCAAAAGCCAGTCAAATCAAGTAAACAAGGTCAGTTTCAGATCGTCGATGTCGTCGACATGATGGGGCCGCTCACCAAGTACACTCGGCAATTGGTCAGCGGAACCGCGATCCCGTCACGCGTACGCGAGGCGTTTCGTCTGGCCCAAGAAGAAAAACCCGGCGCGGTGCACCTAGAATTGCCGGAGGATATTGCTGCCGAGAACGTTGACGAACAACCCATTGCCGCCAGTCAGGTTCGTCGTCCGATCGCAGAAGACAAGTCGATCACGGCCGCAATGGCAATGATTCAATCTGCTAAATCGCCGATACTGTTGGTGGGCGCAGGAGCCAACCGCAAGCGGACTTGTAACATGCTCCGCGAATTGATCGCGAAAACAGGCATCCCGTTCGCAACTACGCAGATGGGCAAAGGCGTGATCAACGAAGACCACGAGTTGTTTGTCGGGAACACGACTTTATCAGCTGGCGACTTTGTCCACCGCGCCTTCGATGCCGCGGATTTGATCATCAACGTTGGGCATGATGTGGTCGAAAAGCCACCGTTTTTCATGCAGGCTGACGGCGTTAACGTGATTCACATTAACTTTTCATCGGCCGCGGTTGACCCAGTTTACTTCCCACAGGTTGAAGTTGTCGGCGACATCGCCAATAGCATCTGGCGAATAAAGGAATCGTTGGAGCCACAGTCGCACTGGGATTTTTCACGGTTCACGACGGTTCGTGATGCGGTTCAAGCCAGCATTGGCGAGGGTGTTGATGACGATCGTTTCCCTATTTATCCGCAGCGTCTAGTGGCTGACGTTCGCAAAGCGATCCAGAAACGCGGGATCATCGCGTTGGATAACGGTGTTTACAAAATTTGGTTTGCTCGAAATTACAAAGCAACGTCCCCAAATACAGTATTGCTCGACAACGCATTGGCGACGATGGGAGCCGGACTGCCGTCAGCGATGGCTGCCAAACTGGTAAACCCCGATCAGCACGTCATGGCGATTTGCGGCGATGGCGGATTCATGATGAACTCGCAAGAACTAGAAACAGCCGTGCGATTGAAACTGGATCTCGTCGTGCTTGTCCTACGTGACAACGCTTACGGGATGATCAAATGGAAACAAGAAAATATGGGCCTGAAAGATTTCGGGCTCGACTATGGTAATCCAGACTTTGTCGCCTACGCTGAATCCTACGGGGCTCAGGGACATCGGCCTACGTCAAGCGCAGAGCTGTTGCCATTGATGACCAAGTGCCTTGACACTCCTGGCGTTCACTTGATCGAAGTCCCTGTTGACTATTCGGAGAACGATCGCATCCTGAACCATGAGATCAAAGAGCAGAGTGCCAAAATCTAGATTTGAAATTCGGGGAATAAGTGTCATAAGCTTCTGTTTATTTTTTGGTTACGATCATGAAAAACAAAACGACTCGAAGACAATTTGCAGCCGCGGGTGTTGTTTTGGCGGCAACGACCGTTTGTGGCGGTGCCTCTCCCAGCTCCCAACAAGACGGCGAAGGCGCTGCAAACCAAACGCGTGAAGCAGCACCGGAGACTTCAGCGCACGCGATCGACCGGCTTTCCAAAGGCAACGCACGTTTCGTTTCTGGAAAGCTCCGGCATCCTCACAGCGCGAACGAATGGAGAAAACGCCTGATCGACGGCCAGGCTCCGTTCGCAACGATTCTTGGTTGCAGTGATTCACGAGTTCCACCGGAACTGTTGTTCGACCAAGGCTTTGGCGATCTGTTTGTGATTCGCGTGGCGGGTAATGTAATCGACACCGATGTGGTTGGCAGCATCGAATACGGCGTTGATCACTTAAAAACAAAGCTTGTGGTGGTAATGGGCCATGAAGGTTGCGGCGCCGTGACGGCTGCCTTGCAAGCCGATTCGGATTTGCAGCAGGAACCCAATGAGATTCGTTCGTTGGTTAGCAAGATCAAACCGGCCACAAAAAAAGTCAGCAAAGAACTCCCGTTTGAAAAGCGACTCAATTTGTCAGTCGCTGAAAACGTACGTGAGTCAGTTAGACAATTGAAGGCGATCTCGGATTTAGCAACTGCCGAAAAAGAATCTCGAACACAGATTATTGGCTGCGTTTACGAAATCAAAACCGGGCATGTAAGGATGCTTGAGTTGTAATACGATTGTCACGATGTGGCGGTGCAATTATCAAATTTGAAATCTGGCAAGTAAATTAAAATGACGATCAAAGAAAACTGGCCCTACTACGTAGCGAACAAACCGTACGAACCCAATCACGATTTGGAGGTGACCGACAAGTTCACTGGTGACGTTGCCGCGCGAGTCGCGCTTGCTGACACGGCGGCGATTGAAGAGGGAATTGCAGGTTGTGTTGCGGCTGCCGAGCCGTTTGCTGAAATGCGTCCCTACGAGCGACAACAGATTCTCAACCACTGCGTCACCCGGTTTACTGAGCGCTTCGACGAACTCGCCATGTCGCTGTGTATCGAAGCAGGCAAACCGATCAAGGATTCTCGAGGTGAAGTTTCTAGGTTGATTGATACGTTCCGGATTGCCGCCGAGGAATCGGTGCGGATGAATGGGCAAGTGATGAACCTTGAAATTTCTGAACGAGCCAAAGGCTATCGCGGCATGTGGAAGCGAGTTCCCATCGGGCCGTGCTCGTTCATCAGCCCCTTTAATTTCCCACTCAACTTGGCGGCGCACAAAGTCGCGCCTGCGCTGGCGGTCGGTTGCCCGTTTGTGCTTAAGCCTGCCAGTCGTACTCCGTTGGGTGCTTTGATCATTGGTGAAATACTCGCCGAAACCGATTTGCCTGCTGGCACATTTTCGATTTTGCCTTGCTCGCGTGACGGTGCTGATTTGTTTACGACCGATGAACGGTTGAAATTGCTAAGCTTTACCGGGTCTCCTGGCGTTGGTTGGGCACTGAAGGCCAAAGCGGGCAAGAAGAAAGTCATTCTAGAACTGGGCGGCAACGCGGCTTGTGTGGTGGATCGTGATACTGATATTGCAGAAGCGGTTGAACGGATCGTGATCGGTGCCTTCTATCAATCAGGCCAAAGCTGTATCGGCGTTCAGCGCATTCTGGTGCATTCAGAAATCTACGATGCGTTTCGTGATGCTTTGGTTGAAAGATCAAAAGCACTGATTTCTGGCGACCCCAAGAACGAAGATACATTCATTGGCCCCATGATCTCTGAAAAAGAAGCAACCCGGCTACATGGTTGGGTTGAAGAAGCGATCGCTGCCGGTGGAACTTTGTTGTGTGGCGGGACGCGAGAAGGAGCCATGTTGGAAGCGACCTTACTGGAGAATGTCCCCAAGCAACAAACGATCTGCACTGATGAAGCCTTTGGCCCCGTTGCGGTGCTGAACCCCTTTGATGATTTTGAAGCGGCCTTGGACGAGGTGAACGACAGCACGTTCGGATTACAAGCGGGCATCTTTACTCGCGATATCCACAAAGCGCACCGAGCCTGGGACAAACTGGACGTTGGCGGCGTCGTGATCGGTGATGTGCCATCATGGCGAGTCGACAACATGCCCTATGGTGGTGTGAAAGACAGCGGGCTTGGTCGTGAAGGAATTAGTTTTGCCATGGAAGACATGACCGAAATCCGTAACTTGATCGTTCGTTCGCTTCCCTAACTGTCCTTGGGTACACGTAGGTTGGTATAGTTGAAGACAGATTTCGGTTTGGGTTGATTTTTCCGGAAGTACAGACACTTGATTTTCTGGAGATTGCTGTAAATTCCCGTGCATTATCCTGTAAATCTAAGCTTCCTCGCATTTTCTTTTGAAGCGCCGTTTTTTGGAGCTTTGGTCTTTGGCGCGACTTTCATGTGTGGTGGCGCGAGTTGGTCTTGGTATAATATTCAGCTGAATTCAAATCGGCTCGGAATTCGTAGTCCAACGAGTGAATCTCGAGCCGCCGACACCACCTATTGAAGCGAATTATTAATTAGGCGGTTGGCGAATAAAGACAGACCCAACGATCGATTCATCACTGGCCAATGTGCTGTTGCGATGATGCGAAATGGTTGAATTCTCGTTTGCCAGTTGCTTTTATAATCGTCATTGAAGGATCTTTCTGATGGAAGCAAATTTCCCAACTGAAATTTATTT
Organism: uncultured Pirellulaceae bacterium; assembly: GCA_964582115.1. Taxonomy (GTDB): domain Bacteria; phylum Planctomycetota; class Planctomycetia; order Pirellulales; family Pirellulaceae; genus Mariniblastus. Next base: position 9,207 of record CAZORR010000040.1, read on the forward strand.
AGACGCTAACGCGACCACTCAAGTTTGTCCTCAGGCAGCTCAAGCTGCTAGTGATGTGATGAAGGCCCTATATGGCAACCCGAGTAGTACACACACTGCTGGTTTGCGTGCACGAAACATCCTTGAGACTGCTCGAGAATTAGCTCGTAGCGTTCTTGGTGCTGGAGCCGGTCAGATCGTTTTTACCAGTGGTGCGACAGAAGCAATTCAAATGGGAGTGTTTTCTGCGTTGTGCGAATTGCGAAAAAAACGCGATGCTGGAGAACTAGTTGGCGGTGAACTCCCTGTGCTGATGTACGGTGCGACCGAGCACAAGGCTGTCCCAGTTGCGATCCAGCACTGGAATGAATTGCTAGGACTCAATGCAGAAGTTTTGTCAATTCCTGTCAACGACCAAGGTATTTTGGATTACGATTTTTTAAAGCAGCATGTAAAGCGAGCCGGTTTGGTTTGCACCATGGCGATTAATAATGAGACCGGCGTCATCACCGATCTGGATCGTATCGAAGAAATCGTTCGCGGTGAGAACCCAGACTGTGCGTGGTTGGTCGATTGCGTGCAGGGGATTGGCAAGTTCGCATTCGATCTAGCAAAGACAACGATTGACTACGCAACGATCAGTGGCCATAAGATATTTGCCCCTAAGGGGATTGGTTTACTTTATGTGCGTGAGTCTGCACCGCTAGTACCGTTGTTGGCTGGTGGTGGCCAAGAAGATGGTGCACGTGCAGGAACCGAGAATTTACCGGGCGTTGCCGCGATCGCCGCGGTACTAGAGATACTGAACGCGTCACCCACACGCACCTTCGCCCCGATCGAAAAACTGAACGGCTTTCGGGAACAGATACTCACCGCACTCAAGCAGGCTTTTCCGGCGATCAAAATCAATGCTCCGCTATCTCAGGCGGTACCTACAACGATTAATTTTGCCGTCCAAGGATTTCAGAGTCGCGAATTGACGGACTTGTTTGATGCGGCCGGCATTCGTGTGAGTTCTGGTTCTGCCTGTGGTGCTGCCGCTCAGTCTTCTTATGTACTGGACGCGATGGGTGTTGAACCGTGGCAGTCACTCGGTGCGATTCGAATGTCATTTTCTCCACTTGCCAGTCAAGCGGAAATCGACGCTGCTTGTCAACGCATTGGGCAGGTTGGCGAGGTGTTGCATGATTCTTGCTTAGTAATCACAAGCGATGCCAGTAGCATCTCCCAACAGAAGGATTTGGACGGATTAATTCAACTGAAGAGTGGTCCGGATTGCACGTGGGTGTGGATGGACTCAAAGTCGCGTCAGTGTGTCATTATCGACCCCTTCGATGAATTGGCTGAACGAGTGGAAACGCTTGTCCGCTGTCAGCAAAGCAAAGTAGTTGCCGTCTTGGACACGCACGGTCACGTGGATCATGATTCCTGCCGCCGGGAATTGCTTGGGGCTTTGAGTGAATTCCAAACAGATTCCGCTGACACAGACGACGTCCTCGGCTGGCCGACGCGTGATGGTGGCGAGTGTGAGTTGGGCGACGGAACAAAAGCCCCTTGGATAAGTATCTCGGAAGACCTTGTCTTAGCGAAAACCGATTTACCCGGTCACACAGTTGTTAGTGTAGCGTATTTGGTTGGACGCCTGGATGAAGGCCGGTTGCTACCTGAAAACGTTTGCTTTGCTTTTACGGGCGACACAATACTCATGGACGGTGTTGGGCGAACTGACTTCCCTTGTAGTTCGATGGAAAAAATGTACGACTCGCTGCGTCGCATCCCCGGGTTCGTTGGTCCCAAGACCGTTATTTGCCCGACGCACGATTACAATGCAGAGTTTGCGACAACGTTGGCAGCGGAACTTGAAGGGAATTCGTTTTTGAACAGCTTGCTCGACACGAACAATCCGCTGTCTTATGAGGAATATGCGTCGATTAAGCCTGGGCTGGATGAACAAATCGTCGGCGATTCGACTTGCACATTGGTGTGTGGATTGATCAAAAAAGAAATCGAAGAAGATGAAGGTCACGTGCTGATGGATTTGAGTTCTTTGACGGCCGATCCAGATTTGTTGGTAATTGATGTCCGTGAACCGCATGAGTTTGCTTTTGAGCAACGATGGGCCGAATTGGGATTCGACACGCGACCACGCAATGTTCCTTTGACAAAGTTGAGTGGATTTTTACCGGAGATACTTCACGGCGATTTGAAAAATCAACGAATTATATTCGTTTGTCGGAGCGGTAGACGTAGTGGCCTTGCTGCGAAAATCGCTCGTCGCTTGGGCCACGAGCAAGCTCAGCATATCGCTGGAGGCTTGGCACTCAACACGTCGTTGCCAATGGAAAATCTCCAGTCTGAAGTGGAGTACATGATCTAGCGACAATGGGGTAGCAGGCAGATACTGCACTGAGAGCCAAATTATCGTTGCTAACCGAACCCTGCACCCGATTTCTGTTTTATTTTTTCGAGTTCAACTTGATCACTACAGCACGGATTTTATTTTCAGTTACAATATTCGGCTCAAGGCTGGGTGCCGTGCACTGAGCAAACGAATTTTTCGTAAGACATCGAATACAACTAAAATGGTTTAGTTTTTCACGCTAATTACAAGGGAAGTCTGATGAGTAACGTATTTTCAAAAATCACAATGGCCATGCTTTTGGCCGTTTCATGTTTCTTGGTAACAGGTTGTGGCGAAGGCACTGCACCACCAGCTGATCCTCCTGCGACAGAAGAATCTGCCGGTTCAGAGTCTGCCGATATGGAGAAGGCTGACATGGGATCGGAAGCTAAGGAAGAAGCAGCTGGATCAGAAGCCAAAACAGAAGGATCTGGAAGCCACTAGTTTCAAGATCAGTGGATTTTCAAAAGCCTGTTGTCAGCTCTTGCTGGTACCAGGCTTTTTTTATGCTTGCATTGCCCAATTAATGTTCCGTCAAGCGCTGGCAATTTCGACGGTTCCATTTCAATAAACCTTGGCGCCGGAAAAATAGGCGGTTGCAATATCGTTCTTTGGATTTGCAAATAGCTGTTCGGTTTCCCCTTCGACGATCACTTGGCCGACTCCATCGACCATCCAGAAAAGCGCCGTTCGGTCGGAAATCCTACGGGCTTGAGCAAGGTCGTGAGTCACGATCACCACCGTAAACTCGCCTCGCATCGATTCAATCAATGATTCGACCGTCGCCGAAGAGATTGGATCGAGCGCCGAACAGGGTTCGTCCATCAACATAATTTGCGGACGCAAGGCCATCGCCCGAGCAATACACAGTCGCTGTTGCTGTCCACCGGAGAGCTCAGTGGCCGTTTGATTGAGGCGATCTTGAACTTCGTTCCACAACCCAACTTTTCGCAAAACCTCTTCTGTAATTCGGTTTAGTTCTGGCCTGCTGCGTACGCCGTGCTCTCGCAGTGGCAATTGAATGTTCTTGCGAATCGACATTTCGAAAGGATTGGGTTTTTGAAATATCATTCCGGCACATTTCCGAAGTTCGACCGGAGTCCGAGTAGTCGACCGTACATCGCAACAATCGACCAGCACTTGCCCTGAAACCGATGCGCCGGGAACTAAATCGGTCAAGCGATTGATTGCGGCCAGGAAGCTTGACTTACCACATCCCGATGGCCCAACAATCGCTAGGATCTCTCCGGGATTTACCTTCAAAGAGACATCGCGAATGATGGTCTTATTCCCGTAAGCTACAGATAGGTTTTTCGTTTCGATCATTTTGAAATGGAATGGGTCGGTGAATTAGACAGCGATGAGAATATCTTACCATTCAGTCGCAAGTGGCGGGCGTTAGTGTCGCAACAACTTTCGCGTAGCGACGTGAGTCGCGGCGTTGATCAAAAGCAATAGAATAACCAACACCGATGCAGTTGCAAAAGCCCGCTGGTTACCGCCGGTAACATTTAGGGCCAAGTCGTAAATATGCACGCTAAGTGAACGACCCGAATCGTGCAGTGACTCAGGGTATCGCGTCACATAACCCGATGTAAAGATCAAAGCCGCTGTTTCAGCAAGTGCTCTGGCAAGCCCCAATGTCATCGCTGCCAATAAACCCGGCAGTGCTCGTGGCAAGACAATCTGAAACGTTGTCGTCCATTTGCTTAGCGCCAGTGCCAGTGCAGCGCGAGAATGATCGGCGGCAACATTACGAATTGCGTGTTCTGCCACGCGAACAAATATTGGCAATACCATGCAGGCTAAGGTCAACCCGCCCGACAAAATGGAATAACCCATGCCAAGCGCTAAACAAAAGAACGCATTACCAAAAAGCCCAAATACGATTGACGGTACACCCCCGAGTACATCCAGTGACGTACGAATCCAACGAGCCAGTTTTGATTTTCCGGTGTGGTCGTCAGCAAGGAAGATCGCGGTGCCGACGCCTAGTGGAATGGTCGCCAGCATGCAGACACCGATAATCAACAGGGTCGATACGATAATTGGTGCAATGCCGCCGGATCTTCCTGAGTCGGTTGGCTGCTCGGTAAGGAACGTCCAATTTACTTGTGCCAATCCAGCAGTAACCACGGAGTACAGCAGCAGGCAGGCCGCTGAACAAACTACAAACGCGCATGTCCAAGCAAACGCCGCGGAGAGAATATTTGAAAACGTGTTTAATTTTTGGTTCAAATTTACAACCTCCTTCCGGCTAACTTGTCGAGTGTTGAGATCTGGAAAACACATTGGCGGTAAACATCAAAACAGCCACGATCAGCAACCCGACTAATCCAGACAGAAATAAGATTGAGCGATGATGATCATCCGCATAACCCATTTCCAAAGCAATGTTGGATGTCAGTGTTCGGACGGGTGCGAAAATGGAGTCCGGTGTTTTCACGATATTGCCACACACCATTAGAACGGCCATCGTTTCACCAATCGCACGAGCAAACTGAAGGATCACTGCCGAAACCAAACCAAATCGAGCCGTCGGCAACACGATCGACCACACCGTTGCTCGCCTGCCCAGTCCCAGTGCAGCGGCAGCATGGATTTGATATTGTGGAACTGCTTGGATCGCCGCATCGGCAGCCACAATGATGGTGGGGATGGTCATGAAGGTCAAAATCAGTATTCCTGCCAGCAAGCTTTGGCCTTGTTCGATTGGACTGATTGACGCGATCAACGGGACCAACACCGACAGTCCCCACAGCCCATAAACGACAGACGGAACGCTCGCCATGATTTCAACCAGTCGCCGCACGAACCAGCCGAATTTGTTCGGCGCGTAGTAATTTAGAAAAATAGCGACGCCAATTCCGAGCGGTGCCGCTAATAAGGCAGATCCAAAGGTGGCCAATAAGCTGCCGAAAATCATAGGCAGCAAATTGAATTGTCGGTTGGCGGGATTCCAAGCGTCATCCGTGAAAAGATGCGCAAGCTCAAAAGTCCTGTCACCTGCGTCAGTTGGTGAGTCGAAGGCCGCCCATGATTCGCGTCCGACAAAAACACAAATCAAGCAGATGATTCCTGCCGAACACAGCGTTAGGCAACGCAGTAAAACCGCAAAGACAACATCTCGTTTGGCGGCTGAGATCATTTAGCGTTGGTGGCCGCTGATGCTTCTTGGACAGGAACAAAGCCCAAACCAGTTGTAAGGTCAGCCATATCTGAGTCGGCTGCAAACTCCAAAAACGCTTTGACCAGATCAGCCTTATTAGCACTTAGCCCGTGTTTGCGGATAGTCAAAATCAACGGTCGAGCTAATGGGAATTCACCAGCTTGAATGGTTTCTGGCGAAGCCTGAATTCCGTTGAGCGGCAGTAATTTTAGTGGCTCCCCACGCAACACCGCGTCTTGTGCAGCGCCGACGGAAGTGTAGGTAATTGCCTTGCGGTTATTGATGACACTTTTAAGCGATTGTTGTGTTTCGCCGTCGATGATATCTGCTTGGATATCTCCGGGTTCAATTTCCAAAAACTTGCAGACCAAATCTAATTCCGATCGACCGGCAGCGCGACTAGAAACAACAATGCGTTCGTCTGACCCGCCAACCTGTGACCAGTTGCTGACTCCCCCAAGATAAATTCTTCGCAGTTGGTCTGGCGTCACTTCGTTTATCGAATTGTCTTGGTGAGTCACGAAGGCGACGCCATCCCATGCGATGACGGTCGCATCAAGCGAACTAGACTCGTCCGCTTTCAGATCGCGACTTGACATGCCGATGTCCGCAGCACCTTTTTTCGCATCACGAATCCCTCGACTCGATCCACCGGTTTGCACATCCACACGAACCTCTGGATGGACGAGTTCAAATCGGTTCGCGATTTCCTGCACCAGAGGCGCAACCGTACTTGACCCGGTTAAGATCAATTGGCCTGAGAGTCCACTGTCGGAAGCCGGCCTGCTTGAGCTGCCCGAGAATTCACCGACACTACAACCGTTAGCAATGAGCAAACTGATTGCTAACACCAGATAGAATTTGATTTGTGGAAGTGCCATCGTAAATCGATCCATGAAATATGATTTGGTTTTGAGAGCTGAAAGCCTGTTCAAATTGTCGATTTGAAAATCGCTCATTGTTATATCGCTACGCTACAAAACCCGACATGAAAAACATCGTAAAGTTGTCACCCGCGTCTTCACCGTGCAAGGAAATCAAGAATTCAATCGTAGGCGACTGAACTCCATTCATACATGACAGCCCTGCTCAATATGAGACTCACTTCCGACCACGTCCTTACTCAAAGAATTGAGTATTTGGGACTAATGTGCAAAGTGAACGAACTCTCAGTGCCGGACACTTACCCACGAGAGCAAAATCTGGGATTTGCTATCATTTTCGAATGATCATTAGATCGTTCTTTTACACGCACGTCCGGTGAATTCTACCATAAGATCATAACGCGTTTCCCGCGAATCGGAAACAGAGATGCAGTATGAATCGAACCGTAGACGGGAGAAATCTTTTCTAGGAAATCTCTGTAAGTTGTAGTTTAGCCATGGCGTCTGAAAGTTAGAACAAATACTAGACAAATTTTGTAATTTAGACCGTTTATCGATGTCTTTCACGGTCGGTGCATCTAGGTAGAGTTTTCGTTCCATTCTAAAAACCGAATTCCGGACAGCAAGTGATCGCCATCGCAGCTCCGTCAATTAATCTAAAACGATTGTAGAAAACCAATGAACCTTAAAAACATTTTTTCACTTACCCTCTGCTGCCTAACCTTGATCGTCGGGTCGGACGTTTTCGGGCAGAGCCATTCGCAAAGCACGACCACCAGGCAGCAACGTCAATTGGCATTAGGGCCGATCGTGAGCTCAGCTCAGCAGGTTTCCATGGATGCGATTGACCATTCATTGTGGAATGCGATTTTGCAAAAGTATGTCGATCAAGCCGGCGGAGTGAATTACGCAGCACTAAAAGCATCGTCTCAGGACAGTGCGGCTTTGGATAGTTACATCGCTACGCTGTCTTCAGCAAGTATGCGGACACCTGCCAGTCTTGACGGCCAAAAGGCGTATTGGATTAACGCTTACAACGCAGTTACTGTCAAAGGCATTTTGCAAGAGTATCCAACAACCTCCATTCGCAATCACACTTCAGAAACAGGTGGCTATAACATTTGGAAAAACTTGATGCTCAACGTGGGCGGTGGCCAAATATCGCTCGACTCAATGGAGCACAAGAGACTACGACCGATGGGCGATCCTAAGGTTCATTTCGCGATCGTCTGCGCTTCAGGAGGTTGTCCACGCTTACTGAACCAAGCTTACGTTCGTGAAACACTTAACGCTCAACTGGATGCTAACACACGGCATTTCTTTTCACTGCCACAAAACTTCCAGTACGATGCCAGAACACAATCGTTCAAACTTTCGCAAATCATCGACTGGTTCAAAACTGATTTTGGTCGTGATCAAGCTGCTCAGCTAAGAGCGATTGCTCCGTATTTGCCTACTCAAGCGGCTCAAGCGGCCGCCAATTCAAACGCAGTCAGGGTTTCTTACCTTGGGTATAGCTGGCAACTTAACGAACAAGTCAAGGCGATGGCTGGCAGTCAACCGAAGCCTGGCAGCCAATCGAAGTAAATACACAAATAGCCAAGAAAAGAGCTTGTGAAGTGCTTGAAGCTTCGGCGAAAACCTGAACAATTAAGCACACGACAACTTTGGCCGAAGTATCGGCTAGGGTCTCGCCTCCCACCAAAGGGCACATTTTTACGTCGAACAACCGTTTCGATTTTTTAAGATCAAACTTTACTTAAGGTCATTCAAATGAATTTCAAATTTAGCCTAGCCATCGCTGCAGCATTTCTAATGCTTGCATCAGTAGCCAATGCCCAGTCGGGATCACGTTCAGCTGCACCAGTTCTCCAATCCGTTCCATCGGCGATTGGTTCTTCTTCCCGCGCAGCGGCACCCGTTTTCCAATCAGCTCCAGTTGGTTCTTCAACACGAGCTGCTGCACCCGTTTTCCAATCAGCTCCAGTTGGCTCTTCAACACGAACTTCTGCACCCGTTTTCCAATCAGCTCCAGTTGGTTCTTCGACACGATCTGTTGCACCAGTACAAAGCTTCGGAACTCCAGTTGAAAGCTTCGGCACTCCAGTACAAAGCTTCGGAACTCCAGTCCAATCGTTCTCTCCAAGCACAAGCTCAGGATGCTGTCAGTCCTACAGCGTTCCAACTTACAGCGCTCCAACCACTCGTTCATGGGGTGGTGGCTTGTGGGGACGACGCCACGGTTGTGGATACTAAACTGAATTGATAAGTTAATTCAGGCTCCCGTGAATCAATGATTGACGGGAGCTTTTTTATTATGTGAGCGGAAACCATTGCCTTGCTATGAACCAGCCATCAAACAAAAGTGATTCGATTGTCATCTGGGCCATTCGGTTACTATTGGTCGTACTAACAGGCGTTTTGTTTTGGTTTGCTCGATCGCATTCATATAGCCAGCTGAATCAACCAATCATAGTAATTCTGTGCTTCGTGTGGTTGGCTGCTGCGGTTTTGCTGTGCATGGTATTTCTCGGGCTGAGTGTTAGAGGTAAACCTTGCCCAACCGCTGTATGGGACATTGGATCCATGTTGGTTGTGCTGACCGGATTAGTGTTTTGGCTTGCCGAAGCATTTCCGTATGGCCAACCGCCGAATCGGCCGATCGTAACAGTCGTGTTCGTCTCTTGGCTGGCTTCGGCGCTTGTGTTGTGTGGGTTGTTTCTTGGCCTGCGTACCAAAAGCAACTTGAAGTCGATGACGGTAGTGATCGTCCTAGTAGCGATCGCAACCAGATTGATGCTTGTTTTCTCAAATCCAATTCTAGAAGTGGATTATTACCGCTATCTTTGGGATGGAATCGCGGCTAACCATGGCGTTGCGCCTTACAAGTATTCTCCTGACGCCGTGTTAAGAAGTAACGCTGATGATCCAGAATTGAAGATCCTACAAACCGCGATTCAGCAAAGCGAGAGTGCTTATACGATCGTTAAGCGAGTGCATTTCGAGAAATTCTCGACGCTTTACCCACCGGTAAGCCAGTTTGTGTTTCGCAATACGACCGCACTGACTCCCGACGACGCGTCGGTTGAAACCCACATCACCGCCATTAAATTTGCATTGGTCCTGTTTGACTTGGGAACCATCGCGGCTTTGGCCTGGTTACTTGCTGTTTTCAAAAAGCATCCAGCTTGGCTGATGGCTTACGCCTGGAATCCGCTTGTCCTGAAAGAGATCGCCAATGGCGGTCATCTCGATTCGATCGCAGTTTTCTTTATGACTTCGGGGATTG
>CAZORR010000041.1:0-7297 GCA_964582115.1 uncultured Pirellulaceae bacterium
CTTGGCTGCACATCAAAACCGGTTTTTTGTTTTCGCGGTCAAGCACAACACCTAGGTACAGTTCGGTGGCAATATCGCAACCGGCTTCAACGATGATTTGATTGACCGTCTTGCCAGCTTCGCCGGTTTGGATCGTTACCAACGTGTTGCCCAACATGTTGGCGGCAGCTTGTTTGGCCTCTTCAGCCGATTTAACTAGTTGCACGCCGTGTTGCGATGGCTGTTCTTTGAACGTGCCCTTGCCACGGCCACCTGCATGAATTTGCGATTTGACAACCGCGACAGGGCCGCCAAGTTCGTCAAACGCGGCAGCCGCTTCGTCCGCAGTCTTGCAGACTCGGTTTTCCAATACGTTGACGCCAAACTGTTTAAATAGCTGTTTGCCTTGATACTCGTGAATATTCATAGGTATTGTGATTCAATTGAAGAAAAATCGAAGCGGGGATTATGAAACTAGACTGACCAAGGGTCAACCGTAACCGGTCTAGTTTGAAACGGTTTGTCTCAGATAAATTGGCTGAACTGGCAAGGTTTTTCGTTGTTCGATCCGCTGAGTGGGGGAGAAATTTGGCAGATGGCGCGATATTTAGTGGTTTGTGGGTTTAGCAAGCTAGATCGACGGTGAGTGGCCTTTAAGGATTTAGCGAGGTCGTGACTTGTCGAGATCATGACCATTTGGGCTGCTTTGGTAGTTCTGCTCTGCTTCAATTGGCATATTCAGAACATTTTCACGGGCTTTCATGCAAGCTTGTTGGGCGGACGATAAGGTCCGAACACGTCCTCGTTTTTAAAAACGATCGAGTTTTATTGCGACGCACCCTGCGGGATCGGCGATTAACATGCACAACACTGAATCAAACATAGATCCTACGGCGAATTCGACGGATTGGGCAAATCGATTCGTGCCACTGCCACCGACGAGATTTCCGGATGATGCCTCGACCAATAATGGAAGCAACACAGAGGGATTGACGATGGGCAGCAGCAATTTGTCGGGGGATCTGCAATCCGAAGCGGACCTTCCTTGCTTGCAGGATATTGCGGGTGTGGATCCGTTTTTTACTCCCCCAGTGACAACGGACTCGTCGACCACAGTGTCACCCTCCGGTCAGGTCAGCCATGATGATCGGGCCAATGACAACGGGGACGACACCGAAGCAGTGATCGCTCCGTCAGTAGAGATTATTGGACAGCAACTAGAACAAGTGTCAGTTGTGCCTAACGAAACGCCAGTAGCAGAATCCACCCAATTAGTAGATCCCGGAGCCAACCTAATGAGCAATCCAAGCTCCGAAAATTCGCGAAGCACAAAGCAAATCGCTGCAATCCATGAGTACGACCTCGCAATGAAGGTCCTGTCTAACGTAGGTGATGTCGAAATAGAGCACGGGGATGCAGTTGGTCAAACAAGATTCGCCAACGATGGCGAATCGGTTAACGCTGCTGAGGATTATTGGGGAGCAAGTAACGTTTCGTGCTTCATACCGGGCGTTACGCCAATCGACGCGTACCCAGTTTGCCAAGAATTCGTAGATCAGATTTCAATGTCTGGCGGTATGACACCGGCAACAACAGATGATGCTGCTCCTGAAGTAGTAAACTCAGACGTACCTGCTCGTTCGGAAGTCGGTACTGAAACCAGCCAAATGAACCAGGAGACAATAGCCGTTGATGAATTGGGGTTTGATATCAAAGCCGGTTTTGAACCCATTCAGATTGATCCGTTCAATAGTGATGAATTTGAGTCTGAAAGTTACGTGCCTTCCATGCGAGCTAGGAATCAAAACTCGCAATCAGCTGCGGAGTCGCAACAAGACAGCATCAATCTAAGCGAGTTTGTTGATCCAAGCAAAACAGCTTCGCAAAGTGTCTCTGGGAAAATGGATCAACGGGTCGCTGCGGAACCAGAAGCTGATGAAAATCAACTTCCTACTACGACTTTGGATTTGACGCAGACAATTCCTCAATTGCCTAAAAGTCATATTGCCCAGCAGAATTCTGGTTCTCACCAACTGTTTGAATCGGTTGAACAGTCGTTGAGTGATCTGCAGTCGATTAACGAAACGGATCCTGAGCCAGCAATCGAGGCACCAGTTGCTTCAGCGTTTAAAACAGATCCGCCTCTACAGCAGGCCCATGGTGTTGTGTTGGCCGATACGCCCGAAACTCAGAATGTTCCACAACAGCCAAGTGCGTCAGGGGCAGAGGCGGAACTAGAGTGGCAAGTGATCAAAGTCGATGGTCTTGATGGTTACGACTTCCTTGACCTGAAGGCTTTTGATGTCAAGGAGGCAATGTTTTGTCCAGGGAAAATATTCCTAAACACGGAAACCGCTAAGTTTCAAATTCAGTATCAAAATTTAAAACTAGCCGTCTTCGCTGGCGACTTCGAAGTCGAACTCGAATAGCAGTCGATTCTTAAGCTGTTGAGATTTATAGCCTGGTTAATTTTCTTGTGGAAAATCGTGGCCAAAGCCACCAAAGACGGCATCATCAAAGTGTTACCTGTGTCCCGGTACATGTGTTGCCCATGTCCTGAGTCGATTCACTTGAGCTAGTACTACGGGCTGTCCAACAGAAGAGCTCTAACAAGCCCGTAGACGTTAGGCTTCCCCTAGGCAGCCTCTTTTGCCATCGAAGTGCAGGGATGCACGCCGGCGGGCGAGGGTTATAATGCTACCAACGTTCATTTAACTAAGGTAGCTGCCATGCCCTCCGATATTGAAATTGCTCGTCAAGTCAAACTAAAGCCAATCACTGAAATCGCTGACCAATTGAAGTTGGACCGTGATTTGATTGATCCCTATGGCCATTACAAGGCCAAGTTGCCGTTGAGCTTGATTGATGACGCCAAGGTCGCCAAAAGCAATTTAATATTGGTCACTGCGATCTCGCCTACACCTGCGGGCGAAGGAAAAACAACCATGTCAATCGGTTTGACACAGGGGTTAAACCAGATTGGAAAGCAAACAACCGTTGTGCTCCGTGAGCCGTCTCTGGGCCCAGTGTTCGGCATCAAAGGCGGAGCAACAGGCGGCGGTTGGTCTCAAGTGTTGCCGATGGAGGATATCAACTTACACTTCACCGGCGACTTTGCAGCCATCGAAAAAGCTCACAACCTACTGGCCGCGTTGATTGATAATAACTTGCAGAGCAAAAAAAGATCTCTGGGGATCGATGCTCGTACAGTCACTTGGAAACGGGTCTTTGATATGAACGACCGAGCGCTTCGTAAAGTCGTCGTTGGACTCGGCGGCACAGGCAATGGAGTCCCGCGAGAAACTGGTTTTGATATCACCGCCGCGTCGGAGATCATGGCAATTTTGTGCCTGAGTGACAACCTGCAAGATTTAAAACGGCGAATGGGAAACATTTTGGTTGGATTCAGGTTTGACAAAACTCCGGTCTACGCGCGAGATCTCAACGCCGCCGGTGCGATGGCTGCACTGCTCAAGGATGCCATCAAGCCTAACCTTGTTCAAACGATCGAAGGTACGCCTGCTATTATTCACGGCGGCCCCTTTGCCAATATCGCTCAGGGAACCAACACCGTGATTGCGACTCGGATGGGCATGTCGTTGTCGGATTACGTGGTCACTGAAGCGGGCTTTGGATCGGACCTAGGTGCTGAAAAGTTTTTGGACATTAAATGCGCATCCGCCGGACTCAAGCCCAAAGCCATCGTGTTGGTCGCGACGATTCGAGCATTAAAGTATCACGGTGGGGCGAGTTTAAAAGAGTTGGAAACGCCTGACACGAACGCCGTCATTGCGGGTTTGGTCAATTTGGAAAAGCACCTTGAAAACGCTTCGCTGTACAATCTAAATGTCGTCGTGGCGATCAATCGGTTTACTGTTGACACCGATGATGAAATCGCGATCGTTCAGGAACGATGTGCCCAGTTGGGCGTTTCCGCAGTTATCGCGGACGTTTGGGGGCAAGGCGGCAAAGGAGCTACCGACTTGGCGACTGTTGTTGCAGAAACAATTCAGTCGAGCACACGGACGTTTGAACCGCTGTACGATTGGGGGCTTAGCGTTCGTGATAAGATTGAGAAAATCTGCACGAATGTTTATGGCGCCGATGGCGTAAAGTACTCGTCTCGGGCAGAAGCTGATTTACGGCGTATTGCCAAGCTTGAGTTAGAGGGCTTGCCCGTTTGTATTGCCAAAACGCAAAAGTCATTTTCAGATGACCCCAAAAAGATCGGCCGGCCCAGTAACTTTCAAATCACCGTGCGAGAAATCGAAATCGCAGCAGGTGCTGGATTTTTGGTGCCGATTACCGGCGACATGATGCGTATGCCGGGCTTGCCCGCGACACCATCATCCGAAGGAATCGACATCGACGACGACGGAAACATTGCCGGCTTGTTCTAAGCACTCATTACTTTTTACACCACTAGCATCGATTCCTTTTATGACCTCGAAAATAAAATCCTTTGATACTCCACAAGACGTCGCAAACGCATTCGCGGAGCGACTGATCGAGTTGCTCAACCAAGCCAAAGACGCTGGCACAACTGCGACGGTATGTTTGTCCGGCGGCAGCACCCCCAAGCTGTTGTTTAAAACGCTGGCGAAAGACCACGCGGACATCGACTGGTCGCCGTTGCATTTTTTCTGGGGCGACGAACGCTGTGTGCCCGCTGATAGTGGCGAAAGCAATTACGGTGAAGCGGATCGACTGTTTCTCCGCGATGCCAATATCCCGGCTGAAAACATCCATGCGGTCAACACGTCGCTCGCTCCTGGGTCGGCGGCCGATGACTACCAGCGGCAAATCGAGGCCGTGGTGGCAAAGGATTCGGCTGGAAAGCCAGCCTTCGACTTGATGGTCTTGGGAATGGGCGACGATGGGCATACCGCATCGATTTTCCCGCATCAAATGGAACTTTTGGCTTCGGAGCAGGTTTGTGAAGTTGCCACCCACCCTGACTCGGGGCAAAAACGAGTGACGGTGACAGGGCCAGTGATTTCGGCCTCGAAAGAAATTTGCTTTTTGGTTACCGGCGCCAATAAAGCTGATGTTCTCTCGCAAATATTAAAAGATCATCCGGGTAGCGAACAGTATCCGACTCGGCATTTCAGTGATTTGTCAACGGTAACGTTTTGGTTAGACAAAGCCACCGGCGCATAAAAAAAGCTCTCGGAAAACTTGGTTCCAGGGGGGCTTAGAACACACGTTAGTCCAAGAGCGATTGGATTAAAATTGACCGTTCGCATCCATGCAAACGACCAAGTTGTTTGATGGGTTCTTCGTAGACTAGCGGTAGCATCCGTGCTGACTAATAAACGAATCAAGTTGCCGAAGCAATCTGACCAATCTCAAACAAATCCTTTTTTTGAGTCTCTTATCACTAAAGCAACTGGGTTGCGTTCAGTGATGAGCGAAGGTTATTGGAACCTGAAAAATGGGTCAATACGGGTTTTTGAAAATCTTAAATCTTTCTTTTTCGATTGTTCATCTTTTAAGTTTGGTCAATTTTCTGGTGGTTTTTCGATCAATTTTAGTCGGTGTCAAACGGTGCAACCCCAACTTTGAAGTGCTGTCACTTTTGCGAGAGCGAGACATTCATTTCGTGGGATCGCAAGCTGCGCATTATGAGTGAATAAGCTTGTCGTACCGAACGAATGAATCGCGTTATGTTATGAACCGAATGAACTAATCCGGGTTTGGAAAACGTGGCTTGGATGCTTGTCAGAAAATACGATTTGAGAGCTACAAAAAAAGGCACTTTGGAAAACCAAAGTGCCTTTGACTGTCTAGTGCATGGCGAACTCAACAAGAGCGACTAAAAAACGCCCCCACCGCCACCGCCGTCGCCACCGTCACCGCCACCGCCGGTAATGCCTTCAGCGTCATCCGCACCTCCCAAAATATTAAAGTTGGACACGGAACTAATGACAGTGATAGCCGGGTTTGGAGCCACTAACACGAACAAGCGATCTGCTGTTGAAGCAGTAGCTTGTAGCGTCGTGCCTTCAGGAATATTTTCAATGACGGGTTGGTAACCAACCTGTTGCACTACCCCTACCCCGTTGGTACCAATAATCTGTCCATTGACATCGAATTGCCCACGAAAGAATTCACCGGCAGCTGATGAAGATCGATTTTGGCTGAGCTGAGCCATCAGTGTATTACGATTGGTTGCTAACTGCTCTCGTACGTAATTTTTAATCGCATGATCTGAAAGACTTTCGGTCCGTCGTCCGCGATCTAAAGCAAAGTTGACGATAGCGCCGACTTTGTCCAATTCAACTTGCCGAGTCAAACTCCGTTGGCTGTTGGACTTGAAGTGATTGGTAATCGAAACAGTTGCTTTTCCGGAGGTTACATCGCCCCAGACTCGCTTAATGATTAGCTGATAGTTACCAGCAAATCCTTTTGGTAGCACATAAGTTTCAACAATTTCGCCATTGTGGCTTTTGTCCGGTGAGAATTGGTCGCCCAACATAATACCACCAGATGAAGTCCTTTTGTGTAGGCGAGAACAAACCGTACCGCTTGGTTCAACAACCAATAGATCAAGGTCAGCGTCGCCAGTCCAGCGAACGCGAATCATGCAATCACGTTCTTTAGCTGCCGTCAGCTTCTGATTGTATTCTTCAAGTTGTTCAGTTTTACCTTCTGCGGCAAGAGTCTTTTGAATTCCCTTAGCAACGTACTTCGCTTCTGAAATGATTTCACGGTGGTCAGGCCATTCTTGGCTAAACACACCAATCGTGGCCCACATTTGTCCTTGAAGGTCATCGATTTGTCTAGCTGTTTTCAGACCAAGTACGTAGGGCTCAAAGCGAGTTGGGTTAGCTCTAGCAAAAGCTCGCAACAGCTTTAATGATCGACCTTCCATACCGTTGTTAGCCATGTAATTGGCAGCCAGTAAAACATCGTCTGGCCGACCTGAAAGATCGACACTGGACATCAGTGCTCGTTCGATTTGAATTTGCGATTCGCCTGAAACTTGCATGGCCAAAACCAAAGCTTCGTGCATCCAAGCTTGCAACTGGCCGTTTTCAATGGCCGCCATGATCAACGCAACAACCTCTTTAGGTTGTTCGTTTTTCATCAACATGCGAACCGTTGCACGTACATCTCCTGGTACGACTAGCTGCTGTGAGAACAATTCTTTCCATTGGACAACAGGCTTGTTGTCACCGGATAGATTGACGACCGTTGGTTGCCGTTTGGGAGTACTTTGGATCTTACGAGGTGCGTTGACCTCGACAGAGTTGCTCTGGATGCAGAAAGCACCACCACCGCCACCAAATTGGCCGCCACCGCCACCAAATTGGCC
>CAZORR010000041.1:7397-17045 GCA_964582115.1 uncultured Pirellulaceae bacterium
TGCAGAAAGCACCACCACCGCCACCAAATTGGCCGCCACCGCCACCAAATTGGCCGCCACCGCCGCCACCTCGACCAAATCCGCCGCCACCGCCACCAAATTGGCCTCGACCGCCACCAAATTGGCCACCGCCACCGCGATTTTGCCTCGATGCTACCAAGTCAGCAACATTGTAAACATTGGTTACAAACCACTGCTCGTCTTCGGCGTCATCACGTGAGATGATTTGTAACGCCTCGTCCTTAACTACAAAGGTGGCATTTTTTTGTGCCAATACAATTCGTAAGGCGTTCTTTAAACTGATTCCGCTTAGCTTCGAACTAAACACTTCTTCTGGAGGCAACAAATCTGCTGTAGCAGAATCCGTTAATACAATATTAATACCGTACTTGCCTTCGAGCTCTTCTTTAATATCTGTCCATGGTTGCTCTTCCCAATCAAACTGGGCAGGCAATTCCAAGGCATTCAAAATCTTTTCTTCGGCTTCGCTTCCAGATAAACGGAAGTCTTGGAATTTCTTTCGACGAAGTTGCTTCTCACGCCATTCATCGGCATCGGGGAAAATCATTAGAGTGTTACCCGGAAACGCGACTCCAGCTGACGAAACATCAAACAGTGAAGTCATGAATGTTTCTTGTTTTCTTCGCTGTAACTTCAATTCCTTGTCCAAGTTGCGAGCCAAGCGACCGTAAGCAGCAGCGGCTGTAACGGCAGGTACATTGGGTGCTAATCGGAAGGCTTCTTCGGTTACCGCTACGGCATCTTCGTATGACTCTTCGGCCAACAAATCTTTAAAGCGTCGCAGTAGATTTGCAATTCGATCCTCTGATCGCTGACGGCGTCGAATGTTCTCTTCGGTCTCAAGGCTAATTGCCTTATTCCGATCACGTCGAGCAACTGCTTCGTCGTGTACAAACTTCTGACGTCGAGCTGACTGAAGACTTGATTCCAGTCTGGCCGACAGTTCAGCTCGAACAGAATCGTAAAGATCAGGAGACAAACGAACACTTTCCAGTGTGCTCTTAAGTCGTTCGATCGCAAGATCCGGGTTGCTGTTTAGCTCACGATTAGCGTTTTGAATTTCGAAACGAACTTGCGTTTGGTATTTTTCGTTAGTTACCTTTTGTTGTTCCTCAACATCCAGCACGAAACGGCGAGTACCACTGCCGCTGCCTCGTAATAAACGCCGAACTTCATCTGTATCGTCTTCACCTTGTAGGAAAATACCATTTTGAGATGCTGCTGGCACGTAAGGAGCCGATGGAACGACTTCTTGTGTTTGTGGTGCGGCTGGCACTGATTGCTGGACAGGATTTGCAATAGGAGTTCCTACCGCCGGTACTGAGTCAAACGGAGATGCCTCCTCTGCTTGAATTTGGCCTGGTGCAGCAAAAGGATCCTGCACTCGGTACTTTGGCTTCGCCATTGCAATCAAAGCGGCACGTGTGCCCGACGGGTCATGGCTGTTTACAAGTGCACCCTGACCAAGTCGTTCGGCGGCAGCTACGTCCCCGACATTCAGTGCCTGAGCAGCCAAGTTGCTCAATTGAAGCGACTTTTGTGTTCGACTTGATGCGAATTCACGCAAGCCATCCGAACCAACTGTAGGCAAGCGTAACCCATTGTCGTTGCGAGCTTCGCGAATCATTCCTGGCAAAAACGCAAATTCTTTGCTTGGTGATTCGGGAGCAACCTGTAGATTGATGGATTGAGACTTACTGTCGACATCTCCAACAAGTGTGAATTTGATGGAATCTGCTTTCGATATTGTTCCCAGCAAAACCGAGTCACGATCGGATCGTAACGGAGGAAAGGCCATTGGGTACATTTCGATAACGGCATCACTAAGTTGAACGTCAGTGGGCCAAAAGACTGAACCGTGAACGGTTTGAGCCAAAGCTGCAGCAGCTTCAACGATAATGTTTTCGGAATCGGTATCTACTCGAACGTTTCCGCCGGTATGATTCGCCAGAGTTGCCATTATCTTAATGTTGCGATCTGGACCAATTGCAAAACTAGAAACCGAAACTTGGTTCTTGACTAGCTTGATAATTGCAAGGCGGAAGGCATCTGTTTCGAACAAGTTATCAGAGCTAATTCCATCACCAACATAGATAATGTTTTTGTTTCGCTGTGATTCGTTTGGAAAAAGAGTGGCTGTCTGGTTCAGCATTGCTTCAAGATCAGTCGTGCCAAGTGGCACTCGCTTTTCCAATTGTTCCATTGCCGCACCAACGCTACTCGCATTCGGTGAAACAAAATCCTTCGTCAAAGCGACGGGATCAATGTCAACTGCCAAAATCTTAACGCGATCTTCCGCACTTAAGTTGCGTAAAAGCTGTTTTACGATAGCAACTGAACCTCGCTTGTACGGGCCACTCTGGCTCGCCGAGGTATCAACGCAAATGACAACGTCACTTGCTCGCGATGACTCACTAGGCTGAGCCTTGGCGCTCAAAGCAAAGTAAGTTTTACCTGCATTGTCATAGGTTGCTAGTCGACACTGCGACTGAGACTGGGCAACAGCAACCGCCTGAAATGCGATCACTGCAACAAACGTAAGAATTCCTCTAAGCGCGACTTCGGTAGTGCACTTGGTCATAACAGACTCCAAACCGAAAATATTTTGAAGGTATGTACGTTCCGGATCCGCCATACCTACCTTGCCCTCAATAAAACGGTCCTAAGACCACCAACAACATTCTATTTGGCGTCGAAAATCTCGCCACTAAAAATATTGCTTAATTCCCTTGGTTTGCTCAATCAGAAAAGCTTGCCACATGTACTGCCAGTATTTATAAAGGCGCCGCGGAGCAAAAACTGATCAAACCTACTACAAATTATTAGACTTTCGTAGCAGATCGACATTCATGACATTGTGACGTTCAGACCCACCAAAAACCGTAAAAGCCTAAGAATTGAGACCGTTTTACGATATTATAGTAGGTTTCAAACAACTAGTAGTCAAACCGTCAATGACCCTTTTATCGGCGAGTCCGACTTTGTTAGACAGGATTTTCCCTATCGCCGCTGGCAATTTACCGGCTGGCTTGCACTGCTTCCTTAAGCGTTATCTTTACTGATCAAGGAAACCTTTCAGTGTGCGCAAATCTATCGGGCTTACAGAGGCAAAACCCGACTTAGTCCCCGGAAGTGCGAAAACCTTAACAATTTCGTCGGTATGGCTGCCGTTGAACAGCAGTGTGCTCGCTGATCGAGCAGGTCTTGAGGGCTCGCGGTCCGGTAAATCGTTTGGTTTTCGTCGGCTTTAAAAGTGGCTTTGATGGAAAATCGTTAGTTAGCACCGAAGTCTGTCGACTTCTAATGGCTTATTCAGCGGCTCCGAAGCCGAGGAACTCACCGCTAACAACCCAAACAATCGCTAAATACTGCCATTTTTTAGGCCGGCCTTTCTTTAGCCCCAGACCAATCTTTCTGATTGTAGCCGTCATATCAATAAAGCGTTTGGCGGTGCCAACATAAACCTGATTCTTCCAGCAGTTTTTGCTTGCTAGGCAAACCGTGTTGTATGTTTCCATGTTGCTTTTATGCAACGCTCTGGACTCTTTCCAGAAACTACCTAGTCCAAATTCACGACGCGTTGAAACCAGCGGTCGGTAACGATCGCCGAGGAGCATTCAGATGAGCACTGCCAGCAGAGGAACAGATTTCGAACAAGTAAAGCAGCGAATCCACCAAAAGCTAATTGGCAAACTTGACCTTAGCCGAGTTGGAAACCTTGAAGGAGATGTCCTTAAACGTGAAATCCGTTTGGTCATCGAACAACTTTGCGACCTTGAAGAAAATCTGATGAACCGGACCGAGCGAGATCGCTTGGTCGAGGAGATCATGGATGAAACACTAGGCTTGGGGCCCTTGGAGTTCTTGCTCAAAGATCCAACGATCAGCGATATTTTGATCAACGGCCCAAAGAACATCTACTGCGAACGCGGCGGTAAGATGGAAAAGGCAAAGATCGAATTTCGTGACAACAATCACTTGTTGCAGATCATTGACCGAATCGTATCTAAGGTCGGTCGTCGTGTAGATGAAACTTGCCCAATGGTCGATGCTCGCTTGACTGACGGCTCTCGTGTCAACGCGATCATTCCACCGCTGGCACTTGATGGTGCCGCCATGTCGATTCGCCGTTTCGGATCAAATCCACTGAAACTCGAAGACCTTCTGAACTACAAAGCATTCACACCAGAGATGGTGATGCTACTTGAAGGAGCGATGAAAGCACGCCTAAACATCGTCATCTCAGGTGGTACTGGTTCAGGTAAAACAACCCTGCTAAACACACTGTCAAGCTTCATCAGTAACGAAGACCGTATCATCACGATCGAAGACGCGGCTGAAATTCAGCTGCAGCAAGATCACGTGGTTCGTCTAGAAACTCGACCACCAAACATTGAAGGCAAAGGTGCGGTTTCTGCAACGGACTTGGTGAAAAACTGCCTGCGTATGCGTCCAGAACGAATCATCATCGGTGAGTGTCGTGGCCCAGAAACGCTGGACATGTTACAGGCGATGAACACGGGTCACGAAGGTTCACTGACCACGACTCACGCGAACACCCCTCGTGACTGCATCGCCCGTATGGAAACGATGATCATGATGGCAGGCTTCGAGCTACCAATCAAAGCGATGCGTACTCAGATCGCCAGTGCGGTAGACCTGGTCATCCAAGCCAACCGCCTCCAAGGTGGGCCTCGAAAGGTGACACGAATCACTGAGATTTGCGGCATGGAAAATGACACGATCGTCATGCAAGACATCTTTAAGTACGACAAAACTGGCGTCGACGAAAATGGTCGAGCCAAAGGAAGGTTCATGTGTACTGGTGTTCGACCAAAGTGCATGGACAAGCTTGAGGCGATGGGAATTAAGTTGCCAGCGAGCATCTTCCGCGAACGCATCATGATGGAAGACTAACTTTAACGTTGATTGGTTTACCAACTGCTCTTTGTGAGTGGTACTGATCAAGACTTGTCTACAAAGCGACAATCCTCAACCAAGTAACCAAGACACACACGAGAACCCGAATCATGTTTCCATATTTTGTTTTATTTGCAGTAGTCGTCAGCGTTGGCGGTATGCTATTCGCCGTGCTGACTATGTTGCAGAAGGGGGACGAAGGCATCGAAGATCGCCTGACTTCTCTAACGCAGAACTCAGGGCGCGGTGCATCCAAAAAGTCGTCTGAATCTACTTTAAGCCTGCTTAAATCAAGCTTGGAAGAAGGCGATCAGTGGACTGACAAGCTAAATCAGCTGTTTCCTATCTCGAAAATGCTCGAGCTGTCAGGAACTGATATTACGATTGAAAAACTGGTCATGATGACGGCTGGTTTTACAGTCGCAGCAGCAGCCGTGAGCTTTTATTTGCTGCCAGCCAGATTTAGCCTGCTGTCTGTAATCGCCGGACTTCTCGCAATGCCGCTACCGCTGCTGTACGTTCGCTGGAAAAAAAATAAACGCATGGATAAGTTTGGGCGCCAACTCCCAGCAGCGATGGACTTGATGGGCCAAGCCCTGCGAGCCGGACAGAGTCTTTCAGCAGCAATCCAACTGGTTGGAACACAGACTGAAGATCCGTTAGGCCCTGAGTTTCAGTATGCATTCGAACAGCAAAACCTCGGTGTTTCAATCACAGACACCTTGCGTGACATGACCGATCGCATTCCAAACTTGGACCTGCAATTTTTCGCGACTGCGGTAATCCTGCAGCGACAAACCGGTGGTGACCTCGCTGAAATCCTAGAAAAGATCTCTCACCTGACTCGAGAGCGATACCAAATTAAAGGACAAATCCAAGCACTGACCGGTGAAGGGCGAATGTCCGGAATCGTGTTGCTCGGTCTGCCGCCGGTCTTGTTCTTAGTCATGTTGAAAATGAACTATGAATACATAACAGCACTATTCGAACACCCTGTAGGACAAATGATGCTCGCCATTGCGATCGTTATGCAGTTCATTGGGGCTTATGCAATCAAGAAAATTATTGACATTAAGGTATAGACGAATGACGAATCTTTTTTTAATTGCACAGACCGGCGGGACAAACTGGCTCGTGCTAATCGGCCTCTTCGGTGCCATCGCTACCGGCATGTACTTACTGGCTGAGTTTGTCTTTGGCACAAAAACTCGTACCGAATCTCGGCTGGACCGATTAAGTCGGCGTAACGAGCAGGAAGAAAATGCTCCTAAAAAGTCGATCACAGACTTGTTGAACAAGTACAACCCAAAAATTTCCGAGGCACTCAAGCCAAAATCGGAAAAAGAAATCAATTCCCAGCAACAGCTACTCAGCGAAGCGGGCTGGAGAAATGAAGACGCACCGAAACTCTTCGCCAGTTTGCGGTTTTTCAGCGCTGTTGGTGGATTCGTTGTCGGTGGTGGACTTGGTCTGCTAGCGACTGGATTCTCTTTTTGGCCAGTGGTATATGCTGCGGTTGTTGGGGCACTGTTCTCTTACTTGCCACAACTTTTCCTGGCGTTGGCCGCTCGTTCTCGTAAGCAAAAACTATTCCTTGGTTTGCCTGACTCACTTGACCTGATGGTTGTCTGCGTCGAAGCCGGTTTGGGTATGGATCAAGCCTTGCGTCGCGTGGCCGATGAAATGGTCGATACACACCCAGTCGTAGCTCATGAATTTCAGACTTGTAACCAACAACTACAGTATGGTTCAACTCGTGAAACTGTGTTGACTGAACTGGGAGACCGAAATGGCGTCGAAGACCTGAAAACGTTGGCTTCAGTCATGATTCAAGTCGACAAGTTTGGTACCAGCGTCGGTAAAGCACTACGTATCCAAAGCGAAGCCATGCGTACTCGCCGCCGACAAATCGCGGAAGAGAAGGCATCCAAGACAGCGGTTCAATTGATCTTTCCGCTTGTGCTGTTCATCTTCCCAGGTATTTTCGTAGTACTCGTTGGCCCTGCCGCGATTACGATGATGGACGAACTACTGCCAATGATGAACAACGGCGGGCTGTAAGCCCACCGCCGCTTGGCACCCTTAAGTTAATTTCCCATCGCAGAACGGCAGGTTTTCAATACCTGCCGTTCGCGTTTATTGAGGGCTTCTTTTTTTATGTCCCTCATGCAAGCGTTAAGGAACCATCAACTGGTTGGGCTAGATTCACGACCATCAAGTTAGCTTTGGCGTTTATTTGGTTGTTCTGTTTTTGCCGGTGGTCGATGCAATTCTTCTTTGATAATCACAAAGAACGCGATCCCCAATCCAATGACCAAAAACGGAATTAACCAAGCTAAAATTCCCCAGCTCTCGTTCGTTTCATTCGAAGAATTCGGCGCAACGAGTGTTGCCACGGGCGCCTGTGCTGAACTGATCGGATTCGAAGCACTGCTATTGGCTGCTGCATCATGTTGCTTCTTGAGATTTGCGAACTGACGAGTGAGTGATTGATTTTCGTTTTTGAAGTCTGTATTGCTTTTGGCAAGTTGGCGGTTTTGTTGGCTGAGTCGTGAAATTCGAGCTTCAAACGCGGGCAGTTCAGCGTTTGACACGGAAAAGCCGGTCGCCTGAACTGGAGCCGATGTTGCTGAATCGAATGTTGCAATTTGAGCGGCATAGTTTTCGTTACTAACGTTCAACTTAGCAATGCGCTCTTCTAGCGATTGAACGTCATCTTGTGTTTTGCGCTTAAGTTCTTGGTATTTGGTTTCTAGTACAGCATGTTTCTGTGTAAGCTGTTCGCTAGTCTGAGTCAAAGCTTCGTTCCGTTGGTTCAGTTTTTCATTGTCGCCAGCCAACTGTTGGTTTTTTTTAACCAACTCTGTTTTGTCGCTCTGGTTGGCCAGCAATTTTTCATTGTCGATAGACAACGTTTCGACCTGCTGCTTCAATTCATTGACTTGAGCAACAGCGCTGCGGAGGCTATCTTCAAGTTGCCCTACCGTTCGCATTTTATCCGGGTTCTGTTTGTTGGCCGCTAGTTGTTTTTCCAACATTTGGACTTGTTTTAGCGCCTGATCATTTGCTTGTGTAAGTGCACTCATTTGCTCCGTAAGATCCGCATTGTTTTGTTTTAACAATACTAGCGCTTGCGAATCATTTTGCTTCTCGGTCGCAATTGCCTTGTATTTCTCAAGCAGTTTCTCTAGCACCTCGATCTTTTCTGAACTTAGAGCGGCCTGTTCGGCAGCGAGAGGTTGCTGTCCGCTAGGTGGAAGCGTTTTGGGAGCTTGGGGAACCGGTTGGTCTACTGGAATTCCGACCACTGGAACTTGGTTCGATGGGACAATTAGTTGAGGTTGGCCAATGATCTGACCACTACCTTGGGGGTAGTAGTTTTGAGGCCAAATGATCGGGCCCTGATAGAATGGGTCTTGGTAAGTCTGTAGATCTTGATAGATCGGTGGACCTTGGTTGAATTCGTTCGGCAGTTGAATGATTGTGCCCGGTTCAAACTGCACTTGTTGTCCGGTTGCATGTCGAACATTCAAGGTGGCGAAGGCCATGTTGATGCCTAGTATTCCAACTGTGAGCCAGACCCACGACAGCTGGGTTGACTTGATCTTAGACCTTAACAACATATTCAACCTAGTAGACAAGGAAGGGAAGCTAGAGGGGGATTTATATTGAGATCGATTTCGGTCGGCTAGTTGGCACGATGTATTCTACGCGCTAACCCTGCTGGTAAGTACTCTTTTTTTGAACTTGTTTTTCAGTTTTCGTTCTACCTAATTGGGGGCAGAGGCCGTGTTTGCCGGAGGAAATTGCATTTTTGAAGAATCTTTGACCGCAGAGAATACGACTACAGTTTCGTTGTGTAGGAACGATTCTTCTATTTGGAAAGCAAATGCCCAAACGAAATCACTTCAACTAAATCGCAACGTAACGTCCGGCTATCCTAGCAATCAGTTGCCAATGTCGACGTCTTCATGGTCGTACTTCGCTTTTAACGCAAGTATTTCTGCATTGGTCGATTGCAACAGTTCAGCAACTTCGCTACGTTGCTTTTCAGCTTCGCTAAAAAGTAACTCGGCTTGCGTGCGTTTACGAAGCTCATCTGTCAAACGTTTTTTGAATCGTTCTTTAAGTTCTTTAATCTCCTCATCAGTAATAGCACGGCTCAGCTCAGATTGAGCTTCGAGAAGTTCTGCTTTTAAAGATTGGATTTCTGATTCAAGTTCAGAAATCCAATCTGCAAATGCCTCAGCTTCAGTTTGTAATGCTGCTAGTTCAGTAGCGGATGTTTCTGCGGTTGCCTTTTCAGCTGTCAATTTTTCGTACTGTTGAAGCAAGTCGGTCTTCTCTTTTTCCAACGCCGCGTGTCGCTTGTTAGCCGCTTTAAATTCTTCGGCAAGCTGATTTTTTTCACTCAGCAATGCTTCTTTATCTGCCTCTAACGATTCGACTGTTTTAGTCAGTTCGTTACGCTCTTGCGCAAGAGAGTCAGCCTGCGTTGCATTTTCGGTAGCTTTTGTAATTTGCTGGGTCAGTTCATCTACCTGGTTGCTCAACTTAAGGTTTTCATCTTCAAGCGTACTGATCTGATCGCTCAGCTTAAGGTTTCCGTCTTCAAGCGTACTAGCTTGGTCACTCAACTTAAGGTTTTCGCTTTCAAGCGTACTAACTTTCGTTTGCCAGTGAGTTTCGGATCTTATTTTACCGACG
>CAZORR010000041.1:17145-18446 GCA_964582115.1 uncultured Pirellulaceae bacterium
TTCAAGCGTACTAACTTTCGTTTGCCAGTGAGTTTCGGATCTTATTTTACCGACGGCATCAGTTTCGCTTGTTGGAGCAACTTTAGTAAGGGTCATACCAGCCAATCCGGCATTGCCAGCCATCGCGGCTGCCGTGCGTGGTTCGGCAACACTTGGCTTGTTATTGCAGTCCTTTACTTTGGTGACTCCTAGAGATTCCGTGTCTTTGTTTTCGAATAAGCCAAACTCAAACTCGCCAGAATCCTCAGCGGAATCATCAACGGTTCCCTTGGTTTGACTAGTTTGGACTTTTTTCGCAACCGGCTTCGCAACTGAATTTTCTGAGGCGCTAGTCGCAATCTCGTTGTCGAGGTTAACCCCAAAGTTGTCATCGTCGTCCAAGCCCCCCTCTCGCTTGGTCTTGGCACCGAAGACTCTGGAAAAAAAAGACCCTTTCGCCGCCGAGCCACTGACTGCAGCCGAAGCATTAGTAACATCTTCGCCAGTTATTTCCGGTTTCTGATCCGCTAGCTTTTCAGCGTCACCTCGAGGGGCGTCGGCTAATTCTGCGTCCGCCAATTTGTTGCTGCCTAAGAAACCTCTCGAAAGCTGCGAGTCCTCGTCATCAAATGAAACGACTTCATCTTCGTCGCCCTCAAATCCATCAATGTCGTCTTCCGTTTTAAATCTCTTACTCGAATTGCTCTTTTTTCGAGCATCTACTGCATTTGTAATTTCCGCAGCTTCTTCGGAGCTAAACACATCCGAATCCAAACCATCATTACTCAGATCGAATTCATCGTCAGTAGGCGTGGCACCCGCTGTCAGGTTGTTTGTTACTTTTTCTTTGGTTGTGGATGGTTTAGTAGAGCTAGGTTTTCCATCTTTACTTGGTGTCGAATCCTTATCGGTTCCTTGTGGCAATTTGGATTCTGAAGATTTGTCTTTTGGTTTGACATAACGTTCCGACTTTTTGAATTGCCCTCTCAATCTATTCGTTTCAACGTCCTCTAGCTTCTTGGGTTGTTTGAGCACTGTGGGTTTGTAGCTGGGTTCACGCTTTAATAGCATTTGAGTAATTACCCAGCCGACGATAGTAAATCCAATCAACAAGTAAGGCCAATAGGATGCTAGAAATGAAGCCTGTTCGACCGTCGTATGTTCGGCGGTTTTTCCTGCCGTAGATATTTGTTCGGTGATGGTGTGAGCTTGGTTCGTAGTACTGTCACTATCTGAAACTGGATTAGGCTCGTTTGCCAAAGCTTGTTCACTTTGGGCGTTATCAATCTGAGTATCAGCGGGTATTGGTGCTTCCACACTCG
>CAZORR010000042.1:0-18050 GCA_964582115.1 uncultured Pirellulaceae bacterium
ACACTTGTTCTGCGTGGAAGCCAAGGCAGAGTAATTGTTGGAAGTGCCTTACGCTGAAAGACAAAACTAACCCAAAGTCACCAAGCGCAAAGGCCCAATGAGTCATTCTCACACGCTCTTTGCGCCCTTGTGGCTTAGCGTCCTTGCGTTGAGTTCATTCCTGCGAACTCTATGATGACGGGCAATAGTCCTATCCTACGGAGTTGACCACCGTTGCCGTTCCGGGCAATGCTGTGGTTCAAGGTTGTCATTCGCTGATCCAAAGATGACAATGGCAGATTCTGGGACATGACTAATGGACCGAAGCTAAAATCAACCCAAACCTGATCTATCGATATACGACAATGAATACACTTGAATCTCTTCGCTGGCGATACGCAACCAAAAAATTTGACGCCGAACGGTCGATCACCGATGCTCAGCTTACCCAATTGCTGGAAGCCGGGAATTTGACGGCTTCTTCGTACGGTTTGCAGCCATACAAATTGTTGGTGATCCAAAATCAAGATCTGCAAAACCAACTGGTGCCTCACTCTTACAATCAACAACAAGTCGCTGATGCCTCGCATGTGATTGTGATCGCCGTTCGAACCGATGTAAATGCGGACTATATCCGTGCTTTTTCGGATCGGATCGAAAAAGAGCGTGGGCTCGAAGCTGGAGAGATGGACGTTTACCGAGATACGATGTTGGGTACGATTGGCAAGCTGTCACCTGAAGAGCTTTATCGATGGGGTGCGAAGCAAGCTTATATTTTGATGGGTACGTTGTTGGCGGCTGCAGCGGAGATGAAGATCGATACTTGTCCGATGGAAGGTTTTATGCCGAACAAATACGACGAGGTGTTAGATTTAAAAAGCCAAAATCTGCGGTCAGTGTTGGTGTTACCAGTGGGCTACCGGTCTAGCGATGATGTTACACAGCATCAGAAGAAAATCCGCCAACCGTTGGACGAAATCGTGGTTCGGATTTGATTTGAAAATTAGCTAAACGTCTCACTTCCCTAACGGCACGGTTAACCAATTTTCCTTCGGAAGAATTGTGTCGCTTGGTATTGGCAATCGACCTTCGACGCCATGGTTGATTATTCGGAGTACATTCTCCAGGCTGGTCCAAGTTTCTGAAGCCATTTTTGAAAAGCTGTATCCGCCAGCTCGATAGACCGCACCATGTTCAAACCAAACGACACAAATGGTGCCGGCCATCAGAGTTCGTTGTAGTTGATTGAAAGCCCAACACCGAAGTCGAGACCAGTTTCTTCGTTGTTTGGTTAACGTGCTGGCTTGAAAAACGAGGTGGTGTGATTCATCGATTAGAATTTGTTCGCAGATTGCCAGCAGCACCGGCGAATCCGTTGCACGACCCAATGCTCGATAGTAAACCGATGCAATGATTTCGGCAGTCAGTAGTACCGAAATGCAAACGTTGAGGCCCGCGATTTTACGAATGAAACGAAAGGTCGAATCCGTCCATTCTTTTTCCAGTTTCGGAATCGATTGGCGATCCATAAATCGCCCCAGCACATCGGAGTGCCTGTTTTCTTCCTTGATGAACATGTCCAGAGCGTTCAAGTATTCGTGGTCGCCGGTTTCGTTGGCGTATTCTTGACCAGAGCGTTTGAATGTTCCACCTTCGGAGTTTTCACCCAACTGAAAAGTCGCGATCGAACGAGTAATTGTCTCAGATTGATGCGGTGGGATATCAACGTCGGTCTCCCATGGAACGTGGTCCATGTGGCCTAAGTTCTGTTGGAAATGTCGAGACCATTGTTTGGAGTGGCCAGCGAAATCTTCGGTCAGTTTTCGAATCATTTGAATCTCCAGGCTTTTTAGCGTTACATTTCAGAGTGTTCCGTTTCTTGACCAGACTATTGCGAAGCAAAATTGAAAATTCAGAATTTTTTTTGGGCAGGCCGATTGGCGGTCCAATTTAGCTCGTGTGCAACATCCATCCAAAGCCAATATGGGTTAACTTTGGCGTGGTTTAGAAGCAATCGTCGCTCGGATACAATGACGCTATCAAAACGAGTATTTTCCATTGCGGTGTGGTGAGTACCGGTCGAAGCGGATCACGGTTCAATTTTTTCATCATCAATCAGGTTGCCAAATGGCTTTACCCAAAAAAACAGTCGTACGACGCACTCCAATGCCAGAGTCGATTAGCCAACCCGTTGTGACGCCGATTTATCCATCCGTGGTTTACTCTTCGGCGTCCGCTGATCAATTGGATGCGCAGTACGAAGGCGATGTCCACGGGTACACGTACGCTCGCGAGGGTCATCCTAATGCCAGTGTTCTGGCAAGCAAAATTGATGTGCTTGAAAATGCTTCCGGTGGCATCATCACCAGTTCCGGCATGGCGGCGATTTCAACCACGGTACTGGCGTTGCTAAAGCAAGGTGATCACATCGTGGCCAGCGATCAACTGTACGGTCGGACGTGGCGAATGTTGAAACATGATCTGCCGAAAATGGGAATCAATACCACGTTCGTGGACCCAACCGATGGTCAGGCGATTGCGGCTGCGGTCACTCCGGATACGAAAATGCTAATGTTCGAAGTCGTCGCGAATCCGACGCTTCGTATCGCAGATGTTACGACCATTTCAAAATTGGCTCAGCAGAAAAATATATTGCTGGTGATTGATAACACGTTTACCACTCCAATTAGTTTTTCGCCCTATGAACACGGTGCCGATGTGGTGATTCATTCGGTAACCAAATTGATGGGCGGCCATTCGGATGTAACGCTGGGCTACGTGGCTGCGAAAAAACCAGAACATCAAAAATGCATTTATGACACAGCGGTCACTTGGGGTTTCACGCCCAGTCCGTTTGATTGTTGGCTGGCTGAGCGAGGGCTGCATTCGTTTGAGTTGAGGTTCGATCGAGCGCAGTCCAACGCGATGAAGATTGCCGATTTTCTGTCGAAGTTGCCTGGCGTGGCCAGCGTGTTGTACCCAGGACAAAGCGACCACCCCGACCACGACCGAGCGAAACAGGTTTTGGGTGAAGATTTTGGGAATATGGTCAGCTTTGTTATTCGAGGGGGAAGGGCTGCTGCCAACGCGTTGATCAATGCGGCGCCTCAAATACCCTTTGCACCTACCTTGGGCGACGTGGCAACGACGCTTTCTCATCCAGCGTCATCATCACACCGCGGTTTGACCGAATCAGAACGAAAGGCCATCGGCATTGATGAAGGCTTCTTCCGATTGTCGGTTGGC
The DNA here is from genome assembly GCA_964582115.1 of uncultured Pirellulaceae bacterium. Classification (GTDB taxonomy): domain Bacteria; phylum Planctomycetota; class Planctomycetia; order Pirellulales; family Pirellulaceae; genus Mariniblastus. Next base: position 3,226 of record CAZORR010000042.1, read on the forward strand.
ATCGAAGATTCTGATTTGATTTGCGATGAGTTATCAAAAGCCATTGCCGAGGCGGTCGCGTGAGCCAAAAAGTTTGCTCGGTTCTGCTGTTGATTCTTGTCCAATCGATGGTGCTGAGCCTGTGGTTCATTTCGTCCGCGATTTTGGCGGACCTGAATCGAGAACATGAAATATCTGCGTTTGCCCAAGCGGCGCTGGCATCGGCGGTTCAAGCAGGATTCGTTTTGGGTGCGTTGGTAGTAGCGATCATCGGGGTGGCTGATCGGTTGGATCCACGCTTGGTGTTGGGCGGTAGTGCGATTGCTGCGGCGGGAGTGAATGCTGGACTGTTGGTTGCTGAGCCTGGAGGGGTGGCGGCGATCGCGTTGCGATTGGTGACCGGTGTTTTAATGGCGGGCGTGTATCCGGTGGGTATGAAACTGGCAGTAGGCTGGGGTGTTAAAGATCGAGGGTTTTTGGTCGGGTTGTTGGTGGGTGGTTTGACGATCGGGTCAGCTTCGTCGCACTTGGTTGCCTTTTTCGGCGGGGCGGATTGGCGAACGACGGTTTCGATCGCTAGTCTGCTGGCAGGCGTGGGTGGCTTGTTGATGGTGTTTGTACGGCTTGGCCCACACCACCGAGCCGCGGCGGGGTTTAACTCGGGTGTGTTGAGTTTGGTATGGCGTGATCGAAAAATCCGCGCCGCCTACTGCGGTTACTTTGGACACATGTTCGAACTGTATGCGATGTGGGCGTGGTTGGGTGTCGCATTGACGGCGGCGTTCGCTGATAAAATCGACGAGGCTGGACAGTGGGCTCGGTTGGTAACGTTTGTTGCGATTGCCGCTGGTGGTTTAGCATCCGCAGTCGCAGGTTGGGTTGCCGATCGAATTGGAAAAGCCGAATTGGCGATTGCTGCGATGGCGTTGAGCGGGCTCTCGGCAATCGCGTTTGGGTGTTGTTACGACGGACCGGTGTGGTCGTTGTCGTTGGTGGCGGTTTTTTGGGGGCTGGTGATCGTTCCAGATTCCGCGCAGTTTTCAGCGTTGATCGCCGACTTTGCACCCGCGGATCAGGCGGGAAGTGTGATGACGTTGCAAACTGCGTTGGGGTTTGCGTTGACGATACTGACGGTCCAAGTTACCCCGGTCGTTGCCAGCTATTGTGGGTGGCCGATCGTGATGGCTGGTTTGGCAATTGGGCCAGCGTTTGGAATTGTCGCGATGTGGGGCTTGCGATCCAAAGGTGACTAATTAGAAAGCCCATTCGGACAAACACGTTTTGTAATTTCATTCATCAAACGTGACCCGAATCCACTGAAAAAACAAGCGATGGATTTTTGTCCGAGCTCAATGAAAAATCGCTCAAAAGGCAAGGATGTTTTCGAGCCGGGGTAGTGGGCGTTGCAGAAATATGGATTGGGTTCGAGCAGATTCTTTTTTCAAGCTGCCCGTTCGATTTGATAGTGTGTGGCGAGAAGATCGTACGTGCCATTGGTCGCCGGGACGGATTTTTGTTGGGCTGATGGCCGATAGTGGAATTGCTGCTTCGACCATCCAGAGTGATTCGGTTTCGCTGTTGGAGACAAACCAATCAGGATTCCAGCTCGAGAAAGCGTCACACAATTCTCTTGCTTTGCCTTGGTGGTCGACTGAAAAACGAAACTCGGTATCGTAGTCTCGGTCGAGATCTAATTGAATCGATATGTGATCGGCGTTGCTGACTTGGGCATCGCGTACACGAATTCGACTGGCAGGTTTGTAGGTGTGGTCAGGCAGCTTTTGGCACACGATCGCAATGTACAAGTGGTCAGCGTCCCGGCAAAATTGAACTTGAGCTCGTGGCTGATCGGCACTTTGATGGTTACTGGTGGTAGCAATCAAAACTGGGATTGCTTGTGCTGATTGCCAACACGGTTCGCTAAGCCGACCGTCCAGATGAGGTCGGTCGGCTATTTCGATGCAGTTGGAGATGGTTGGCGGAGCCAGTTGAGGAGAGGCTTCGATGTCGCTGTCGAGCAGTGTTAGTTCGTGGTTTACTTTTTCAGCAATGCTTCGACGCAACGGGCCGCGTCCGTCAATTAGTTTTTGATAGCGATTGGGTAGTGAGTTGATGGTGTTTGGGTTGATTTCGTTTAATTGTCGCGCGAGTTGAATTTCAAGCCATTGGCAATATGGGCCGGCGGCAAAGTCCGGGTCGCGTTGGCCAACCGACGAAAGTAGTCGAGTTGATCGCTGGAGTCGTTGCAGATAAAACTCCGGTCGATGACTAGGTAATGTCGGGGTGGCGTTAGGGATGGCTTCGTCGGCGCTGGCCAGTTCAATCTCGGGATCTTCGGTTTCGGTCAGGGCTTGATAAGTTTTGTTTTTGACAGGTGGTTGAATCGGTTGCCAGGTGAGTGTTTTCACGCCAGCGTTAATGCTTGTTTGGGGGCCAGTTGAAAATCGTTTTTTGTTTTGCACTGACTGACTCGGTGACCCGTCGGCCTGAAGGACATTCCAGGCAACTTGTTGATCGAACGCGAGTTTGCCAAATTCTACGCTGGTGTATTGTTTGGCAAGCCACGTCGTTACTGCGATCGTGTAAGGACTGTTAGGGAATCGGCTGATCATTAACTCAGCTGCTTGCATCGCTAATTCGGATTGACCTTTTGCGTGGTATTGCTCGATCAACCGTATCGTCCAATTGCCTCCGTTGTGAACATCGACTTCCATTGAGTTCAAAAATTGTTGCAATTGTTGGCGCCAAACGGTTAAGTCCTGCGGGGTGTTGATTTTGAAGTCGGCAAAGTCCTTGAGCATTTTTGCACTTCGATTTGCGAAGCGAATGTCAGCCAGATTGCTTCGTTGTAGCGACTTGCCTAGTCGGCTTGGTACTAGATGCGAGGGAAGCCCAGCCAACAAGTCGGTTACGGTTTTAGTCGTAGACCCAGTGGCGGATTGGCTGATTCGATAGTGGTCTGGTAGGAGGTCGATGGTCGGTTCACCCAAGAGTGAACGACTAAATGCGACTTGGTCTTGTAACTGTTGGCCAGACTGAATCAACATCCGTTCTGGTTTGAATCGAATCGGACCGATTGGATCTTGGACGACAAAGCGGCTGACTCGATGAACGGTCAAGCCAAGGGCGAAGTCGTCAGGATAAGCATCTGAGGATGCCGCGAGTTTGACGGCGAGGCTGATTTGTTGATACGGGTCGTTGATATCTTGCGAGTAAGATTGAGGGGCTTGGCTGACCACGACGGCAGGTTTGAGCGTGCGGATGTCGCGGACGAGTTTTGCGACGACGGTTTCAGGGTCAAGGGTTTCGGCGGTGCCTGAGGAGGGAAGGATTAGCTCGTGGTAGCAACTGCCCAAACGACTTGATGCTTGCCGGGCCGCTTCGAAGGCAGTGTTGGTGTCTTGGAGCACAAGCACTCCACAATTGCGGTTGCTTTCAAAAGCGTGGCGTGCGAGCAGTTCAACGGGCACCTGATTGGCTTGCGGTGCGACGACCAGCATCGCTAGACCGCGAGTGTTGCCGCGTAGGCGTTTCCAGGTTGTGCCTCCGTCGGTCGTTTTGAGTACCACACCGAAATCACCCACGGCCCAACCGGTATTGTCGTTTAAGAAAAACAAACGGTTGAGCTTGGTTCGAATGGGTGTTTTGGCGATCGAAAGTTGATTTGTTTTTAAGTCCAGTGTTGCGATCGTTGATCCTGGAAAGCCAGCTACGATGACTTTTTGGTCCGACACAACGGCAGTTTGCCAATCAAATCGGGACAGTTGCGGATGGGTAGCATCGGTTGGTAACCGTTGCCATGACAGGCCGGCGTTTTCGGTTTTGAATAGACTGCCTCGATTGCCAACCGCCACACCGATGTTGTCGTCGACCATTTTAACGCAGCGAAAATTTACTTTTTTGGTTGCTCGGTTGCCCAGTAAGACGGCATCTTCGTACTGGCCATTGTTGTATCGCCCGAGATTTCCGGCATCGTTGATCGTGACGAAGTGATTTTTGGCTTGGTCGGCATCGAGCCATGAAACATCGGTTTGTTGCCAAATGGCGGACCAAGACCTGCCGCCATCACCGGTTTCAAAAATCCCGCCGGTAAATACATTGCCGGAATCCCCATAGGCGATTGCGCGTCGAGGGGTAGAGACTTCGATTTTTCGTAATTTTGGGATGGCGAGGTCAGAGATCGGGTGCCAAGAAATCCCGCCGTCACGGGTGTGGACGATGACGGCTTGGGTTCGGTTGATGTAGGGTAGTTTGAATCCGCCGACGGCCCAGCCTTGGTTGGCGTCAATGAAGTGTACCGAATTCAAGCGGCAAGTGATCGGCGAGGCAGTTTGTTGCCGATTGGTGATACCAGTCGAGTTTGTTGTTTGACCGTTTTGCAGGTTGCGGAATTTTTGCTCGATTCGGACGGTGTCTTTTCGAAATGTGCTGCTGTTGGTTTGAGTGTTCCAAGTATTTCCACCATCGCGAGTTCGTAAGATGGTGCCAGATTCACCAACGGCCCAGCCGAGATTTTCATTAACGAAAAACACATCGGTTAATTCAGCGTCGGCTTGCCACGATTTTGGTAACGGTTCGCGAGCGACGGTGTCATTGGCGCAGGCTGCTGTCGATAGATAAGCGATCAGCAAAGAACCCGTGATGACGGCCCAGACCGTTATTGCGAGTGGACAAACGACACGGGGAATCAAAAAATTGGAACGACTCATCCTTGAACCGAAAATTTTGTATTCCACGACCGCCTTGGCAAAGTGCTATCGGGGTGGTGGATTTATTCTGATGGATTGACAGAAAACGGGTTTGCAACGTTAACGTTTTACAAAAGAAACCTGGTTGTCACGGTGTCTATCTTAAGCGCGGAGCCCAGTGTGCCCTAGGCCATCGTTTATTGGTTCGTTGTCGCTAGCACTGCCAGCGGTATGTCGAAAAATTTGAGAACCAATATTGATTGGGTTTCGAGTAATCCTTACAACGGCATTTGAAAATTTTACACAGGTGATGCTTGTGACAGCCAACCAATTCGGCAACGTTGTTCTTTTTGAGAGAGCGACGGAACCTAAATTAAGCGGTTCGAATGGTTGCAGTTAAGTTGAGTTGAATTTCAAGCATTAAAATTTTGTTGTTGGCATACCATCTGCTAATAGCAATCGACAACAAGCGATGGATCGTTTGTTAAACATATTTTTAAACAACCCAAACATTTTCAAAGATGTTCCGTCAAGGAGGACGTGTCGTGAAATCGACTATCATTAAACCAATCGCTTTTGTTGTCGCCGCTGTTATTGCCTTAGCTTCCACAGTCGTATCTGCTCAGGAAACGGGCCGTGTAGCGATTTTGGATGTCGCAAAAGTATTCAAAGAAAACGCTTCGTTTGACGCTAAAGTAAAAGCGATCAAGACGGAAGCCGACCGATTCAAGGCTCAGTTGATCGCTGAGCAGGATCGGCTTAAGCAGGAAGTCATCCAAATACGAGGCATGGAGCCCGGACCGCAACGCAATCAAAGAGAAGCGGATATCGAGCAACAGCATGCTAAGCTTCGCACCACTGCTCGGCAGACCGAAGCAGAATTGCTCAGCCGCGAAGCTCGAGTGTACTACGAAACGTACCAAGAGATGCAGACCGTCGTAGAAGGAATGGCTAAAGAGTACGGTTTGTCTTTGGTGTTGCGTTTCGACAGTGAGAGCATCGATCCGAACAATCGAGAAGAAGTCATTACAGGCGTCAATCGAGCTGTTGTTTTTCACCGTCAGCTGGATTTGACAAGTTTGGTTTCAAAAGCACTCAATGCCCGTACCGCTGCTGCTCCTACTACACTCAAGTAATTTGTCGAAAATTGATCGTCGATGCTAATATTGGCTTTGATTTTTGTAATTGTTGGCAAGTTGGCTCGTCTAAACTGGTAGTACGAATCAACTCATAAGACAGTACACTTCTGAAATCTGATTTCAGCTTTCCCGAAAAAAGCAGTTTGAGCAATCAAACTGCTTTTTTTATTGGTGTGTCTGGTTTTCGTATCCGGTAGGCTGCTAAACCGGTTGCAACTTTTTGTTTGCCGCAACGTGACGACGGTGTAAAATAGTAGGTAACTTTAATGAGCTCGTTCGATTTTGAATTGGCTCGATTGTTAATAAACACAACTTGTACAGTTAGGTAGAATTTCTTTCGGAGATAATTATGAAACGCTTTGTTCGGAACTTTATTGTTGCGGTTGTCGCAATTGTTTTCGTGAACGGTCAACGCTGTCACGCTCAAGTCGAGATTGTGGATGGAAATGGCAAACAAGTGGCAGAGAATTTGATTCCCACGCAGAGTGTGGAAGATCCGGCGCCAAGTGTTGTCCCCGTCGAAACCCCAGAGATCTTCGGCGGCAGTGGCAGTAGTGTTATCATTCGCAAGTCTTTTAGCAGCGTCGATCAGAACGGTCATCGAAAAACCGAACAAAGTGGCAAGGCGATTGTGATTGGACCAGACGGCCAACGTCAAGAATTTGATTTGAGCGACGATCAAAATTTAAACCTGGACGTTCCGGGTATCGAGGGCTTGTTGCAAGTGCCTGGCATTCAACCACAGGCCAAATCAAATCAGGTCTCGTTCTTGATTGGAGTTGGAACTACAGCCATTCACCCAGCGGTAGCAAGTCAGTTGAACCTGGATTTTGGTTTGATGGTTGCTCACGTGGCACCTGGATCGCCAGCGACTCGGGCAGGTGTACAAAAGCATGACGTTTTGTTGTTTGCCGATGACAAACAACTGATAAGCCAAACTGACTTGATTAATGCAGTCCATACTGCGGGAGAAGCAGGGGCAGGTCTTTCGTTGACACTGGTTCGAGGCGGTAAAGAAATTTCGGTGGTTGTCACGCCTGAACAGCGACAGGCCGACGTAGTGAATCAAGCGCAGGGATTACCTAACCGATGGAACTTACAGCTGCCAGAAATTGGACCCAATGGCATCTTTGGCGGTGACGTGTTTGGTGGGAAAGACATCTTTGGCCATGGTATCGAGGATCGAATGCTGCAGCGTATGCAACGAATGCGAGGTCAGATGCGTCAGTTCGAAGCGCAGATCCAAAACGGTATCGTGGAAATGCCGTAGTTAGTTTTCATTTTTCGCGAACGCGTAGGCGTTGCCGTCGTTATCGATCTCGACCGAGATCAATTGTGGGTTTCAGCAAACCGGGCAGTCTTGGACAAACTGCTGAAAGGCGCCTTGGCTGAAGTCGACATTGATTGAAAATTCTTCTCCGCAGTGATCGCATACGCAATGCGATCCGTCTGCGGCGTCGCCGCTGGCTTCGTCGAACTCAAAATCGGATTCATCCAAGTACATTGTTTTCGCCCGAGAGCGTGAGATTTAATCGGCAGGGCGGTTCGTTGCGTCAGCTGAACTGTTTCTAGTATCAGTTTTGGCAGGGGTTTAGTGAGTTCACTTCGGAGAAAAAAGCCTAAAGGCATTACTACAAACAACACTCCACGAAAGAAATGCGAAGCTCGGAGCGAATGTGTTTTAGATTTTCGCCAGTGTTGCCACGAGGTACTTCCAAAACTTTTGTGTGCTAGAGATCGAGGCTCGTTCGTCGGGTGAATGGGCGCCACGAATGGTTGGTCCGAAGCTGATCATTTGCATGTCGGGGTAGTTTTTGCCTAGTAAGCCACATTCGAGTCCGGCATGGCAGGCGGCAACGTGCGGCTTGTCGTTGAACATTTCTTCGTACAGCGTTTGCATCAACTGTACGATTTCCGAATCGGGTTTGGGTTCCCAACCTGGGTAGTCGCCATCGATTTCCACGGAAGCTCCAGTGATTTTCAGGATCGTAGCGATGGAAAGCGCGAGTTGTTGCCGTTGAGTGTTTACGCTGCTGCGAGTCAGACAGTCAACGCTAAACTGCCCGTCTCCAACGACCACACGCGCCAAGTTGTTGGAGGTCTGTACCAAACCTTCAATGCTGGGGCTCATTCGTTCGATGCCACTAACAATGCCGAATAGGGCTGCGATTAAGTTGGTTTGTAGCGACTCTGGAATCGCAGTGGACGATTGCTTGACGGGTTCGCATACGATTTCCAAGTTTGGATCGGTAATCAGGTTTTCTGCAGTAAGGTTTTGGACTTCGGTTTTGAACCATGGTTGGTCTGCTAACGAACAACCATCGGGAACTGCGATCACGGCCACTGATTCTCTTGGGATCGCATTTCGTAGTCCACCGCCGTTGATCGAAATCACGCGGGCTTGGTTGTTTTGGGCGGCTAACATTAGCAGCCAGTTCATGATTTTGTTTGCGTTGCTGCGACCACGGTGAATGTCAATTCCCGAATGACCGCCGGTTAACCCGTGAACGGAAATTTGAAAGCACTGGTAATTATCAGGTAGCTCATCGGGCGTGTAAGAACCCGTGGCGACGATGTCCACGCCACCGGCGCAGCCGATTGTCAACTCGTCGTCTTCTTCGGTGTCCAAGTTGAGCATGATTTGGCCTGTCAATTGGCCAGCTTGTAATTCTTTCGCACCGGTCATTCCGGTTTCTTCATCGATGGTGAATAAGGCTTCGATGGGTGGATGAGGAATGTCAGTCGAGGACAGTACGGCCATACTGGCTGCCACGCCTAAGCCGTTGTCCGCGCCGAGTGTGGTGCCGTTGGCTTTGACCCAGTCGTCTTCGATTCGCATTTGAATTCCTTGCGAGTCGAAATCGAATTCCGTGTCGGCGTTCTTTTGATGCACCATGTCCAAGTGTGATTGCAGGACTACGGTTTTTGATTGTTCTTTACTGGCAGTGGCTGGTTTGCGAATGATGACGTTGCCGGCGTGATCAACACTGGTGTCTAGGTTCAGCGATTCGCCAAACGACTTAATGAACTCGATGACGCGCTCTTCTTTTTTTGAAGGGCGAGGGACAGCGTTTAGGTCACAGAAGTGATTCCAGACGGTGGAAGGTTCTAGTTGTCGGATGGGAGCGTGATTGTCGTGGGTTGGCATAGCGAAATAAAGATGGAGGAGATTCAATCAGGGGGCGAATGGAAGATAGATCATTGGAGGGCGGTATGATAATGACAAGAGTGCGATTTACCTACTCTTGATTGAGCTGTTCGTCCAGATTTTGTCTTTTGCCGGTGTTCGACCTGCCAAAAAGTCCTCGAATCTCGCTGTCATTAGATGCCATGATCAGTAGTAACCATGAAGACAATAGTAGCATCGCCGCCCAAATTGCTGGGTGAACACTCTCTAGCAACGGTTGGGGGTTTTGGGCTTGGTTGGACATCATGGAAATGTCCTTCCAGCCATCGGAGGTGTATCGCCACATCGTGTTGTCAGGACTGACGGTAGCGTTCAAATTCATACAGAAGAAGCCTGCAGAGGCGGCACGAAGGGATTCCAAATGGACACTTTGCAGCAGGGAACTTACGGCGGCGATTAGGTCTTGCGACGGAGCTGGTTGATTGACCGAGGGTTGTTGGACCTTGGGTAGAGGGCCTTCACCGCTGGAAGAACTGCTGGCTGGAAGATTGGTGGCGTCAAAACAAACAAAAGCCACTGACAAAAAAACGGCGATGGATAACGCACTCAGCCAAAAGCAAACGATCGCGGTGCAATGCTTGTCGTAGAACTTTGGTTTGCTGGAGGTTTGCATAAGAAGGTCAAAACGAAGGGAAGGATTAAACTAGCCTGTTCAGATTCAATAATGCAAAGTTGGTGCCGAGGTTGGCCTAGCGTCGGTTGAGAGCAAGCGAGTCTGCGAAGAAGGTGTTTTTTTGCGAGGTTTTTTAAGTTTGTCGAGGGCAGATTGTTGTTGCGGTTTTGAAGGGCAGGGGCCGTGAATGTTGCTGAAAATAAACGTCGCAAGATGCGTTTTTGCAGCATGTGGCATAAAACGAACATTCGATTTTGGTCGTTCGAATCACACTCCAGCTTGTGGGGGCGAAAGAACATTCGAAAGAAGGTGATTAACTGAGCGTTGGTTGAAGTTTTGGGCTTTGCAGGCAACCCGTTTCGGATTGAAATGGATTGAAATACGTGGTCTTTAATACCTGTTTCGCTGTTAATCTGATGCCCGAACGCGATCTTACCTTTGAACACATCGATGATTCGCCGCCGATCGAAAGTTTGATCGGTTCGTCGGAATTGATGAAGCGTGTATTTCAGATGACCCGGCTGTACGCCAAAAGTGCTGCGTCGGTTTTGATTTTGGGTGAAACGGGTACTGGGAAAGAGTTGATCGCCAAAGCGCTGCACAAGTTGAGTGATCGAAAAGATGGGCCTTTCGTTAAGTTTAACTGTGGTGCGTTGACCGAGACATTGTTAGAAAGCGAACTCTTTGGCCACGTGAAAGGCTCATTTACGGATGCGTTTCAAGATCGCGCTGGTCGGTTTGAAGCGGCTGATGGTGGAACGATTTTTTTGGACGAAGTCAATTCGATGTCGTCAACGTTGCAAGTCAAATTGCTGCGAGTGTTGCAAGAGCAAGAATTTGAGCGAGTTGGTGACACTGAAACCATCAAAGTCGACGTGCGAGTGATCGCGGCGACTAATTGTGATTTGAGTCAAGAAGTACTTGATAATCGTTTTCGTGAGGATCTGTATTGGCGTTTGAATGTGCTGCCGATCCATCTACCACCGCTGCGTCGCCGCCCAGAGGACATTGAGGAATTGGTATGGCACTTTCTTAAGTACTACTCCAAAGTCAATAATAAGCAGGTAGTTAAGATCCATCCGGATGCGATGAAAACGTTGATCGGTTACCCGTTTCCGGGTAACGTCCGAGAATTGCAAAACTATATCGAACGCTCGATCGTGCTAGCTCACAGTGATGAATTAACGAATGCACTGTTGCCAAAAACGGTGGTCGGGGACGTTCAAGATGCACAGGCTGCTGTGTTTCGTCCGACCGACGACGAGGGGTTGGTTCGAGAGTTTGTATACAGCCAGGTGAGCAAGGCTGGTCCGGAGGACACCGAAATGTACAAACGAATCGTTGACCCGGTTGAGAAGGAAATGCTGATCCAAGTTTTGGATAGCTGCAATCATACACAGACCAAGGCCGCCAAAAAGCTCGGAATCAACCGAAACACTTTGTACCAAAAGTTGGTTAAATATGGGTTGGCCAAGTCGAAGAACGATAGTTAACGACATTACTTCGCAACGACACTTAAACAACGGCGTCCATCGTGGATTGGTTGAATAAAATTTCGGTTACCTGTTTTGCTGCCAGTTATCTGGTCGTGCTTGGGGTCGAGTTGTCGCGTTTGTTTTGGAAGGTGAAACTGCGACCGATCGTGAGGATCGGATTCACGGTCGCGGGCCTGTTTGCTCATACGGGTTACATGGTTTGCCAAGGCAAGTTGGAGATTGATCAATCGGGGATTTGGTTAAGCAATTGGACGGCTTGGTGTTATGCAGCGGCTTGGTTGTTGGCGGTGGCTTACCTTTGGTTTTCAATTCGCAAGTTTGAGTCGGTCGTGGGGTTGTTTGCGATGCCGTTGGTGTTGTTGTTGGTGTTGGTGGGTATCGCGTTGGGTGACCAAAATTCGTTTACCGTTAGCGAAGCCAAAACCGGTTGGAATTTGGTTCACAGTCTTTCATTGATGTTTGGCACCGTTAGCGTTGGTCTTGGTTTTATGTTTGGCGCTATTTACTTGGTACAGACCAAACGGCTGGATCAGAAGAAAGTACAAACGGCTCGTTTTCGTTTGCCGTCGCTGGAATGGCTGCGCCGCTGTGGTGAGCGGTCGTTGATCGCGTCGACGATTTTGATGGGGTTGGGTTTTGTTTCAGGAATTGCGATCAATATGATCCGCCGCAATGGCATTGAAGGCCCTGTTGTCGCTTGGAGCAGTCCGGTGATTTGGTCTTCGGCGATCCTGTTCGTTTGGTTGTTGGTTGTCGTGGCCGTTAACTTTATTTACAAACCCGCGCAACAAGGTCGCAAGGCAGCCTATTTAATGGTGAGCAGTTTTTTGTTTTTGGTACTCGAACTTGTGCTTGTTTGGGTGGTTGGGCATGCGACAGGCGAAGCGGATACGACCTCCGCTGAGATTAAACGGAATATGGAAATGCCGATTGCGGTTCAGGTAACTGCAAGCCAGCCACGTGATGCGTTGTCAGCGACCGTCGATTTTCGATTTGGGAGGCAAGGATGAACCTCCAAGTAGTCGGCTGTAGTCACAATCTAGCCAACGTTGAGATACGCGAGCGATTGGCTTTCCCCGAAGCCAAAGTGCCCGTGTTTTTGAAGTCGTTTTATGATCACTTTCCCGAAGCGGAAGCGGTCTTGCTGTCGACGTGTAACCGCACCGAGTTTTACGCGGCATCCAAGGATAAAGCGGCGCTGCCTAGCTGTACTCAGATGATCGAGTTGTTGGCGGACCAGTCGGGCGTTGGCAGTGCAGAAATTGAAAACCAACTTTTTTCGTATTTGAACCAAGACGCTGTCAAGCATTTGTTTTCGGTAACGGCGAGTATGGACAGCATGGTGGTCGGCGAAACGCAGATCCTTTCGCAAGTCAAACGAGCTTATGAGATTGCCACACAGTCGCGCAGTTCGGTTTCCACGATCCACAAGATCTTTCAGAATGCGATCCGTGTTGCCAAGCGGATTAGCAACGAAACAGAATTGCACGCCAGTCGAGTTAGTGTGCCGAGTGTTGCGATTTGTGATTTGGCCAAGCAGATCTTTGAAACGCTCAAAGGCAAGCGAGTGTTGATCATTGGCGCCGGCGAAATGGCCGAAGAAACGCTCAACTACATTCGCGACGAAGGCTGCCAAGATATTGTGATCGTTAATCGCACCGAGAGTAACGCTCAAGAACTAGCAAACAAATTCGATGGTGTGGTCAGCAAGTGGGAGAATTTGAGCGATGAGCTAGTGCGAGCGGATTTGGTTGTGGGTACAACCGGGGCTGAACAACCGGTCGTTACGGCGGAGATGTTTCAAGCGATTCAAAAGCAGCGACGGCAAGCGTCTTTGTTTGTGTTGGACTTAGCGGTGCCACGAGATTTTGACAGTCAAATTGCTGACGCTAAAAGCGTGTACCTATACACGTTGGATGATTTGCAACGGGAATGCGAGCGAAATCAACGAGGAAGAGAAAGCCACTTTCCAAAAGCTCAGCAGATCATCGAGCAAGAAACCGGATTGTTTTTCGATGATGCTCGCCGGCGAGAAGGGGGAGCAACGATTGCTCAACTGAAGCAACAAGCTCACCAAGTTAAGGAAGTAGAATTGGAGCGGCTCAAGAATCGTTTGGACGGAGTCACGCCCGAGCAGATGGAGCAAATCGAAGTCGCGTTCCATCGACTGACCAATAAGATTTTACACCCGCCACTGAAATCGTTGCAGACCGATGTTTCAAGCGAACGACATGGCGGATTGATCGACGCGTTGAAGAAGCTGTTTCAGTTGGGCGATTAGATTGTCGACAGATGCGAGCGCATGAAAAAAGGCCACTCAGTTTTTGGTGGCCTTGATGGGTCGAAGTCGATTGACTGGTTGGTAGTTACGGCTTTCGCCGATTTCCGCTTGAGAGCGGTACTACGAACCTAGCCAGCGATATCGCCGATTTGCACTTTGACGTACTTTTGGCGATGGCCAGTACGACGCTTGCTGTTCTTACGACGACGGAACTTCTGGATGAAGATCTTTTCGCCTTTGGTTTCGCCAAGAACCTTGGCAGATACTGAAGCACCAGCCACGGTTGGTTTGCCGAGCTTAAATCCAGCGTCGCTAGAGATTGCCAGCACTCGCTCGAATTTTAGTTCGTCGCCTGGGGCAACAGTGCGGAAGTCGATTTCTAGGATCTGACCGCTTTGAACTTTGTATTGACGGCCGCCGTCAGCGATGATTGCGTACATGTTATTTTTACCGGTATCTGGTTTCCAACAAAATGCGGACGGCAAATTCCGTCCGCGATAGCTTCTCTCACAATATAAGCGCTCTTTTTGAATCAGAGGCGTTTGTGAGTTATTTGGTCTCTTTCGAGCGGGGCATTGTAGCCAATCTCAAAAATACGTTGAAGGGCTAAAATCCTTCAGGATTCGAGGTTTTTCGGCAGGTTAATTACCAGAATCCAAAGAAACTCGGTTTTTAATGGTATTTCGCTGGCGGAAACGGGTGCGAAGAAAGGATGGTGGAACTCACGACCGGGGAGCTAGGCGAAGTAGATTGGCTTTAGAGGAGGGGTATTCAAACGAGTAACGGTATCTGGCTAGGGCGTAGAATTTCAGGAAAGTTCTTGACCCATTCGGTTAACTTAGATCAATTGGTGAGTTAGGTAACCAAACAGGCACGTATTTCAAACTCTAAATTAGGCGAGACGACAATGTCATATAGTCCAGATTTCAGTCAACCAGAGAATGCGCCTTTTCAGCCGCCGACGGCAAGTCCGAGCAGTACCGGTACCAGCGGTAAAGCGATTGCCAGTTTGATCCTAGGTTTGGTTAGTATTGTTGGAATGTGCTTTACGGGAATTCCCGGTTTAATTTTGGGAATCATGGGGTTGGGTGATATCAACCGGAGTCAAGGTCGAGTCGGTGGCAAGGGGCTGGCGATCGTTGGAATCGTGTTTAGTAGTCTGGGGACTATCTGGACGATTATTGTGTTGTTGATTGGATTAATGTTGCCTGCGATTCAAGTAACTCGGCAAGCTGCACGTGAGATGACGTCGGTGAATAACGTAAGGCAAATGGTGCTGTCGATGCACAACTACTATGCAAGTAAAAAACAGAATTTTCCACTGCAGAACCGAAACGGGCTCAGCTGGCGCGTACATATACTGCCCTTTATTGAGCGCAGCGATTTATATGAACGGTTCAATCTGGATGAGCCTTGGGATAGCCCACACAATATTCAATTAC
>CAZORR010000043.1:0-17942 GCA_964582115.1 uncultured Pirellulaceae bacterium
TGGCGAGACTGATTTTGCCCTTGAACGTGATAACAAAGGGAAGATTGCCGATTTTCGAAAGATGTCCTTTACCGCCGGTTTGTTGACCGACCTCTCGTCTCTGTGACTCCGTGTGCGATTAATATTCTTTCCGCCTCTAGGTGGTAGTAAAAGTCTCACGCAGAGGCGCAAAGACGCAGAGATTTCAGACTGAATCGGGCGACGCCCATAAAAATGATTAGTGTCGATTAGTGAAAATTAGTGTTCCCCAAATCAGACATCATTGAAAACCATAGCAAAGCTTTCGTTTACGAACCTCCAAAGCTGTTGTTCGAAGTTTGGATGATTTTCGGCAAAAAATACTTGTGGGGTATAAAAAGGCTAGAAGCACCGTCGCCATCTACAATCAAGATGGCGATAGTGCCTCCGGCCTGTCAATGCGCTCGCTCCACTTTCGCCTCTGCGGTCGGAAACTCAAACACCACATAAGTCGCCTTGGTCTCAGGATCAACGGGATAGATCTGCTTAAGTTCACAACCGTCGACCATCAAATCCACCTGCCATTGCGGGACCAACAAATGCGTTGCATCGTAGTTTGCGGCAAGGATTTTCAAGTCCAACGTTGAATACTCCATCAAGCCCAAACCGGGCCGACGCTGTGGATCAATCAACCAGTTTACTCGCTCGGACCAGTCCACCATCGCCAACGCGTCTTGCGGAACGTCTTTCCAGTTTACGGCCTCTGCACGCTGCGCGTACCATTTAAACGTTTGCTGTTGGTCGGGTGTTATAAACGTGGCGTCGACAGGCGTATGTGTTTTGATCCACTCACAGACTCGTCGCCAATTCTGGTAAGTACCAATCGTGCGCCGTTGATTATCGGCGTATGTTGGTAAGGCTGCCCGATCAGCGCGAGGTCGCAAATCCGAATGCCGTTGAATGCCAACCCAAGTCATCGTCGACGCGATCACAACTCCACCAACGATCGCGAACGATCGACCAGCCAAATCACGCTGCCAAAGCAATCGCATCGCCGCGACTAAAGCCAACGCTGTGGCACAGGGTACGGCGAAGTCCGCCATCCGGAACCAATAAAAACGCAACAAACCCAAACTACGGTCTGCCAACCAAGTTCCTTGTTCGGAAACCCCCGACAACATCAGCCCACAAAACGAAATACAAAGACTGCCAATCGCAAATCGAAACAGCCACTGCCAACCGGCCTGGTCATGTTCCTCGAAATTCTTCCGTTTACGTCCTACTGCCGCGAAAACGACTAACAAGAATACGAACCCTGCAACACGAGACGCCGAAAACGCACTGAACACCAAGTGATGAGAAATCCGGTCTTGCACGTAAATTTTACTCGCCAGCAACTTACTGACCGGATCCGCAGACAAATCCGCAATCAACGGCGGCAAAGCGCCAACGGCGGCAAAGCACAAACCCAACAGAATGAAAGCGGAGTGCTGTTTCAAGGATTGAACAAACGGAGTTTTGTCTACTTTCAAAACACCCTGTGCCGTTGGTTCGGAAATTCGCCAGCAACATTGGCTGACCAACGCCAACAGCACGGCGATGGTCGCCCACCCGCCGACAAGCACGTGGAACGCACAAGCAAAACCGAGATACGGCCAAACCGAACGGAACTGTTTTGAGACCAAGCTCCCCAGAGCCATCAAAACAAAAAAATAAGCCAACCCCTTGGCCTCAAAACCGCCAACCACCCACTCGCCTGCCAAATGAAAGCGGTCATTCAAAACAAGGAACAACGCAGCGCTGACAATCGACAGACCCGGAGTTTTAAGCAATCGACCAGACAACCGTTGCCAACCGAAAGCCAGCAACAACCAAGTACCGATTCGACCAATCCACGCTACTACCGGCAAACTAAAAAACTGATTTAGCCACCCAAATAGTAAATAGAACAACCAATGCGAAAAAGAAGACGCTAAAAAGATATCATCCGGGCACCACAGTGGGTCCCAACCGTGTTTGGCTTTGGTAAGGTAATGCGATTCGTTTACGTCCGGCGGAAGTTGCCCCGCATAGACGGCGAACAAACTAAAGATCAACAGGGTTTCGATAGTTCGTCGAGGCATGGAACGAAACGATAGCAGGTGCAATGGATAAACAACTTGGGCGAAACACAATCGTACTATTAGGCGCTGGCCATACCAATGCTCATGTGTTGCGAATGTGGAAAATGAAGCCAATTGAGAACGCTCAATTGGTCTGCGTTTCAAATTATCCGATCGCAACTTATTCGGGAATGATGCCGGGAGTGTTGGCTGGACAATACGACATCCCCGACATGGAAATCGATTTAGTGCGATTTTGTGCGTCAGCGGGCGTGCGTTTAGTATTGGGAAATGTCACCGGAATTGACCGCGACCAACGCGAACTCCAATTCTCCGACCGCCCTCCCCTAGCCTATGACTTCCTCTCGGTTGGCATTGGTTCGCGGCCAACCACCAATGGCGTTGACGTGAAAGACGACTCTAAGTTGGTCGCCATCAAACCGATGCAAACCTTCCTGAAGCGTTTAAAGACTCACCTGCAAACGATTACAAAGTCACCGACAAAACCACGGATTGCGATCGTTGGCGGCGGAATCGGCAGTATCGAAATCGCCTTTTGCCTCGACCGACGGATCAAAGACACACCGGAATCGTTGGGACTAAAACCGGGTCAGCAGGCAGAAATCACCCTCGTCACGGGCTCGCAACGTGTCGGAGCAGGCCTAGTCGAATCAACCCAAAACCGCGTCAAAACGGTTTTTGATTCTCACGGCATCCAACAACAAACAGGATCACGAGTCAAATCAATCGATGGCCAAAAATTGCAGTTGGCCGACGGAAGCTCGCACGATTTCGATTTGATCATTTGGGCGACCAGTGCGGTCGCGCCGGAGTTGCTATCGATTTTCGATTTGGACGTAGACGATCGTGGCTTTCTAAAGACCCGACCAACATTGCAGACAGTTGCCGACGATAATATTTTTGTGGTCGGTGACAGCGGGACGATGGTTGACTTTGACTTGCCTAAAGCCGGCGTGTTTGCGGTGCGACAGGGGCCAGTACTATGGGACAATCTGCAACGGTCTGTCTGGCAACGAAAACTCGTTAGCTACCAACCGCAGCAATCGTTTTTAAAGTTGATCAACACCGCAGATGGTAAAACGATCGCCGAACGCGGACAACGCAGTTTCTATGGTCGATGGTGTTGGCGTCTCAAAAACCGAATCGACCAAAAGTTCATGCGGATGTACCAAGACTACACCCCCATGCCAATGCTCCCAGCGCCACCAACGACAGATGAAGACGTGATGCGCTGCTTAGGATGCGGCGGGAAAATCGGCAGCCAACTACTATCGTCGGTCCTCGACGAACTAGAGGTTCCAGAACATCCAGCCGTCATCATCGGTTTGGACCAACCGGACGATGCAGCAATCGTTAAAACTCAAGATAATCAAGTAACGGTCACGACGGACTTTTTTGCCAGTCCATTGGACGACCCATACTTGAGCGGGCGAATTGCAGTTTTGAATTCTGTTAGTGATTGCTTCGTGATGGGTGCTCAGCCCACGGGAGCACTTGCAATGATCCAATTGCCGCTTGGACATCCGCGTGCTCAACGACAAGTCATGCGTGAACTGATGGCTGGTGCAGTCGAAGAACTCAACCGAGCCGGTGCGGCGATTGTGGGGGGCCATTCGATCGAAGGACCGCGATTGCTCGCTGGCTTTACGGTACTGGGAAACCAACTAAGTGATCCAAAAACGAAGGGCATGTTGAAACCGGGCGACCAGTTGATCCTGACCAAACCGATCGGATCCGGCGTGCTGTTAGCAGCGTTGATGCAAGGCAAACTACCGGCCAAAGACTATCAACCAATGATCCAATCCATGCTTAAAAGTAACCAAGTCGCTTTAAAGCTGATCGACAAGTTTGGCATTTTGGCAATGACCGATGTGACTGGTTTTGGCTTGGCCGGGCATGCAGCGGAAATGCTGAAAGCCAGTCAGTGTTCCGCGACCATTCGCATGGACGACGTGCCTCGACTACAAGGCTGCCAAAGGTTAATCGAAGCCGGTGTCGAAAGCACGCTGACACCGGATAATCGACTTGCTGCGGCCAAAGTGCAGTTGGGCGATCTCAATGGCTCGCGTTATGCGAGTTTGTTTGACCCACAGACCTGTGGCGGCCTGCTATTGGGACTTGACCCGGGGTCGGTCGACGCATCGCTTGAGTTTTTAGCCAACCAAGGCTTTGAAAAGTCAGCCGTGATCGGCGAAGTGACCGAACGACAAGGCGATCCTGCGTTAAACGTGATATAGCAAATCTCACTTGCTCAGGAAAACCAATTGAGTCATTAAACGAAAAAAGCACAGCCCGGAAGTGCTGTGCTTTTTAAGGTTGTCTAAGATTCGCTGCGACCGATATTTTGGTCACATTAAACTTAGTTCACCAAGGGTATGTCGACGCTGTTACGGTTTAGATAAATTCTGACTCAACCAGATCGTTTTCAAGAGCTTCTACTTCGCCACTCGTTTTTGATTCTTCGTTTGGATCGTAAATAGTCTGAGCGTCCGCTACTTTGCGATAACCAATGTTAATCAACACTTCCAAGATTTCGCTGCAAGTCGGGAACATACGCCCGCTGGCTCGCTTGTACTCATCCATCGCTTGCATGAATTCAATTTCCAATTCCGAGTAATCTCGCTCGCAAGTGGTTGGATCGATTTGACGACGACGCTTTGTCTTGCGGCGTTGAACTACTGGTGCAGCTGCTTCAGCGGCAGCAGAACTTTTTTTGGCTCGACGATCAGTTGATTTCCGATGACCTGTTTCATTCAGCGTCTCTAATTCAACTGACTGCTTTTTAGCGACCTTAGCCTTAGCTGTCTTTTTAGTCGTGGTTGTCTTTTTAGCTTTAGTTGTTTTTTTAGTTGTTTTGGCCATCGTAGGGTAACACCTTAGCTTGTGTTGGTTTGCATGTTTTTGGGGAGACTTTTGCCAAACCGGGAACAGAGGGTACCAACCCTTTGAACGTTGCTTGGACGTTGAAAAACTACAACGTGTTAGCAAACTTGAGGGGTAAAAACGAAACCTACGACCAGAAAAACCTTTCGGACTGGGCAAAATCGCCAACTGTAACGGTAGTGCCGATTAAGCCATCCAAAACCAACCACGACTCAGCATAAATCCAACGAATCAGCTGCAAAACAACATTTGCGCAAAAAAGAAAAACGACTTACAGCGATGCCGTCAAAGCAAACAGAGCCGGCTTCCAGCGGCTTTAGTGGCCAACTCGCAGGCCAAATACAAAGGTGCCGGCCCAACTTTTCCTAAGTTTTAAAGTCTCAAGAGCGTCCTATTGGCGTAACGCAGAAACGGCCTACCGCCAATTTGAACTACCGGCGAAACTCGCGCCAGATCAAAAACACGCCAATCAACATGCACGCAACGTTACCCAGCCAAGCCCCGTAAGGTGGTAGGTCGCCCTGCTTGGCTCCATTGAGTCCAAACATGAACAGCGGATAGTAGATTGCCAAAATCGGCAAGAAACAAACACCGAAAGTCGTGGCGTAGTTAGATGTCTTCATTCGCAAGGCGACGGGAATCCCGATCATTGCAAATGCCAAACAACTAAACCCGTTTGCCCATCTTCGATGCGGCACAACGTGCAGCCGAGACAGACGCTTGCTCGACGAATCTTGAGTCTCAATTCGGGTGTGCCAATCCGTATTATTCAACCCTAACATATCACCCGCCACCAACTGGCTACAGGCAAGCATCGCGTTAGCTTGCTTCATTTCGCTTAATTGGTCAGTCTGATTTGCGATCTCAGAACCAATCTGCCTCAGATACAAATGACTTGGGTTGCCAGTGGCTTTTTGAATTTCTTCGGGAGACTTGATCGGAATTGGATGTGAAAACTGATCAAACTGGAACGTCGTTTTTTGCTCACCTTCCATAACGGCTGCACCGCGAACCATTTGAAAGTTCAAACTATGGGTGTCGATGTCCACCTCAAACGTCGCTTCTTCGGCAACAGCACGGAAATTTTTGTTATTCGAATAAGTGTTAATCACCGGGCGGATCAGGCGTCGCCCTTCGACTCCAGCAACTTCGATCGAGAACTTATTCGTTTTAAAAATACGTTCATTCTTGAGCACGCCAAACAAAATCTTGTCGCTACTCTCCAACACCACGCGCTCAATGCCCCAGTAGCTCCAAGCAAACGAAACATCATTAATCCAAACCGCACCGAGACTCAGCAAAAACGTAGCGGCCAATACCGGCAGTACAATGACCGATTGATTCAAGCCCATCGACTTGATGGCAACCATTTCGTTATCCGCAGCCATACGACCAAAGACCACGCAAACGCTGAACAGACTGGTCGCTGGCATGGCGAACATCAATGCCTTAGGCAAAATGTAAGGCACTAACTGGACCAGAATGTCGGGACCAAGCCCACGTCGCTTGGCTTCTTCGGCGATTCCGATGATCAACATCAACGCGACGAACGCGAACGAAGAAAGCACAAAGATCTTCGCTAGTTCGAAAAAGACGTATCGCGTTATGAGTTTGGGGACCACGACTGCCAATCCTTTGGCGGGCACAGAAAGAAATGTTGGGGTGGGTAGAGTAGGAAAAGTTGGGTTTTCGGTCAATTCTAATTTCGCCGAGCGTACCATCACTCGAACGGCCAGTCACACCAGCCGGGAGGCTAGTAAACGACTACTTATATTGACAGAGTCAATCCAGCTTGAGACAACCTCTTTTGTCGTCGCTGTAATCGGACACGCTTGACTATGTGCCATTTGAACCGCAAAGCGGCCTAGCAATAAAATATGGGAAAAAACATGTCCAACGAAGTCTCAATGACTTTCGAAGCAATCTGGAAAACGGGGCCAAGGTCACATTTCCTCGAAGGGCCTGCAATTTCACCTGATGGCCAAAAAGTCTACTTCACAGACCTTTGGCCTGGCAAAGTCTACTCACTGCCACTGAACGATTTGCATGCCGATCCGGAACTCGTCCATTGCTTCGCTCCCTATCGATGCAACGGCTTGCAATTCCTGAGCCACGAAAAAAAGAAAATCGCCGTCTGCGTCTGGAAAGGCAACCAACTAAACCCTTACAGCAGAACGGGAGCTATGTTCACGCTCGATCTAGACGAATCTAACCCCACTCCAACCACAGAACGGGAGCCTTGCACACTCGCTTCCGGGTTCAAATGGCCCAATGATCTTGCAATTACTCCAGCTGGCGGAATTTACTTCACTGACTTCGCCGAAGGACTGGTTTACTACCTATCACCCAAATCTAAATCCCCCTGCATCGTCTTGGACAAACTATCCAAACCCAACGGAATAGAACTTCAATGTGATTCCGAACATGCAACCGTCTTGTTCGTTGCAGAATCTGGCGAGAATAGAGTTCGTCGGTATGAAATCAAATGCCCCGGCAAGGTCATAGAAACGTCCTCTCCCTATCAATTCGAAGACAAAACTCGGGTCGATGGCCTCGCATTAAACTCCGACGGCATCTTGTTGGTCGCAGAAAAATCTGCCGTCTATGCATTGAACGCAACCAACCTAACAGCAGTTGGCTGTGAACCATTAAGAAAGACAGACGCACCGGTCCCATCGAACATTTGCTTCATGCCTGACGGATCTTTTATCGTTACCAGCTACAAGTTCTTTAAATGCACAAAGGCAGAACTCTTCCACGGGAAATTTAGTTAATTCACGCTCGCGCTAGACGCAAGTTGCTTTCGGCTAGCCAGAGCTTCACATGCCAGCGTCCGTCGCCGTAAAACTCAGTCGGCGAAGGTTGAAGCCGTGCTTTGCTTACCGAACAACTTTGCTTCTAAGCGGTTTAGCAGCCAGCCGAATCCCCAGTTTTGTTGCAAAGCACCGCCACACAAAATCCCGACTGCGGCGCCAGCTAAAACGTCACTGGGCCAATGAGCGTAACTAACAACACGCTGAATTGACGCCAGCGAGGCGATAAAAATAAACAGGTACTTTCCCTTGGGAAACGCCCAAATCATTGCAATCGCAAATCCCCACACCGTTGCTGTATGGGCCGAAGGAAACGATTGGTGAGGATAACATCGATTCAAGTCCCAATTGCACAACCAGCCAAGCCACGTCGCCCAAGGATCGCTCGGAAAATTCGCCTGCGAATCAGCATCGAAAAACTGAATCGGGCGTACTCGAGCGATCTGAAACTTTAGAAAATGAGCAACCATTCCTGGCCAGAACGCACAGGCGAGAATCCGTGGAATGGTATTTCGCGATTTCGGCGCCAACAAATAAATGCCAACCGCCACGACTAACACACCAAATCCATGTGCAAACAATTCGCAGAGGATCGAAATCCGAATAACATCGCCTGACAAAAACGCAAGCCGGTCCGGGTGCGTCAACCAAGCATCGTACGGCACGATCCAATAAGCCATCACCGCCAACAACAGCGGCAATAAATAGACCTGCCACCAATACGACTCGACACTCCAATCAAGAGAACGAACGCTCTCTTGAGGTGAATTAATAGAATCAAATTGTGCAGTTTTTGACATCGATTTCGCGAAGCAAAGCAATTAAACCAGTCATGAAATTTCATAACAAATCAAGATTTGAATTCACATCAAACCTTGAATTGCAGCCATTTCCTAAACGACCAAACTCTCCAATAACAACCGCAGCTTTCTTAGCTCGCCGTCATGGTCAATCTCAGGATCGTCCGAAGGGCCAATGTCTACGCATAGCGCTTTTCTGAATCCTGCTTTTCGCAGCAAGTTAATCAATTTGCCGTATTCGATGATGCCCTGTCCAACTCGAACTTGTAGATTTTCCGGCGTCGAATCTCGCAGATAAACATTGTGAACGTAGTCAATCAAGTTTTCATAGACCATCGTTTCAGGTGGTTGCCCAAAATGATAATGGCTTGGATCCAGCGACAGACCGAGCCCTTCGACGTGCCGACAAATGACAGAGACGGTATCCGGGTCGGCGGAAATCCGGCCCTGTGTACTCCGCATCGCGACAGTGACACCGTGCTTCTGAGCAATCTTGACCAACACCTTGTAACGCTCAACCTCTTCGTTGAACGGCGTGCCATGTTCACTCGACGGAACCGTCAAGGTCACGATTTTGGAAAGTTTGGCAAGCTCGCAACATTTGGTAAACGTATCGAAATACTTGTCGCCCTCTTCTTCAATTTCAAGACTCAATCCGACAACGGTCAAACGACTGGTCGAATGCATGATATCGTAACACCGTCGCATGTCGCTGACGATTTCGGAAGGCTTGAGGTGACCGCCTGATTCGTGGACACCGACCTCGATATGAGAAAATTCTAGATGAGCCAACTTTTCGATAGCATCAGCTAGCGGCAAGTTTGGATAACATTGAGTAGTCGCGGCAACGTACACTCGCAACTCCTTGGCAGGGTGTTTCTTTTGTAACTTAATTGTGAAAGTGCGACTCCGGGTCAGGAGCCTCTACACCTTCACTCAAGACGATTTTGCGTACTCTAGAGATGCTACGGGATTTGATCAACACCACTCTGTAAGCGTTATTTTCCACACAAAGAAGAACATGTATTCAGCCCTGCTGCTTCTCTGAATGCTCGGCGCGTCTGGATAGCTAAATGCATTTTGCTCGAAAACAGTCAGGAAGCTTAAGATAACCTGTGAAAACCCTTCCTTACCCTGCCTTCGCGTCTATGATTTTGAACGTAGAATTCAAAACGAAAACAGAAATTCGATGAAAAATAGAAATTCAATTTTGGAGCCAAAAATGACATCGTTTCGCTGCCTAGCCTTATTAACGTTCTTGTGCGTGTCATTTAGCGGGCTCCCCTACTTCGGCGGGACCGATCAAGCCCATAGCGCAACCGCACAAGAAAAGCAAGAACCAGAATCGGCGAGTTCTTCGCAAACCGACCAGCCAAGCACCAAACCCGCTGATGAATCCGAACAAGAACTTATTGCACGGCTGGAAAAGTTTCTAACGGGCACCAATTGGACTGGCAACTTCGTCATCGAAGGCAAAGAAAAACTGATCAGCGAACATTATGAAATCTTGTCCGCCAAAAAATCTGAATTCGGTGACAAATGGAATTTGATCGCGAGAATCAAATACGGCGGGCATGACACCACGTTGCCGCTTCCACCGATCGAGATCAAATTTGCGGGCAAAACCCCTGTGATCACCATCGACCGAGTCTTCATTCCGGGACAAGGGACTTTCGATGCTCGTGTCGTGATCCGTCAAGGCAAATATGCAGGAACCTGGAAACACGGAAAAATCGGCGGCTTCATGTTTGGAACCATCCAAAGTATGTCCGACGATGAATTAAAAACCGCCAAAAAAATCGTGCAAGAGATTGTCACAGAATGACACGACTCTAGGCCGAGATTCTTTCGTCACCAAGAAACCGTTATTCTGACGCCCCAAATGCGTACAGCGCTTTACTGGTCCGGATATACAAAACATTTTTGGCGATCGCAGGCGACGCAGTTGTGTCTTCGTCCAATTTATTCTTGGCCAGCACTTTAAATTCTCGCCCTGTTTTGAGCACCGCAATCGTACCGTCGCGGCCAGCGATAAACACTTTGCCACCGGCAATCACGGGAGTCGAACGATGCTTGTCCGCCAACAAGCGCTCACGATAGAGTCGCTTTCCATCGCTTAAATCAACGGTACTAACAATCCCTTTCTTTGCCACAAAATAAACGATCCCTCCATGCACCACCGGCGTCGAAACATCTGGTGTCCCCTTAGGAAGCCGCCAAACGTTAACCGATTCGTCCTCCGTGATATCGCCTTTTCCATCGGCTTTCAAACATAGCACTGGCCCATTCTTTGCCGAAGGCACGATGATTCGTTCGTCTCCCACCGACGGCGACGCAACCAAACGAAACGTCGGATTGTAGCTGTCGCCATCGCCATTCAAGCCACCACAGCGCCAAACTTCGTCGCCGCTATCGAGTTCATGAGCAGTCAAAACATCAGCACCATGGATCAGTAATAACGAACGATTTGAATCCTGATAGATCGTTGGCGAAGCGTAGGAATGCAAGCATTCTTTGGTAGCATTGGTACTACGAGCATGCACCCACTGTTCTTGCCCCGTTTTAGCGTCCAAACAAATCAGCTGTCCTTTGGAAGTCAATGCTGGCGTGGCTCTCATGTCTCCATCAATCACCATCAAATACAACTTGCCGTCATGCAACACGGGTGTCGACGAAAACCCGAACATGATGTCAAACTTGCCGTACTCTTTTTGGACATCCTTTTCCCAAACCAATTCACCGTCAACAGTCAAGCATTTAAGTTCGCCCGACGCCATCATCGCCCAAACATGTTGGCCATCGGTCACTGGTGACGGCGAAGCGGGTGTCGCCCCATCACCTCGCATCTTTGCTTTTTGATCGTACTTATGCTGCCACAGTTCTTTGCCAGCGGTTGAAACGCAAACCAAAGCCGCCTGATTTTTACCAATCGCACTCGTAACAAAAACCCGATCCGCAGCAACGACCGGACTCGCACCACCGCCACCAGGCAATGGAACTCGCCACAACAAGTTCTTCTGCGCACCAAACTCCGCTGGCAAATCGGCATCCCCAACGCTAGAGAAATCTCCGTTCCGCCATTGCGGCCAAGATTCTTGAGCAAACGCTCCGCCTGCGTTCAAATACAAACCAAGCATAATTAACGGTAAACAACGGCGCAAAAACGTCATTCGATTCTTTCGAAGAAAACCAACCAAGACACTTATCAACTAACAATAGAGCAACCTTGATAACTTAAGCTAACCTCAGGGGTTTGTGCAAGAATCCACCTGCAAACCGCTGCAAACGTTTGACATCCAAACGGTTGCAAAGATAATCGACCTGCCAAACCCGTCTTTGCTCCAACTCGAGTCACTATGAAACGCACGATTCCTTCGGTACCTCAGCTTTACCGCAACGTGCGCCGCTGGACGGAAATTGTTTCGGTGCTATCGAAGTATGGGTTGGCGGACTGGCTGAGCCAATTCAATATCGATTTTTTGACCAATTTACTGAGCGCATCCGAGGGCCATTCACAATCGAATTTGACTCAGCATCAACGAATTCGAATGGCACTCGCTGACCTTGGCCCTACCTTCATCAAATTTGGCCAGTTATTAAGCACACGTCCCGACGCAATCGGGCAGACGTTGGCCGAAGAACTCTCGAAACTACAGTCGGACGCGCCTTCGGATGATTTCGAAACCATCAAAGAAATCGTTGAGGCCGAGCTTGGCAAACCGTTAAACGAAGCGTTTGCTGATTTTGATCCGATACCGATTGCTTCCGCTTCGATTGGCCAAGTGCATCTGGCTAAAATTGCATCCGACAGGTTTCCCTGCGAGCCTAACGAAAAACCGAAGACGACCAACGGCCTGATCGACGTCGTTGTTAAAGTTCGGCATGCGGGCAATGAAAGTATAATCGAAACCGACTTGGACATCATCAACGGATTGGCTCAGCTTGCCGAACGGATTGAAGAGTTCAAGGCCTACCAACCTGTCCAAGTGGTCAATGCGTTATCGCGTTCGATGTTACGCGAACTAGATTTTGAACGTGAGCAGCGAAACTTGATTCAGTTTGCTGAGATGTTCAAAAAGAACAAATCCATCGTGTCGCCGCGACCATTTCCAGACTTGTGCTCTTCTCGCATGATCACCATGCAGCGAATCGAGGGCAACGACCTGCGAGACGCCTGCCGCAATGGCACCGACAAAGAGAAGCTGTCGTGGGTGGCCAGCACAGGAGCCGACCTGTATTTGCAAATGATTTTTAATCATGGCTTCTACCATGCCGATCCACACCCCGGAAACATTTTGCTAACCGACGATGGCAAAATCGGCTTGCTCGACTTTGGGATGGTTGGCAGGATCAGCGAACAACTACGAGAAGACATTGAATCGATGCTGGTTGCGATCGTCAACCAAGACGTTTCGATGCTCACTTCATTAATCAAACGCGTCGGCAACTGCCCGCCCGACTTAGACGATGCCGCGTTATCAAACGATGTCGCTGACTTCGTCGGTCAATACTCGACCCAAAACGTATCACATTTCGACATGAGTGGTGCGTTGAAAGACTTTGTGACTGTTGTTCGCCAGTACCGAATCACCCTTCCGGCCGAAGCATCCCTGTTGATCAAAGTACTGGTAACGCTTGAAGGCACCGGGCGAATGCTGACGCCTGATTTTAGCTTAATGGAGATCATGAAGCCGTTTCAGCGAATGCTGATTCTAAAACGCCTATCTCCTTCGCGTCACATGCGAAAAATGCGCCGGTTCTACTTAGAAGTCGAACAACTGGTTGATGCGTTACCGACGCGCCTGACCAACATCTTAGAACAAGTGCAGTCCGGCAGTTTCGATGTTCACTTGGTCCATCGTCGACTTGGTCCAACGGCCAACCGCCTGGTAGTCGGCATGATGACCAGTGCTTTGTTTCTCGGATCAAGCTTAATGCTCAGCTACAAAGTCCCACCGATCTTGTTCCCGACTGAAACCATGGGCGCAAACGGGCAAATCATTCGCAGCTTGCCATGGCATGGAATCCAAGACCTGTCCGCAATTGGTTTGGCCGGCACGATCGTGAGCTTGCTGATGGGCTTGCGACTGATGTGGGCGATCCGAAAGTCAGGTAACCTAGACGAACGTTCGTAGTCGCCGGGTGGTTCTGGCGTGATTCGAAAGTAATGATTGCTCATGATCCACCGTGCAGAACGGCATCTAGATCAGCTAAACCAATTCATCATGATCTCGACGCTCGTGTAGAATCCGGAGAACTTCAATCCCGCCTTCGACTGGCCGATAATAAATCGAATAGCGGCCCGCTAGGGCTCGGCGGACTTCGGGACTTATGAACGGCATCGCTACGCCAGAAAGCGGCATTAAAGAGAGCGATTTGATGCGTTCGTCGATTTGATCGATCACCTTGTCAGCAGCGACTTCGTTTTCTTGAGCAATGTATGTCCATATACTGATTGCGTCGTCATTGGCCAGTTGCGTTCGCTTGACCAGAGGCATCAGATTTGACGATCGTTCAATCGTTTACGACCAGCGAGTTTTATCGCCTCTGAATCCCATGGTTCTACTTGACCACCGTCAGCTTCATTCAGGCCATCCAAAACTTGCTGGCGCACTTGCATTGCCTGTTCGGTCAACACCCAATAAGTAGCACCGGTATCCCCTTCCACTTTCGTCGCGCCATCAGATGACGTAGAAATGAAGTTTTCGAAATCTCGTGACAGTTTAGGATTCATAACCACATTGTACCACTTGGTTTAAAGATGACAAACAAAAAACCGTACTAGCCTACAATACAAATCTGGTTTTACCGACGCAAAATCAAACCACCAAAGTTGCGGTTCCGAATAACTACTCTTGATGCAGGCACATCGGCGCGTCGACGAACATTGTTACCCCAGAAATGCATTGGGCGGTTGGGGCGATACTCAATCGGCATTTGACGAATCCAAGTTCGATCAGCCGGTCTCGCGATCACGTAGGGATACACTTCCAGTGATGCGTTTGCCGCCACTGGCATGCTTCTGTAAACGATTTGAGCGTTGACAGTTTGTCCGACGCAAATCGTGCAGACAAAAAATACAAGAAACATAAATGTGTTCGTTGCGCATTTCATGGTGTGATCCTTCAACATGGTGTGACTCGATTTTTTTAGATCTGAGTACAGTAGTTCTTGAAGGTCCCCTGTCAACAATCGCCGTAAGCATTCCTTTGATATATTCGGCTAAAATTTAAATTCGCGTTTATTGGCGACCATTGACAATTTAAGAACTTGACGCCTAATTTTTAATTGGATCATCGCTTCAGAAAGCGCAGTAACTTTGCGCCAGGCCACTATTTCCTCGAACCAATACCAACAAGCGTCTGATTACTGCTGATTGAATCGCCGCCAAATTTCGTTCAACGATTCTGCCGCACCAAGAGTGACTCGATAGTCGACCAGCGAAGAAATTACTGTCTCGCTAGGATTGATCTCGACGGTTGGATTTCCCTGTTGCTTCGCCAGCCGAATGGGTTCTTGGATATACGGAAAAACGCTGGTTGTCCCGATACTGAAAACCACATCGAAGCCTTCAACAACCTGACGAGTTAACTCATCAATATGATCGCCCCGTAGAAGCTCGCCGAACAGAACCACATCTGGACGAACCATCGCACTACAGTCCGGACAAACCGGTGGAATCGAAAGACCTTTGAAGTCCTCAACCCGTGTTTCGAATTCACAAGCCGTACAGGAAAACGAATTCATGTTCCCATGCGCTTCAATCAAATTCTTTGAACCGGCACGACGATGAAAGCTGTCCACATTCTGCGTCAACGTCCAGACTCGATCAAAATGTGCTTCGATCTCCGCGATTACTTCGTGGGCTCGATTGTGCTTCGCGTCTTGGGCAGCCAACCCGATTTGCGCCAAGTACTTCCAAGTCAGCGCCGGGTCACGCGCAAACATCTCCGCCGACAATACTTCTTCGATCGCAAACCCCTCGGCGGTGGTATCAACGTTGTACAACCCTCCAATACCTCGATAGGTCGGCACGCCGGAGTCAGCAGAAACCCCAGCTCCCGTGATAAACAAAATCGACTGGCAGCCGGTTAAGACCTGCACGATGGCATCGATGGCTGTGTTGTTCGATTCGTCGATGGAAGATTCAGTCATGGAGATTGTTTCCGTTTGTAAATTTCCACCGGATGTTTACTGCCGAATCGGGACGGCACGGTTTACCGAGCGAATCAAAGGTGGGACAGGACGCGGTTGAACTCGTTCTTTTTCAGCCAACTGCGCCAGCAACAACCGACGCACCTCGTAAATACTACCCGGTAACTGGTGCAACTTCGAGTGCTCGGCTGCGACAAATACTTGCGAGTCTGCTCTTGAACTACTGGCGCTGCTAAGCGACACCACGCCATCGCCAGCATCTGCGTCTTCCACCGCTGCCCTACCGAAGACACTCTTCTTTTCGAGCCGCCCGACAATATTGTGAATACTCAGACGATCTGGAAACTCCGCTTCCGCAATCGCCTTAAACATTGGATTGGTTGAAGCCAACGAATCGATACTATTACTCCTAGCAACCAAATAAGGATTATTCAAAATGTCCTTGTTTTGCATTGCCAGTTTTCCAAAGTCGTTCGTGATCAAAGCAGGCAATGTGATCAAACGTTGACTGATCCACTGAGTCGCTCGATTAGCAAAATCGCTTCCTTTGAACGGTGTTGCGAGAGTGACCAGCGTTTTGATCGACGGATTGGATTTGAAATAAAACAACTCTTGCAGTGCCGCCACCGTTTCTGGATCGCCTTTAAGATCACCAATCGGCCGATCACTAACGATTTCCCAAAACCGATCGCCACTATCAATTGTCTGCAACATCGACATCAACCCACCCATGCTGTGCCCGACCAAAACCATTTCGTCCAATACAGGATTGGCTTGCTGTGGATCGATTTCGTGACGAATCTCCCGTAAGTCTTTACGCAACTGGCTGGCCGATACCCAAAACGGTTGAGCCGTAGGGTAGCTGTAAAACCAAAATTGATAGTTATCGTGGATCTCGCGGTTGGCCCGCAAGTCGTTGATCATGTGAGCCCAAGTCGTCGGTCCGTCCCACAACCCATGCACCATCACCACTGGAATTTTCTTGGGATCGTAGGGTTCGATCATGAACATGCCGTAGGATTCCGGAGCGAACTCGGCATTCAACAAGGAACCTGTCGCCAACACACCTTTATTGACCAGTGGGTCTTTTAGCCCATACGCCAATGGCGTAGTGAGGTCACTCTCAAGCGGCAAGGTAACGTTTCCAGTTACCGCAGTGGTCTTTTCCAGTGGATCGTACAGCGATAAGACCGCAGTTTGTATGGTGGGCGGATTCGCATCAACATTGGCGTCGCCTGCAGCAGGAGCAACTGCACGGCTTGGTTGCAAATGCAAAAACGCGGTTAATGGGATGGTCAGTTCCGGCGGATAGTATTTTTCAAACGCACCTTCGTGCTGCTGAGCCCCTTTCCGGACGGCTATTAGTGGCACCCCAAGCCCATACGTGCGGTGTTCGCTTGCAAATCCACTCGTACGATAATCACTCACCAATTCGAAACGCTCAAACAACTGATTCGTCCAACGACCGTCAATTTCCACCGTCAACTGAATGCCTTGATCGATGGTTCCAATAACGGCTTGAAAATCATTGCCAAACTTTTCGTCGGTGATAATCGTTCGCAACAGCGATTCAAGTGAGCGATTGTAAATATCGCAGATACTACGGAACTGTGGATCGTATGCGTTTCGAGCGATATTGAGGTTGCTGTCGAACAGAAACTTGTACGCGTGAATGATTGCGGTGGCGTACATCCGAGTCGCTCGCTGCGAATCACCCGTGTTGGCCGACCAACGAGCTTGTTTTTCTGCCAATTCAGCCAGTGCATGGACCTCTTCCAACGACGGACGTTCTTGTATTAATTGATGTAACCACAGAATGACTTTGTCGGGCGACTCTAAATTCGCCTGTTCCAAATCATAACGGCGCAACAAAAACAAAGTCCTCGGGCTGGGAGGTTCTACTTCCTGCCACCATTTGCTCCAAGGCTGTGTCGGCGGACTGTGGTCTACTTTTTCGACTTCAACAATGCTTCTTGCCCCGCCTAAATTGGCGACCGCGCTTGCGCTCCATAGTGCGCGTGTCTGAGCCGTGATGCATCCTGAAAGTGACAGCACTCCCAAGATCATTGCGACTACAACAACGGATTCTATCCGAGCTGCCCAATTATATTGTTGATCGTTACGGTTCATTACGCTGGGGATGATAGTGCAGCGACGATTTAGCGAAAAGTTGAAAGTTGAGATTTAAAAGTGACAGCAAAATTCTGATT
>CAZORR010000044.1:0-17840 GCA_964582115.1 uncultured Pirellulaceae bacterium
ACAAGTTGCCAGCAGCAGCTTTGAGTTTAATTGCCAAGGCAAATTGAATTTTCAGAATAATGTTGATGGCAGTGATCCTGAGGTTGCTGACCAAATGCCAGCCGAGTTTGATCGGCAGGGGTTACGAGTTGCGATGCTGGGCCAGCATCAGCGCGTCAATGCCGCACTAGCCGTCACTGCGATCGAAGTTCTGAATGCTCATCAAGACTGGGGAATCGGTGCGGACGCGATTTCCAAAGGCTTGTTGGCTTCAGAACTTGACGGTCGTGGGCAAGTGATTGGCACTTCGCCGACAGTTGTGCTGGATGTCGCACATAACGTTGCTTCGGCAAATGTGCTTTTGCAAACGCTAGAGTCAGAATTGACGGGTTGGTCAACTACGCATAAGAAGTCGTTGATACTCGCGATCAGCACTGACAAGGACTACGAGGGGATTTTGCAAGTCCTCCTGCCCGCGTTTGATCAAGTATGGATTACTAAATACCAGAACAATCCACGTGGCGTTGATGCTGCCGAGTTGTTCGAAATCGCCGCCAAGGTGGCTCAGCAACAATCGCTTG
Source organism: uncultured Pirellulaceae bacterium (assembly GCA_964582115.1). Taxonomy (GTDB): domain Bacteria; phylum Planctomycetota; class Planctomycetia; order Pirellulales; family Pirellulaceae; genus Mariniblastus. The sequence goes on from CAZORR010000044.1 coordinate 561, forward strand.
ATATCGAAATTGACATAGCACCAACACCGGTTTTGGCTTGGCAGGCCGCCATCGATTCACTGCAGCCAAAGGGCCTACTTTGTTGCACCGGTTCCGTGTTTTTGGTCGCCGAGTTAATTGATCTGGCCAAGGCGAGAATTTAACGGGTAAACCGGCGGTCAATCAGCCATGCTACTGATTTGGCCAATTCCATCGCTGTCACGGTAGGGTGTCTGTGTTTGAACGGAGACTCCTTCGTAGTGGGAGAATCGTTATTATCCGAACACTTTATTGAATTGCAGGCGAGCTGAACATGTTTAAGTTTGCATTTTCTGACGGTTGGTCAAGAATCCTGCATGATCCAATTGTCCCCCAAACAACAGGAAATTCAGCTTCGCGAAAAGCGGATCTTGGAAGTTGCGCAGTCGGTCTTGGTCGAGCACGGATATCACGGGCTGAGCATGGAGCGGATTGCGGGATTGGTGGAGTATTCGAAGGGAACGGTGTACAACCACTTCGCTAACAAAGAAGAGATCATTGTTGCTCTGGCGATCGCGACGGTTACCAAGCGATTTGAAATGTTCAAACAGGCGGCTCAGTTTAAAGGAGCGTCGCGTTTTCGAATGCTGGCGGTTGGGCAAGCCGCAGAAAAGTTTGTTAACGCTTACCCTGACTTTTTCATGCTTGAGCAAATCCTGATGTTGCCGTCAGTGCGTCAGAAAGTTTCGGAAAAACGACAAAATGAAATCAACAGCATTGAAGTCCGTTGCCTAGACATCGTGGCAGGGATTGTCCGCGATGCAGTTTCGGCTGAGGATTTGGCTCCAGGAGTCACACCAGAAAAACTCGTCTTCGGCCTGTGGTCACTCAGTAGTGGTGGCTTTGCACTGGCCGACCGGATGGAGGCGTTGCCACATCTTGGGGTGGGCGATCCATTCGAATTGGTGCACCGTCACACTGCCATACTAATGGATGGACTAGGTTGGGCTCCCCTGTCTTCGGAATACGACGCGCAGGAATTAGAACGACAGATTCAATGCGAGGTACTGTGCGATGAGTAGTACCTCAAAAACCAAGTCCGATCCGAAATTGCATTCGAATGTGTTTTTGGCTGTATCAAAACTTCAGCTTGTGAGTTTGACTGCGTTACTGTTGCTGGTGATTGTTGCCGGAGTCGTGGCTTATCAAAAAGATTGGCTGCCAGTTAGCTGGGGCCCTCAAGCGGATCACAGTGAAGTCGATGTTGCCAGCAACCAAACGATTCTTCCCGTCAATGTGCAACGAATTCACTTTGTCGATTCGATTGAGCAATCGCGTCGTTACACCGGAGTCGTTCGAGCACGCCGCAGCAGCGAGTTGGCGTTTGAGATAACTGGAAAGATCAGTGAAGTTCTCATTGACGATGGCGACCAAGTTGAAGCCGGCCAAGTGATCGCAAAAATGGACGTCGCGACTTTGATGGCTCAGCGTGCAGCGACTCTGGCGAGTCTGGATCAATGTAAGTACGTGATGGAAGAACTAACGGCCGGCCCACGGGACGAGCAAATTGCAGCTGCCGTTGCTGAAGCTGCGGCGGCTAAGTCAGAATACGACAACGCTGTGATACGTTCAAAACGACGACGAGCGTTGGTGGCCAAGAAGGCGATTCCAGTCGAGGAGTACGAACAGTCAAAGTTCGATGTGCAGGGGGCAAAGGCTCGTTGGCAGTCGACGGTAGAACGTATGAATGAGCTTCAGGCGGGTACTCGCCAAGAGCGAATTTCTGCTCAACAAGCAACCGTTGCCAAGTTGGAAGCGGAGGTGAAAGAGGTCGAAATTGCGATCGGTAAAAGTAGCTTGGTCGCTCCGTACGCGGGTACGATCACGAAACGTTTTTTGGATCCGGGCAGCATTGTGCAGCCGTCGAATCCGATTTGTAAGTTGGTCGAACAAGACAAATTGGAAGCTTGGATCGGTGTGCCGGTTGATGTCGCGGCTCAGATTACCGTCGGCCAACAGTATACCGTTGACGTTGGACAAGCGTCTTATGACGTGACCGCGTCGGCCAAAATCAAAGAGCTCGATATCAGCACCCGCACGCAAGCAGTTTTGTTCGAGTTCGCGCCTGAAACGACTCAAGCGATCGTCGCGGGGCAGTTATGCCGAATCAACATCACCACTGAGGTGAATACGAGCGGTTTTTGGGTGCCAAACACGGCCGTTACTCGCGGCGTTCGCGGATTGTCGTCTTTAATGACGTTGGCGCCAGACGTGGATCAACCAGAGCTTTACCGAGTTCGACGCTGTGACATTGAAGTCATAAAAACGGACGCTAGCCGAATGCTCGTCAAAGGCACGATTGTCGATGGCGACTTAGTGGTTGCTGACGGATTGCATCGTGTTACCGGCGGGCAACTGGTTTCTTTGGCAGAAGTATTGAAGCCAGTTGATGACCTTATCGCAAAACCGCCAGCTCTTTAACACCGAATAACGAATAGTCCTCTCCCCTGCCCTTTAAGGTTCTTTGAGTCCTTTGACTAATAACCGACGCTAACTGCCTTTGTGGCACGAAATTAAATACCGATTGAATGAATATCTTCCACTCCAACCCGCGATTGCTGTACCTGACGATCAGCTTGATCATCGTGAGTGGTCTGTCGGCGTATGTGGTGTTGCCACGGATGGAAGATCCACCGTTAATTGAACGGGGAGCGTTGGTGCACACGGTGTTCCCCGGAGCCGACGCTGCTCTGGTCGAGTCGCAGGTAACGGAAGTCATCGAAAAGGAACTTTCGGAGCTTTCGGAGATCAAGGAATTACGGTCGACGTCGCGCGAGTCGATTTCGACGATTGCGATTGAACTACGAGACGATGTTGTTGATGGCGACCGAGTTTGGTCGAAGGTTCGCGACCGCTTAGCGGATGCCGAGGGAGACCTGACTGCTGGGGTGTTGAGGCCGCGTTTCGACAAATTGGAATTTAAGGCCTATGCGGCATTGACGGCGTTGCGTTGGCAGCAAGAAAGTGGCGAAGTCAACTATTCGGTTCTAACGCGTTGGAGCGAAGAGCTAGAAGATCGGATCAAGTCCGTTCAAGGAACTGAAAAAATAGATTACTTCGGGCAGCCGTCTGAAGAAGTATTAATCACGCTTGATTCAGAACAACTGGTCGCCTACGGCCTAAGTGTGGCCGAGGTTTCACGGCAACTTACTGTCGCTGACCCGAAAGTGGCTGCCGGACAACTACGAAACGATAATGAAAATCTGTTAATTGAAATCGCGGGTGAGTTTAAATCCATTCAGCAAATCGAAAATACTCCCATTCGCTATCAGAACGAAGGCGGGTTTGTCAGATTAAGTGATTTGGCAACGGTCCAGCGGTCCGTAACCAACCCACCCGATAATGTTACTGTTATTGAGGGACGCCCGGCGGTTGTGTTGGGAACGTTTGTTCGCCGGAATTTGCGAATCGATCGTTGGAATGAAAGATTTCAAGCTGCACTAGATGCCTTCGAAGATGAATTGCCAGCCGGCATCACCTTGGATCGCATGTTCACCCAAAACGATTACGTTGCGACTCGACTGACATCCTTGATCAAGAACCTGTTGCTAGGTGCAGCGGCGGTATTTTTGGTGATCCTAGCTTTAATGGGGTGGCGGAGCGCGGTTGTCGTCAGCATGGCGTTGCCGCTGGCAGCGTTGATGGTGTTGTTTGGGATGAATCTGATGTCGATCCCAATTCACCAAATGTCAATTACGGGACTGATCATTGCGTTGGGGTTGTTGATTGACAATGCGATTGTCATCGTCGAAGAAATGACAATCAAAATCAGAAACGGTAAATCTGCCAGCGAAGCGGTTTCAGCCAGCATCAAACATCTAGCGCTGCCGCTGTTGGGGTCGACGCTAACAACCGCGTTTGCGTTTGCTCCGATCGCGTTGATGCCGGGACCGGCAGGCGAGTTTGTTTGGTCGATCGCGACGAGTGTGGTGATCGCAATTTTTAGCAGTCTGTTTTTGGCAATGACCGTCATCCCCGCGGTGTCAGCTAAATTGATCTCTCCGACCGAGCAAGGCGGGCGACGGTCAATTTGGAATGATGGTTTCTCAAACCGATGGCTGGCGAATTGGTATCGAGCGAGTTTGAGGTTTGTTTATCGTCGACCGGTTCTGGGAGTGATGCTGGGGTTGATTCTGCCAGTGGCCGGTTTCGTTAGCGCGACTCAGTTGGATGAACAGTTTTTCCCGCCGGCAGATCGCGATCAACTACATATCGAAGTCGAACTAGGCCCAACCAGTTCGATTGCCAGTACACTGGATACCACCAGTCAAATCCGCGAACTGTTGATGCGAGATCCAGACGTTCGCCGAGTCGATTGGTTTGTGGGTGAAAGTGTGCCGACTTTTTATTACAACTTGATTGCAAGGCGTGCGAATGTTTCGCAATATGCTCAAGCGATTGTGCAGCTGAATTCGTTTGAAGGACAGAAAGAAAAGATCCATCAAATGCAAACCTTGCTCAACGCGAAATTTGCTCATGCTCGCGTGCTCGTCCGGCAACTTGAACAAGGACCGCCGTTTGACGCACCGGTTGAAGTGCGATTGTTTGGGCCGGACTTAGATCGCTTGCAAACCTTGGGAATGGAAGTTCGACAAGTTTTAGTCGGTACTCCCGGTGTGATTCATACACGAGCCGAACTCGACGAAACGCTGTTGAAAGTTTCGTTGGACGTGAATGTGGAAAACGCCAAAGCTGCGGGGCTAAGCCTGACGGAGATTGCTAATCAGATCAATGCTGCTACCGAAGGAGAGATCGGCGGAAGCATTATTGAAGCGACCGAAGAAATGCCAGTGCGTGTGCGATTGAACGATCAATACCGATCTAAGTTTGCCAACTTGGCTTCTTTGGATGTCGTGAATTTAGATGCGAACGGATCCGCTAGTGACGTGTATCGAGGCGTGCCAGTGACCGCATTGGGTGAGTTTAAATCAAAATCAGAATATAGTGCGATCCAGCATATCGACGGCGTACGAGTGAATGAAATTCAAGGGTTTATCCCAGCCGGTATGTTGCCTTCAAGAGTGTTGGGCGCTTTTGAAAAACGATTGGCGGATAGCGGATTCGTTTTGCCTGCTGGTTATTCTTTGAAGTTTGGCGGCGAGGCAGCCAAGCGAGATGAAGCCGTCGGTAACTTAATGTCTAACGTTGGGATTTTGGTGGTGCTGATGATCGCCACACTAGTGCTTTCCTTCGGTTCGTTTCGGTTGGCGTTGATCGTGGGATCGGTCGGATTGCTGTCAATCGGATTAGGATTGGGGGCGTTGTGGGTATTCGGATATCCGTTTGGTTTTATGGCAATCGTTGGTGCCATGGGGCTGATGGGCGTGGCAATCAACGACTCCATCGTTGTACTGGCCGCATTGCGAGGGAATCCCGAAGCGAGTGCAGGCAATCGCGAAGCCGTCGTCGAAACGGTCTCGGTGGCAACGCGGCACATCGTATCAACGTCGTTGACGACGATGGCTGGCTTCACACCTCTGATCATTGCCGGTGGTGGATTTTGGCCACCGTTGGCGGTAGCGATTGCCGGTGGAGTTGGCGGCGCGACGATCTTGGCGCTGTACTTCGCGCCTTCGGCTTACCTACTATTGTTGTGCCAAGACGGCAGCGATAAAGCAGGTTAGTGCAGTCTTAGTAGTGGACTCGTTGCCTCGTCCACTACGTTTATATTGGCTCTAGAAATCCGCGTTGCCCGGGGTGCGAGGGAATGGGATCACGTCGCGAATGTTGCTCATCGAAGTCACGAACTGAACGGCTCGTTCAAGCCCCAAGCCAAATCCCGCATGAGGAACGGTGCCGTAACGACGCAAGTCAGCGTACCACCAGTACTCGTTGATGTCCAAATCCTGCAACTTCATTCGAGCCTCTAGGACGTCCAAGCGATGTTCGCGTTGTGAACCGCCGATGATTTCGCCCACACCGGGGACCAATACGTCCATCGCGCGAACGGTTTTTCCGTCATCGTTGCAATACATGTAAAACGGTTTGATCGTGTCCGGGTAGTCGAACAAAATCACAGGGCAATCGAAATGTTTTTCCGTCAAATAACGCTCGTGCTCGCTCTGCAAGTCGATGCCCCACTTGACCGGGAAGTCGAATTTCTGACCGCAGTTCTCCAGGATCTCGACCGCTTCGGTGTACGGCAAACGTTTGAAATCACTCGCGATGATTTTTTGCATGCGCTCGATCAGTGTTTTTTCTTCATCAATTCGGTCGTTGAAAAACTGCATGTCTTCGGCACACTTTTCCAAAGCGTCTGAGAAAATTCGTTTTAGAAACGCTTCTGCCAAATCCATGTTGTCATTCAAATCGTTGAATGCGACTTCCGGTTCCACCATCCAAAACTCGGCCAAGTGACGCGAGGTGTTGGAGTTTTCAGCGCGGAAGGTGGGGCCGAACGTGTAAACTTTTCCCAAACCGCAGGCGTAGGTTTCGGCTTCCAATTGACCGCTAACGGTCAAGTAAGAGGGCTTGTCGAAGAAATCAAATTTGTAGTCTAGTTTTTCTACTTTGTTTTTTGCAATGTGTTGCAAGTCCATTGTGGTGACTTGGAACATCTCCCCTGCCCCTTCGCAATCACTCGCGGTAATGATCGGAGTGTTGACATACAGGAATCCTTGTTCTTGGTAGAACTGGTGAATCGAGTTGCTGATGCAGTTTCGGACTCGCGCAACGGCGCCGAAGGTGTTGGTGCGGGTGCGAAGGTGAGCCCACTCGCGAAGCTTTTCGAAGCTGTGCCGTTTTTTCTGTAGCGGGTATTCTTCCGGATCCGCCCAGCCGTGAATTTCAATTTCAGTGGCCAGCATTTCTGTGCTTTGTCCGCGGCCGCCAGATTCTTTGATTTCACCGGTCGCCGAGATGCTGCAGCCAGCGGTCAGCTTTTTGATTTCGGATTCGTAGTTGGACAAGGATCCTTCGGCAATGATTTGGATGTTGCCTTGGCAGGAGCCGTCGTTGATTTCGATGAAGCTAAAACCAGCTTTGGAATCGCGCCGAGTGCGAACCCAGCCTTGTAGAGTGCCAGTGCTGCCAATGGTGGTTTCCTGACGAGCGTCGACGACGGAGATTTTGTTCATGAGGTTGTTCGGTGATGGATTGGGTGACGGCGGTAAGGCCGATAAATGGATGTTGGAATTGTAGCGGTAAGTAAGTTTTTATTCAGAACCGACGTTGCGATTTCGGGCGGAAAAACCGATCAGCATCAGCAACGCGAACGTAATAATGCCGCCAACGATCAATCCATCGTTTAGCGTGCCATTCAGTACACCGCTACCGGACGATACCGAATCGATAAAACCGGGGGACAATTTGCCCTTCACGGAAATGTAGGCCGCAGCCACCGCTCCAGCGACGCCAGTAATCATCAGCAAGTTCCAGATGATCATGGACAAACCACGTGGCTTATCGTCGCCTAGTAAGGCTCGATTGTTCATCATTAAAAAGAATGCAAGGTAGGCGATCGGCAATAGCACCGCAGCGAAGGTTCCTGCGACGATCAACAGGTATGTTTTCGATCCACCAACCCACAGCCAAACCCAGCTAATGCCAGCGGCCAAGGCAATCATTGCTCCGAAAGATCGAATCACGCGGCTGTCGTGACGACCCGCGATTTCAGCGAATGCGTAACCGTTGATCAGCATCAAAACGACAATCGTTGAAAAACCCATGGCCAATGCGCCGAGTCCGAACACGGTTCCGGAACGCTTTCCGAGTAGTGGTTCGAGCGACAATGCTAGTAGCTTAGAGTCCGGCTTAATGGTTGCTAAAGCCAGCTTGCGTTCGTTCTCTGGCATTTTACTAATGTAGTCGGCCATCAACGCGGTCATGGCGGTTTGTTTGGCTTTCACTTGTTTTTTGTGTAGTGAAGGTTCCCGAGCACTGGTCGTCATCGCGTTGATTTTTGCTAGTTCGGCCGCGGCATCAGAATCCGCTAACGCAGCAATTCGTTTGCTGACTGGCTTTGAAAGACCTTCAAAGAACGGACTCGCTTCTACCACCGTCGGGTCGCTACTCAAAATACTATCGGCCGCTTTGCCGTGAAAAGCACTTGCGGAAGAAATCACAATGCAGCTAGTCACCAAAACGAAAGGGATTGCCATGCCGGTTACTAAATCCCAACGAGCCAAGCCTCGGAAAGTTCGATCCCAACCGCGAGCAAGCATCGAGTACGGCAGCAAGAAAGTCATGTTGATCCCGACAGCCGCTGCTGCTGCCGCAACCATACTTGTCTGTCTTGATCGATTTACTTCGGCGGTCCAGAAGCTGGCTGAATCTAAGCCTTCAGTTAGCGGAGCGAGCTGAGGGGACAAAGTGTTCAATGACTCCCAGGTTGGAATGAATCCTTGGCCGATCGTATTCCAGTCAATGCTGCCTTGTTGGAAAAGCACTACCACCGCACCGACAAAGCACAAAACCACGAAGCCGACCATCAATTTTAGGAGCCAGTCAAATATCTTCGCGGCTGCCCCTGGCTTGTAGCTCATCAAGACGATCACCAAAGCGATTGCACCAATGATGCCAGAAACGATTAATTTTGAATCCCAAGTGTTCTTCAAGTCTGGTATCAAGTTAGTTTGCAATGCGTCAAAGCACAGGCTGAACTGAGACAAGATAAAAACCATGTTTGCCAAAATGGTGGCAGTGACCCAGGCCGTACCTAAAACCGGATTCACATGTTGATTCATTGCCGCATAAGGTCGCTTGCCCGAGGAAAGCGTTACGTAGCTGATCGCAGACAGCATCACCACACCGATCAAGATGGCCACCAGTTGCACCCACAGCATTCCGGTGCCGCCGATCATGCCTAGGTACAGCGCACTTCCCAGCGAGCCGCCGCCAAGCGTGATCGCGCTTTGCAACCATCCGGGGCCGGACAGGCGCAGGAAGGCGCCGAAGGTCGCACCGAGTCCTTTTGCATGTGCCGCCGTAAGGATTTCTCGATCTCGGAAAGATTGATCACTCATCGTTCAACTCGCTGCGTAGGTAAAGCTATGTTTTCGAAGGGAGCTAAGTGGTTGTCAGCTGACAGCCTTAAGCCACCCCTTGGTCAGTTAACCAGCGTTCGACATCCAAAGCCGCCATGCAGCCCGTGCCAGCGCTGGTAATTGCTTGCCTATAGTAATCGTCAGCGACATCTCCTGCAGCAAAAATCCCTTCAACACTGGTGTCGGTGCGGAAGGACTTGGTCCAATTGATATAACCTTTGTCGTTCAGGTCAATTTTTCCGTTTAAAAACGCGGTGTTCGGTGTGTGCCCGATCGCCACAAACATCCCACCGACGCTCAACTCTTTCGTGGATTCGTCGGTTGTGCTTTTTAGGCGAATGCTCGTAACGACTTTTTCATCGCCCAAAACTTCGTCCACGACTGAATTCCAGTGGATCGTGATTTTAGGGTTATTGATCGCTCGGTCTTGCAAAATGGGTGACGCTCGCATCTGATCGCGACGGATGACCATGTGGACTTGCGGGCAACTATCCAAGTTGGCCAAGTAAGAGGCTTCCTCAACCGCTGAATCACCACCACCGACCACGGCTAGTTCTTTGTTGACGAATAATGGCAACGCACCATCGCAAACCGCACACGCACTCACGCCTTTGTTCTTGTAGGCTTCTTCTGATTCGAGACCCAAGTAGTTTGCCCGAGCACCAGTGGCAATAATGATTGCGTGAGTCTCTACGGTTTCACCATTACGGCGAATAACTTTGTAGGGTTTGCTGCTGATATCGATGTCGACGATATCGTCTTCGATGGTGCGTGTGTTGAAATTGACGGCTTGCTGTCGCATCAATTCCATCAGCTCTAGGCCTTGGACGGCATAGTGAGGCTTGCCGTCTTTGGTGTGGCCTTCTGGAGCGCCAGGGAAGTTCCATTCACGGGAGCTGTCTACAGCGCTGCGAACAAAAGAGAAAATGTCGCCAGCGGGAAAGCCAGGATAGTTTTCGACTTCGGTCGTGTATGCCAACTGCCCTAGTGGAATCATGTGAACACCATCGGGTTCGTAGGTGCCTTCAAAGACCAGCGGGTTCAGGTTGGCACGCGCGGCGTAGATAGCAGCAGACCAGCCAGCGGGACCACTTCCGATAATGACTACTTTTTCAGGCATGGTGGGAATCACTCCAAAGTTCAAATGTTCGTTCAGTTGTTTATAAAAGCCGCACGCATCGTCGAACAAACAGGCTCGTTTCTCAAGACCTAAGCCGATGTAATGGCCGATTTTCGCGAATCTTATCGTGGTTTTGGACGCCGCTAGGCCGTGCACTTGGTTCGCCGTACAAACGTTAGAATCCGACCAGCCAGTGCTTTTTGCGTGTGTGTCTAATTCGATTCGCCTGAGAGTGCTCTATCACGCAGTTTTCAGAGCTAGGTTTCTTAAAGCCGACTCGACTAGGCTTCTTTTGGCAAGTCGGTATTAATTGATCTTTCCCGGGGCTTTAATGCTTAACCGTTCAACCGATTTGCAATCATACAGTATCGATGCGCTGCTGGAAAAAACAATCGACGAAAATGATTTAGTCAATCGCTCGGCTGGGGCTCTGTTTCTTACCGGGTTCCTATTGACGCTAGTCGGTTCGATTGTGCTTGAAGTGCAGAGCGGGATTCGCAATTCGGTCATCGAGATGGTGTTCGTGGGCGCGGCGAGTTCGCTTTGTACTTTCATTGGATTGGCAATCCCTCTGTTCGCTTCATGGGGTTGTGTGGTAGCGATTGGAAGTCGCATTAACTGGATGTTTGGCAAGCCTTTGAATCCGTCTGCGATTGCTGCACTGGCAGCCAACGTTGCCTTTTTGGTGGCGTTCATGCTCGCCGAAGCAGTTGTTTCTGCTAGTAGTAAAGTAGTTCTGTTTGGCAGCGGTTCTTGCCTTGTGTTTTTGTTTTTTGGGTCGTTGTGGTTTCAGGTTGCCGCTCGTGTTTCCGTGGCAAAGCAGATTGCTCATCATAACGCTATGGCAGGACGCAAACCGTACACCGAACCGCCGTGTCATGTTCAGTTTCGAATTCGTCAAATGTTGATTTTGATGTTCTTGGTCGCGTTCAGTTTGGCATTGTTAAATCAATTGTTGGACAAAGCAGCGCTTACGGGGTTGATGACCGTAGGAGGAGTCATTGCGGCTATTTTGGTAACGGTTTTTTATCCAGCGATTTTGCTTTCAGGGAGCTTTCAAAAGAGGTTTGGTAAAGTTCGACTGAAACGGTGGGAGCAGCCACGGTCATTGTCGAATGGTTTGACCGGAGAGAATGCTGATTTGGCGGTATCTGAACGGGTGCAGGTTGAATCGGATGGAGATGCTCGCGATGAAGTCGTCATGCCAGAACCACTGATATCAACGCAGAAGAATCCGGAGTCGACGACGGTGTCTTGGTTGGCTGGACATGGAGACGCGGTTAGTTGGATCAGTTGCTCGGGGAGCCTGTTTGCAATTTGGTTGGTCGTCATCGTTGAATTGTCAAAAGCAGTTCATGGCGAAAATGGCTTTCATGCTGGCGGTATGTTTCTGGTCATCCCTGCCAGCTTGCTGGGGCTATTGTTAAGTTTCGCATTGGCCAAAGTAGGGCTCGCAATTCTTGGAGCATTGTTTGGTGGTCTGACTAGGCCAGGTACGCTGGCGGCATTTGCCGGCGGGGTGATTGGTGCGCTGGGTGGCTTGCTGGTGGTAGCGATTCCCGAGTTAGTGCATTTCAACCATCTCAATGGAAGCCTAATACTGGGGGCGAACAATCTTTTTCCCATCGCTGTGGTTCTGTATAGCACGTTGGTTGGGCAAGCGGTGGGGCGTATCGGTATTAAGACTCATGGGTTTCGCTTGGGTGTTGCCGAAGAGAAATATCAGGCGCATGCGACCAGCCCCGTTGAGGCCGCTTCGGCTTGGCGTGTGCCGCTGTTAGTGTCAGTCTTTTGCTGGTGCATTTTCATGACGTTAAGCGGAATGTCAGACGAATTCAAGTTGCAGCTAGGCGGCGGCGAGGCCTTATTAGAGGTGTTTGTGGTGCTGTTTGCTTGCCTGTTTACTATCTGGCCGGTTGCTAACTTTTTAGTAAGGATGGTGACCATGTCGTTCAGACGCCGTTATTTGAACCAGCCCGGATCAGCCAAATTGACACCAGCATCGACGCTGTAATTTTGATGACGGATAAGACACGAAAAAACCCTTCTTGGTATTTCACTACATGTGAGCCAAGAAGGGCTTTGAATTTTTGTCAGCCTTGCCAGTGTTGCTTTATCGACGTCGACGTGTTGTCGCGGCTAGTCCAGCCAATGCCAACACGATTACAGAACCTGGTTCTGGTACGGCTGAGAGGGCAGGTGTAAGTGATACGAAGCTAAAGTTGGAGCGATTGTGAAATCCTGGATTGTTGCCGCTTTGAACAAAACTGGCACTGTCATTAAACTCTACCTCTAAATCTTCTCCAGTACCAAACCCGGCGACAACCGAACCAACAAGTTCGCCACCGATTGAGTTGTTAGAACCAAAATTACTAACCTCGGGCAGGTCGCTTCCCGATCGACTTATGTTTGTAAAAGCACCTTGCTGGTCTGAATATACTCCTAGAACAAAAGAGCCTTCTCCAACTCCAGTGAGTGTTGAGGAAAGGACTGAACCTCCCCCTGGCGAGTTGTCGACGCCAGATGTTTCAATTCCACCAACACCTGAAAGCGAAGCTGCATAAAAGCCAGGAGAGGGAATTTCAAAAAAAGTTTCAAATCTTAAATCGACAAGACCACTGACATCGTCGATCACAAAAATAGCGGTTTGAATTCCATCGTTGTCTGATTGTACATTTGGCTCTCCTACTAAGCTGCCATTCACATTTAGTTCAGGAATCAGCCCACTCCCTTCAAAGGCGACACCGACGACTAGGAAATCATCCTCATCACCACCAACTTCAATCTGACCGAGCTCGAATGCAAAAGCATCATCGACGTCCGGAGCACCTGTGATGAATTGTTCTACCACGATTTGGGCCGACGACGGACTCCCTCCTACAGTCTCGATTTGGGCCGAAGCGGTAATTGGCAGTATTGTGGTGAGAAGGAAAGCTGCTCCAAACAGGAACTGTGTTGTAGTCTTCATAGCAGGACTTTTAGGCAGGAAAGATATCAGGTTGCAGTGATTTATTGTCGTTTAAAGTCTAATCAAGATTAGGTTGTAAATCAATAGGTTTAGTTGGCATTACAAATAAGAGATCTTTTGTGAGGGAGCAGTTTCAGCTCACAACTTGAGTAAGGCCTTAAATTTGCTACAGCCCATGTCACCGTAACGAATCAGCCAAAGTTTGCATGGCTCACGCGATCTAGTTGATATTGTGTGTCAGGTAACGTAATAGACGAAAAAAACACGTTTAGGGCGGTTTTGTGATTCAAATTAAATGCGCTCAGTGTAGTGGCGTCTACAGCGTGGGCAGCTCTCCAGCGTGTATGTAAGTACACTGCTCGTACTGCGGGACTGCTAATAGTAGTCAACGTCAAGCGGTACCTGTTGCTCAAGTCGCAATTGAAAAATCCAATCACCGAACTATTGTTTTGATGATCGTTTTAGGTGGTGCTGCTAATGCTCGCCGTTGGAATCGTTGCTTTCGATGTTGCTTACCGAAGAGGCAAATATTGAATCAAAGACGAAGCTTATATTTGACCTCGCGCAAAGGCGCGAAGACGCAAAGAACAGACAATCATTTCTGCGTCTTAGCGTGAGACGGCATTTTTTACGTGGTGTGTTCGTAGTAATGCCTTTAGGCTAATCTGCCCGAAGTGAACTCGCTAAACCTCTGTTAAGACGGATGCTAGAAGCAGTTCAGCTGACACGGCGAACCACCTGTCCAATTAATTACCGCGTTCTACGTGTCCGAAGATATTTTTAGTTGACCGTCGGTATATGAATGGTCGTTGTCGCCCCAAGGTTTGTCAAAAGATCAATGGGAGCTGCCGCTGGTTTTTTATCGGCTTGCGACTCGTTTGCTTGAGGCTTTGTCGCATGTAAGCAAAGTCGGTTAATGCCGTCGAAGGCTGCGACTTTGTAGGCTTCGGCAATAGTAGGGTGGTTGAAAATGGTGTCGCAGAAATAGTCAATCTTACCGCCAAAGGCGATAAGCATTTGCCCAATGTGAATGATCTCGGTTGCGGTGCTACCAATGATATGAACTCCCAGCAGCTCTCGAGTTTCTCGGTGGAACAGAATTTTGAGAATCCCAGCATGTTCCCCGCTAATTTGAGACTTGGCCAGCTCTTCAAACTTCGCAATCCCAACTTCAAATGGAACTTTCTCGGCAGTCAAGTTTTCTTCTGTTTTTCCGATCATCGCGATTTCGGGAATCGTAAACAACCCATAGGGAATATGATCTGGACGCTGGTATTTGGTACCATAAATGTGATTGACTGCCTGCCGCCCTTGCTCCATGGAAGTACTGGCGAGCGACGGGAATCCGATCACATCTCCCACGGCGTAGATGTTAGGAACCGATGTCTGAAAATACTCGTTACATTCTAGTTTTCCTCGCTTGCAAGTGGTTAGTCCTGCGGCGGTTGGATTCAGACCCGCGGTGTCGCCTTCTCTTCCAACGCTGAAAAACACCGTCTCGCCCAAGATTCGCTTTTGGCTTTCGAGTTCAACCATGACGTTTCGATCGTCCAGTGTCTCGACTGACACGACGTTTTCTCCCAATCGAAAAACGATGCCGAGGGCACGGGCGGAAAAGATAAGATGGTCGACGACTTCAGAATCGCAAAAATTCAATAGTTGCTTGCGACCATCAACGATGGTTACCTTGACGCCTAGTACTGCGAACATAATGCCGTATTCAAGGCCAATGACGCCTCCGCCGATCACGACCATCGATCGAGGGATTTCTTTGATGGTTAGGATCTCATCGCTGTCGAAAATTCGAGCACCATCAAACGGAACGTGATCCGGGCGAGATGGTTTCGTTCCCGTTGCAACCAGAAAATTTTCGCTGTGAAGTATGTTGCCGTCGACTTGAATGGAGTTGGCGTCGATGAATTCTGCGTTGCCATAATAGGTGTCGACGAAATTTCTTTCGAGTTGATCGACGATTACATTTCGTTCACGCTCAACGACTTCAAAGAGTTTTTTTCGCAAGCTGTCCATTCTGATTCGACGCTTTTCCGCGAACCGTTGTGTGTAGACGCCTCGCTGCCGGTATCCCGTTAAGAATAGAATCGCTTCGCGCATGGTTTTGGATGGGACTGTTCCCGTGTGCAAGCAAACGCCCCCGACGGACCGAGGTTCGCGTTCAATGATTGCCACTTTTTTGCGGAGCTTGGCAGCTGCGATAGCACCTTTTTGACCTGCTGGGCCACTTCCGATAACGACTAGATCATAGTTTTTCATGTTTACCCAGTTGGTTGAGGTGCTCAAAAGGATATGATCGAAGCGTTGCCGTTGAACTTGCTAATAATTACCAGCGGCAATTACCAGCGGCTTATTCAAGAGTCACCGGTCACGTGAAGATGTTCGGTGGTTAACGATTTTGACGGCGATCAGTAATCAGCTCGCGAGCTTCGACGTTCTAGCTTTTCGAAGTCTGCGACAGTGGATCTAATACACCCTCCTAGTTTTCGCCTGACTAAATCCTCTGAACGGAGAACCTAAAGCGGGGCTACGGGTTTAAGGAACGGAAGCTCAGGCCTGTTCCAATACGACGCAAAGTCCTTATTAGGGCTAGGGGCGGTGAATTGGAGATCGAGGTCCAAATTGGCATTTATTTTGCAGCTGATACTTTAGAGAATCGAAATCGGTCTGAAACCTGAAATTTTGCCAGTCGCTGCCAAGAAATCGGCAGCAACGACGACTATCTTCTGCAAATAATACAGAATTAAGAATACTGACATGACAACCACACATGATCAAATCAACCAGATTGGCACTCAAATTCAAGCTGCCAGCGATCCGTTTCGTAAAATCGTAACGGAAGTCAATCGTGTCCTTGTCGGGCAAGAAACACTCGTCCAGCGAATGTTGGTCGGCTTGCTGACCGGTGGCCATTTGCTGATCGAAGGTGTTCCCGGATTGGCCAAAACGACGGCAGTTGCCAGTCTCGCAAAAGCAATCAATACCGGATTTCAACGGATCCAGTTTACGCCCGACCTATTGCCGGCGGACTTGATCGGTACGCAAGTCTACCGGCCGCAAGACCAAACGTTCGTCGTCCAGAAGGGGCCGCTGTTTTCGAATCTGGTATTAGCAGATGAAATCAATCGCGCGCCTGCGAAAGTTCAAAGCGCGCTCCTAGAAGCGATGCAGGAACGACAGGTGACGATCGGCAGCGAAACCTTCAAACTGGACAACCCGTTCCTAGTAATGGCGACTCAAAACCCAGTCGAACAAGAAGGAACCTATCCGCTACCCGAAGCACAAACCGATCGCTTCATGCTCAAAGTCGTCGTGGACTACCCGAATCGCGATGAGGAGCTTTTGATTTTAAGGCGGATGAGTAAGACATCGACCAGTGTGGAAATCAACGCTGTCACCAGCCCCGAACAAATTTTGGCTGCGCGGAAATTGATTGACATGATTCACGTCGATGAAAAAGTCGAAGGCTACGTCGTCGATCTTGTGATGGCGACTCGTTCGCCAGAGTCTTACGGATTGAATTTGAAGCAGATGATTCAGTTTGGCGGATCACCACGAGCCACGATCAACTTGGTGCTGGCTGCAAAGGCGGTCGCTTTCCTGGCCGGTCGAGGTTACGTCACCCCAGCAGACGTTCGCGAGATTGCACTGGATGTACTGCGGCATCGCGTTGCGGTAACTTTCGAAGCAGAAGCGGAAGAACTCACTTCGGAGGCGATCGTGATGCAGATTTTGAATCACATTCCAATGCCGTAGATGTGACGGCTAGAGTTTGTTTAAGTGACACGGTCGACCGGCGGAAATTTTGATTCGGCACACAACGATGATCCCCAAAGAAGTCTTTCAGAAAATTCGACGAATCCAGATTCGTAGCTCTCACAAAGTTGACGAGCTATTGGCTGGGTCGTGGAATTCGGCGTTTAAGGGACGCGGTGTCGAGTTCGAGGAAGTTCGCCCTTACCAACCCGGCGATGATGTTCGCACGATCGATTGGAACGTTACCGCTCGAAGTCATCAACCGTTCATCAAGCTGTTTCGTGAAGAGCGTGAGATGGCGGTGCAGTTGCTGGTCGACATGAGCCCTTCGTTGGACTTCGGAACTCAGTCGCAGACCAAACGAGAATTAGTGGCCGAAGTCGGGGCAACGTTGGCGATGTCGGCGACACGAAACAACGATC
>CAZORR010000045.1:0-17034 GCA_964582115.1 uncultured Pirellulaceae bacterium
ATGTTGTGGTCGCAAGTGTTCAAAATCGAGTTTGTTTAATCCAGCCTAAGAGCTTCCAGTCCGTAAACGGCAATAATGAAAACATGTAAGTCCAAGTGGTTGGGATTGGGGTTGCTTCTGGCGTGGGCTTTGGCCTGGTGTAGCGCGATTGTGCTGGGTGCATGGGCGTTCGGGGCCATCTGGCATTTCCAATTGTTACCAGCGTGGGGGGCTAAGTTTCTTGCTGTCCTTTTCTTGAGTTATTTTGTGTGGTTTTGGTTCACGGGAAAAACCAAAACGGCTTGGCTGCAGCGGATGTCATTCTCGATCGCCGGCGTTTATTGCTTGACATTGCTACAGCAGCCATCGGCGGATCGAATTTGGGCAGCGGATCAAGCTAAATTACCAATTGTTTCAATTGAAGCAGACAAGGTAAGCGTTCAGAATTTTCGTACTTGCCGGTATCGCAGCGAAAGTGATTTTGACGTGACCTACCAACAACTCGATTTTAAGTTGAGTGAACTGCAGCGGGTTTGGTTTCTAGTGCAAAAGTTTACATGGATGCAAGGCTTGGCCCATACTTTTTTGACGTTTGAAGTCGACACCGCGAAAGGGCCCAAATATTTTTCGGTATCGGTGGAGATCCGTCGTGAAAAAGGCGAGTCGTATTCACCGATAAAAGGAATTTTCCGGAATTACGAATTGAACTACGTAATCGGAGACGAATTGGATTTGATTGGCGTTCGGACGGTGATGCGCCCGCAAGACCGGGTCTGGATGTTTCCGATCAATGCCGATGCGGAAAGCGTGCAGATGCTATTTGTTGATATCGCCGATCGGATGAATCAACTGGCTCGGCAACCCGAATTTTACAGTACGTTTTCGAATAACTGCACTAACAACCTCGTGGGACACACTTACGAATTAACTGCTGAACCGATAAACGCGTGGGATCCGCGAATTGTGCTGCCTGGCTACTCCGCTCGATTTGCTTTTGAAAACTCCTTGATCGGTAGTGGAGAAGAGAGTTTTCAGCAGCTCGCTGATCGTTGTCGAATTGATCCGCTAGCGAGGCAGCATGGGCTTGAAGTGGGTTTCTCACAAGCAATTCGGACACAAAAATGATTGTTGTAACAAATTTCGTGATTAGCCAACCCAATAGTAAGCTGGTTTGGCTTAGTCGCATCTGTTAGATTAATCGCTTATGGCATTCATCAAATGGAACCGATGGGGAAGGTGATTGCATCGAGTGATTCTCCGTCTGGTAAGACAGTTAATATGCCTGAACCTCAAACTTCCAAAAAACAGCCTTCGTCTTCAAATATGCTCGAGCAACGATTACAAGAGTCATTTGAACAGCTAGGGTACCTTCAACTTCAAGCCCTTCAGTACTCTGTGGAAGATGGCGTCTTGCGTATGAGTGGAGAACTGGATTCTTTCTACCTCAAGCAAGTAGCGCAATCCGTTGCGATTCGACTCGTTGGTTCGCAAAGCGTGATAAATCTTATTGAAGTGAAATGACCTTTGCCGGATCTTTGCGGCCCAGCCACTAATAGTACGCAAGCCAACGGTATTGGATTTCTCTGTAAGTTCTTTCTTTCAGAAAGTTGGTTATAGCCAAACCGCACTAGCGATTCTTTTTGGCTAACCAATGGACGCCCAGACAAGTAGCACAACCGGCACAGGCGTGCGCATTTTCACGCGTGAACGGACAGACGGTATGGATTATGGAAAAATGTCATTTTATTTAACCCCTAAAGTTTGACTCTGGGCTTTTGTGGCATAAGTTTCGGTGAGTCAAAGAAGTCAGCGAATGATCGCTCACTTCCGGATGCTCTGGCAACTGCTTGTGCAGTTGTTTATTTCCAACTCGACAAACTGTTTGTCGAGCCTCACCTAAATTTTGAACCAAGTGGTTCAACCCTGTATCAGGGTATTCCGTCGGAGGATTTGATACTATGAAGAAGCTAATCACAAAAGTACAGAAGTTCATGCAAGCTGAAGATGGTCCAACAGCTGTTGAATACGCGATCATGCTTGCTTTGATCGTTATCGTTTGTATCGCAGCTGTTCAAGCTATCGGTGCAGCAACCAACACTGCGTTCGAGAACGTAGCTAACGAACTTGGCGGCTTGCCTAACTAGGTAAACCAGCGGCGTCGCCGCACTCGTCGGCAGGTCGCTTCAAGCGATCCGCTGGCAACGAAAAACGACGGGATACGCCCCTCCAGCCCCCTTGCTGGAGAGGGCTTTTCCCTTGTTTAGTTTACTAAACTAAATGAAACAAAATAAGCTCGAACAATGTTCGGCTGACTTACTTGAGCTGATCCAAAGCAGTTCAAAAATCAAAACAACACAAGCTTCCCCACCCAACTATCTGCCCAATTCAACAGCGAGAGAATCAAATGGAATGGTTAGCGGCACAAGGAGCGCAGCAACAAGCATTCGGAATGATTTGTTGCGTTTTCACGATCATTGCAGCGTTCATGAGCTTCATGATGACGTTGCGAGCCTAACACCGGATTATGGTCGATTAAAGTCGATCGCCGTTCGGAACCTCGACTGGGTGCATAAGGATATTTAAATGAACGAATTTTTGACATTAATGAGTGACAACTGGGTTTTCTGGTTTGTCAGTATTTTCGCTGTTGTTGCAGCCTATATCGACGGCAAAGAACTACGAGTGCCAAACAAATTGACCTTTCCGATGATCATCGCTGGGTGGATTTTCTGCACTGTTAACGGAGCAATCACCGGCCAAGGCTGGCACGTAGGCCTGTGGTATAGCTTATTGGGAACAATTGCCGGTCTCTGCACACTACTTCCTGCTTATGCCATTGGTGGCATGGGGGCTGGTGACGCCAAAATGATGGCGGCAATTGGCTCTTGGTTGGGTGCAACGATCGTATTCTACTCGTTTTGCGTGGGAACAATCGTAGGTGGCATTATGGCCGTTATCATGATTGTCTCAGCTGGCGACATCAAGAAGCACTACTTCCAGTTCTTTATGATTCTGAACGAATTCCAAACCGTTCGCGACCCAGAAAAACTTGCCCAAATCGCCACCGAACGCAAGACAACCATGCGTCTACTGCCTTATGGAATTCCAATGGCAATCGGAACCGTTCTTTATCTGGCTTGGATGGGAAAACTGGTCTAGTCGTAATATTAGGTCGGTACGACCTTTAACGAATTTGATTGGAAATCGTTCCTGCTGGTGATTTTTACGGAAGTCGAAGCTAACTAGCCGAAAGATATTTTGGAGCGTGCTGGCATCATTTGCTGGCACGCCTTTTGCCATGGAACGGCGAAGAATTCAAGGACGATTTCACGGCCAGTTTATTGGAATAACACAGGGCGAGTGTGCCCCACACATGTCTTTCCCCACACATCAAATTTAGGTTCATTCTCATGAAATCAAAGTCCTTAATCCTACTAGTGCTATCGATTGGCTTCGGGATAGTCGCCGCAATCGGTATCAGTCAAGTTATGAACAACAAAGTTGATGGTGCAACGACAGCGACTCCAATGGGAACTGTACTTGTCGCAACAGGCCCACTTGACCTGAAAGCTGTCTTAACCGAAGAAAACGTCAAAATCGAGAGTTGGCCAAGTTCAATCATTCCGCCGGACGCAGTTTCGGACATCGAAGAAATCACCGACATGGTAACCATGACTCGAATGAGCCAAGGAATGCCGATTGTTCGAGGAGCGATTCAGCACCGAAACACCTTGATCAGGCCTACAATTCCAGGAAACATGAAGGTTTTTGCGATTCGTCTTGCTGCTGATGACACGTTCGGAAACCTACTGGAACCTGGCAACAAAGTTGACGTGATTGGTGTTTTTAAGCAGCGTGATAGCAAAACTAACCAAACAACCACAACCTCACGAACTTTTTTGAAAGCCCTTCAGGTTTATTCTATCAACAACAAAACCAGAATTGATACCTCTGAAAAGTCAGAGAACCAATCTCGAACCTCGATCGTTGGATTGATTGTTACTGAAAAACAGTCCGAAGCATTAGTTTTTGTTCAAGATACTGGTAGCATCAAACTAGTTCTTCGCGGTGACGATGTAGAAAACAATGGTGAAGTTGAGCAACTTGAGGAAATCAAAAGCGAAATCCTAAAACAAGAAGACGAATCATTTGGTGCAAAAGTACCAATGCAACTGTCTCAAACGAATAAAACGGAAATGGAAGTTTGGCACGGAAGTGAGTCTAGAACGATTGAATTCAATAGTGACGGCTCGCGTGTTAAAGAAACGGAGGGTGATGGATCGTCAAACAGGGCAAACAACATCGACGACGTTGACTTTAACGATCGCGGGGATAGTGAACGCGGAATCAGCGACGATCAATATCCGGGTGAATAGTTTCGAATAGATTATTCGTGAAACAACTATTTTGTTGTTCCCCTAACGGTTGCCGCTAAGCCACTGCAGTTTAGCTGGCAATCAATGGATCAAGGATGATCTTTTAGGGAAAAATACAGACGGCTTAGCCCAAGCCATTTCGCGAGGATTCACGGATGATTTTGCGACCCACACTGCGGTTGATTGTTTTTGCTATCGCTGCCATAGCGATCTACTCCCCAACGTTTGCCTTCCAAGCAACGGGCGAGCAAATTTTAGTCACCCAAAACATGACAGAACTTGACTTGATTGCTGGTGCGAGTCAGCCGCTACGGTTTGAGCACCCAATTCCGAAACTTCTGGTTCAGGTTCCCGAAGTGCTCGAAGCCAGCGCTGTGTCGGCAAATGAAATTTTGCTGACTGGCCTAAAGCCAGGCATTTCAAAGTTGACGGTTGTTGACAACCAAGGAAACACTCAAACTCTGAGTGTTTCCGTCAACATTGACGTTCGCCCGCTTCAGCGAACGATCAATAAGGTCTTGCCTGCCTCACAAGTTACCGCTACCGGACTTACAAACAGGGTCGTCCTTTCAGGATACTTACCTGATGCTGAACAAGTATCTCTGGTAACACAACTGGCGGAAGACTTCTTCCCCGAAGGTGTGATTGGCAACATGCAGGTTACAACAGTTCCTAACGTTGCGATTCAAGTTAAAATTTATGAAGTCTCGCGTTCTAAGCTACGTCGCCTTGGCGTTGACTGGGCTTTCTTCGGGCCGGACTTCTCAGCCGTATCATCTTTTGCTGACGTCATTCAGCAATTTGCAACCGGTCCTGGCGGTACTGCAATCAGTGGTGTCGAACAGTTCAGTGCTGCGGTCGTTGATGATGGCAGACAATTAAATGCTTTCATCGAAGCTCTTGAGCAACACAATATTGCGAAGCTGTTAGACGAGCCAACGCTGGTTGCCAAAGACGGACGTCCTGCCGAGTTCCTATCTGGTGGAGAAATTCCATTCCAAGTAGCTTCAGGCCTAGGTAACACAACAATTGAATTCCGTCCTTTCGGAACCAAATTAGACATCGTACCAAATGTTTTGGGACGTGGCCGTTTGACAATGGAAGTTCGTGCTGAAGTGTCTGAGATTGACAATACGATCAGTACAACTGACGGAGTCCCTGGATTCCGAGTGCGTCGAGTAAACACTGCGGTTGATATGCCCGTTGGACACACTCTCGCCTTGGCTGGAGATTACCGCGAAGAAGTTGAGACACTCAAGCGTGGAGCTCCGAAGCTAATGGATCATCCGTTTTGGGGAGTTGCCTTCCGTCGAACGGAGGAAGTTAAAACAGAAACTGAATTGGTATTCTTAATGACTCCGAGATTTATCGATGCAGTGGAAGCAGAACGAATCAAGCGGCAACCAATCGGCAAAAACTCTCAATCTCCATCAGATCGTGAGCTCTACATTAATGGCCACTCTGAAGTGCCTGTTTGTGACGGCGACGGCTGTGCAGTGAACGATGGGTTCCGCAGCCGGAACAATGCTGGTTCGTTCCACCAGCATCAGCTACCACCTCAAGCTCCAGCAGCAGGGGGGTCAAGCACTCGGGGTTTCCAAACGATACCACCCCAAGCTCCAGCAGCGGGTTCAAGCACTAGGAGTTTCCCAAAACCTCCTACTAGAAGTCGACAAGCGAGTGGCTTTAGATACCCTTCACGCTAATCGACTGTTACTGCAGCAAGTGGAGGCGGCATTACGAGTCGCCTCCACACCATGAGAAAACAGCCAAATTTTAGTCGGTGCAACCTTTCCTACACCGTTGATTTTTTTCGAGAAAATACAAGATAATGAGCGGCACTTTAAGAATTTCGATTTGTGATCCAAATGAATCCTCACGTGAAGATCTTAAGAAGTTTTTGATAGGCATGGAGAGCGTTTGGTTAGAAGCAGATGGCTCACGGTACGATAACTTTTCCGATATTTTAGCGCAAGCAACACCAGACGTTGCGATTATCGACATCGATAGTGATGAGCAAAACGCACTCATGTTGGTCGAGACCATCAGCCGCGCTCACCCAGACTGCGGAATCGTGGTCGTCAGCAGTCGTACTGACGGACAATTGATCTTGAAAGCGATGCGTTCTGGAGCTCGAGAGTTCCTCAGTTCGCCTGTCCAACTGGACGAATTGATGGGTGCATTGGACCGCGTAACAGCATCGTCCGATGGAACCAAACGTAATAACTCAGGAGCTGTCATCTCGGTCGCTGGATCTTCTGGTGGTGTCGGATCAACAACTATCGCGGTTAATTTAGCGGTCGCCTTGGCACAGAATCCTGACAACAGTGTTGCTCTAATCGATTTGGATTTGGCGTTGGGTGACGCTGATGTGTTCTTGGACATGATGCCCGACTACACGCTATTGGATGTCGCGCAAAACATTAGCCGTTTGGATTTGGCATTATTGCGTAAATCATTGACCAAGCATGACAGCGGAATTTACTTGTTGCCACGGCCTGTTCAAATTGAAGACTGTGTTGAGATCAACAAAGAAAATTTCCAGAAAGCCCTGGGGCTATTGAGAGCATCGTTCACCCACTTGGTGGTCGATTTATCAAAGTCGTACAGCGAACTGGACATGACTGCTCTCAATGCTTCTGAGCATATTGTGCTGCTGACCCAACTTGACTTGCCATGCTTGCGTAATGTTGTTCGTTTGCTTTCCTCGTTGGAAGCACAAGATCGTTTAAAGGATCGTGTTCGAGTGGTTGTTAACCGAAGTGGTTTGGATAACGCACAGATCAGTTCACAGAAAGCCGAAGAAACAATCGCGAGAGATATTTTTTGGCGAATACCCAACAACTATGGGATTGTTTCTGATTGTCGAAACAATGGAGTTCCGCTGGTCAAAAGCGCTCCCAAAGCAGCCATCACACACTCCATCGCTGAGCTCGCCAGAAAACTATCTGGTGAAGAACTATCGACCGAAGTAAGTCCTGGCAAGGAAAAGAAGAAAAATTGGATTCCATTCCTGAAAAGTTAATTGTTCGACCAGCGTTTATCGAAACTGCTTCGATTGACGTGCCACACTGCTTCGTGACCGAGGGACCGCAACCGTTAGCGGATTTGCATCACAAGTCACCCCTGCTTCCAACAATCTTGGCGGCAGTTTGAAAGTCGTTACTTGGCCGTCAGGAAGTGGTTTGCCAGCGAAAATTTCGGCTAAGGCAATTACCTTGGGATTGCCCCTAGCATTGGGGCCGTCGCCTTCTCGAACCCAGTCAAATCCACCAACACAAACGTAGCTTGAATGGCGATCGTGAAATTGATACGCCTCTATCTTTTGGCTACGTAGATACTTGGTCAAAATCTCTGCACGTTTAGCAGCCTCTACTAGACTAGATTTTTTTTGGCGCTGAGCTTTTCGTATTGCGATGTCCTTTGGCCGTATAATGACTTCGCCAGAGAAAGACGCGACTTTCAGAGTGTATGCTTTTGGATTATCCAACAGGCTGTATGGCACGCCTTTGTTTAGATTTAGGATGAATTGGTCAATTCCCGCTTGGTCAAGCACTTCCTTGGGTAGTAGCGGATTGGTTACCAAAAGCGCCAGTCGTAAAGGGTGTTTGACTTTATCAGCACCTATCTGTTTGAACTCGCCGTTGTTGCTGAACATTACTTCCCCATCAGCTCGCAGGCGAGCTCCCGCTTGAGGACTGTCACGGATGTCGTCGCTGTAGATCGCCAGCGATTCAGGCTGTAGTTTTTTGAGAGCAGCGAGGTCTTTTTGAGCTTTGGAGGATTCCACCGATTTGTAGTTCCCAACCAACACTGCGTATTCGGTTTTTTCGTTTTGCCTAGCCAACTGCATCTCACGCTGACGAACATTACTCGCTCCACCGGCAGTTGGCTGTTGAAACCCTATGCCACGATCAGTTACACCTTTGGAAAAATCGAAATGTTGACGATAAACGTAAGACTGCATTCCGTGCTTCACACGTAGTTCGTTTGCTAAATTAATAGCTTGCTGACGGCCATCTTGACCATCGAACGAAGTACACATGATCAACCATGGCCCTGCGTCTTTCGTCAAATTCAGTTGGACTGCAGCCTTACGTGGCGATCGACCAAAGGGAATCCTTTGTAACGCGTCGGCAGGTGCCGCAAAAACGAGAGCAATTAACAGAGTCGCGAGAGCGATCAACTTCAACTTCGGCATGACTTTATTCATGGTTCTGGTCCGTTACACGTGCAGCGATCAGAGGGCTTGCGCGAAAGCGATTTTTCGCTAAATTGACAATTCACTCGCCGACGGTAGCAGAGCTACCAAGACCGTTCCAGTCCAATTTTCACAGGCACGCAGGGCGTCCTAACACATATACAGCAGCAACTGACCTCACCGTGCCAGCACTGCTTTAAGTATGCTCGCAAGCACCAACATATTGGCTTCACATAAACCTGTAGCCGTACTTGGCAGTAGAACAAGTCTCAAATCAAGGAGCGGCGGACTCCGAGGCACGCATCGAGTCGTAGTCGGATTTTTTTAGCCAGATTAGGTCTTTCCAGTATTCCGTGTCATTGGGCTGATCAGGACCGACGGTGGTGCGACCACGAGCAATGATCTGGTTGATTTGCTCGGTCAATGCCGTTATTTTTTCCGGATTTGATTCAGCTAAATTTTCCATTTCGGCTCGATCCGTCTTTAGGTTGTACAGCTCACAGGCCTTTGAATCTTTACCTAGGATCAATTTCCAATCACCTTGAGCGACAGCATAACGACCATCGTTGCCATGAGTCACCAGCGGAGCACGTTGATGATCGGCTTTCAAGCCTCTTAGCGTTCGGGCAAAGCTAACACTGTCTTCGCCACCGTCATCGGGAAGCTCCGCTTTTACGACACTGGCAATCGTCGCCAATACATCGACCTGCCCGACCAAAGACGAAACTTGTCGACCAGGCCGATCAATACCCGCCGGCCAACGCACCAAAAACGGTACGCGATGGCCACCTTCGTAAACCGATCGCTTGCCACCACGTAATCCGCCACGACTGTCGTGCTGGAATTTTTTGATGCGACTTTCCCACGACTTTTCCGGACCGTTGTCACTAGTAAAAATCACGAGTGTGTTCTCATCGATACCGGACTTGCTTAAAAAGTCCAGCACTCGTCCGATATGATGATCGGTTTCGATCATGAACTCGCCGTAGCTCCCTGCGTCTCCTTGTCCGTGGAATTCCGGTAGCGGGCAGACCGGATAATGAGGCGATGTGTAGGGCAAGTATACAAAGAACGGTTTTCCATTTTTGGCGTCGTCGAGCTTGCCGTCCATCCACTGGATGGCTTTGTCGGTGAACCGAGTTAAACACTGCTTGTCGATAAAGTCCGGAGCGACTTCCAGGTCGTTAGGCTTAGCTGTAGCTGGGTCGGCCTTTTTTTCATACGGCGGCATAATCCGGTAGTCAACGTGCCGCTTGTTTGGTTTCTTTTTGGTCCGCAGAGTGGGCGGAACTTTCGCGTGTCGCCCTTCGAACCAAGCCAACACGCCATAGTTCAAGGAAGCAGGGATCCCATAAAAGTAGTCGAACCCTTTGTCCAACGGCATGTCGAGGGTTGGCTTGGACCAATCGCGATCCTTCCACGATGTCCCCGGGAAGTCCATACCCAAGTGCCACTTGCCGACCATCGCAGTGTGATATCCGTTTTGCTTAAGCAACGAAGGGATGGTCGTTCGGCCGTCTTCGATCAGGCATTTTTTCTCTGCGCCAAAAACGCCCCGCTTTAGATGAGTCCGCCATGGATAGCGCCCCGTCAGCAAACCGTAGCGTGAGGGAGTGCAAACCGAAGCTGGACAGTGAGCGTTGGTAAAGGCGACGCCTTCATTGGCAAGGCGATCAAGATTGGGGGTTTTGAATTTTGCGTCTGGATTGAGAGCACTACAATCGCCAAACCCTTGGTCGTCCGTGTAAATCAAGATAATGTTAGGATTGGTCGTGGCTTCTTGCGCACATACGATCACGTAATTACTGCATGTTAATATGATCAGGACGAGTATTCGCAGTGCGATCGAGTATGTCATCTCTATTGTTTCACGAGTGCCTGTATTGCGGAGCAGATAACTTACTACCAACTCACTTGAACTAACAAATGGATTTACTGTACCTGAAGCTATTAGTTTTTTTTCTGTTTAACGTTGTCGAACTTTTTCTTTGACTTCTGTTTTTCTTCCGCATCGTCCGGTGAGTTGATTTTAACTTGATCCATCACGACGAACTTTAGTCCTTCAACAACCTTAGCCATTTCGGGGTAGTTGATTTTATCAGGTGTATCGGTGGCTTTATGATAATGTTGGTAGCGAAACAGAGCCGTGTCAGTGACCATCAATCCGGCGTAACCTTCTTGCCAGAACGACCAATGATCAGACCAACCAACTCCCGACACGGAACTAGGAAGTGAAGCGCCTTCGCTGGGAATCTTGGCGTGTTCGCGAAACGTCTTGATGACCTTTCGCTGCAAGCCTCGTGACTTTGTATCTGAAACGAAACCAACGAAATTTCCTGTGGACGGATACAGCAAACTCAGCGGCATTGGATAATTTTGAGATTTTTTAGCGTTGGTGTAAAACCCCATCGTTTCGAGACTTAGCACAGCGACGATGTCTTGTTTTTCCTGTCGGCACTTTTCCGCATAAACCCAAGACCCCATCAACCCTCGGTTTTGAAAGTAAGGAGGTTCTTCATTGGTCCAAGCAACGAAACGCAACGAACGCTCGGGAGTGGATTTAACAAAGTGCTTGGCCAAAAACAGCATCGCGGCTGTCCCACTGCCGTTATCATTTGCGCCGGGAGTCCCGACGACACTGTCGTAGTGAGCCCCAATAATGACAACTTCGTTTGGGAGTTTCGATCCTTTTATTTCCACATCAATGTTGAAACAGTCTCGACCGTGTACTTGATAGGTCTGCCGTACCGGCTGATACCCGTAAGACTTGAATTCGGACTCGATATAGTCCGCTGCCTCGCACA
Source organism: uncultured Pirellulaceae bacterium (assembly GCA_964582115.1). Taxonomy (GTDB): domain Bacteria; phylum Planctomycetota; class Planctomycetia; order Pirellulales; family Pirellulaceae; genus Mariniblastus. The sequence continues at coordinate 11,361 of CAZORR010000045.1, forward strand.
ATTTCCCGTAGGTTCGGAGATTTCTTTCGCCGATCGTTGTTGCCAAATGGACAATGTATTTCTCCAGAGCTTTCTCAGTAGCCGGAAAGGTATCGGCAGCAACTTTCTCAGTTTGATTGGCTGGTGCAGTGGTCGTAGGATCGGCTACAACTTGAGGGGCAACCGGTGTTTGCGGGTTTGCATGTTCAGCTTGGATGGGTACCTGGTAAGAGACTCCCGGCTGGCGGATGTTAACAAACCAATATACAACAGCTCCGATCGTCAAGGCAATCAGCAACCCCAACAACAATCGCGTGAAAGTAATCGTTGCTTTAGTCTGTGGTAGACGTTGCAGAACCGGTTCTGGGTTCACTTGCGAGTTGCGTACGTTCATCAGGAAGTCTTTCTGACTCAAAAGTCTGATTACTGGGTCAAGCCTGACCATTGTCTGTCAACTCAAATATAGCGAATTCCAATCGAGTGTGTTACTTATGTATTCAAATCGCTTATAACAAATCATAGCTAAGTGCAGCGATAGTCGAACTAGCCGCCGCGATCAAAACATGGCTGTGTGATGCTTTGCCCCTCTTGTTTTTCGTTTCACGAAACCTTTTACTGTGCGGAAATAGAGCCCAGCCCATTAAAGTTAGCCATAGCTTCCGGATGCAATGCCATGAAACCTCAGTTGTCTTACTCAGCCGATTCGACATCGTTTCAAAATCCCCCAAGACACGATCCTTTTATTTGGACGGTGTTACTGCTGGCTTGGTTCCTCTTGACCTCTCTCCTTCCCGATCCACGCCCGCTGGGTGCGCCCGACTGGGCCGTCAACATGATACGGTCATTGGGTGGATTTTCTGATCCGATTGCGCGGGCAGTGGCAACCATTGCCCTTCGAGCGAGTGGCATCGGAGTATTTGGCATTCTGTTATCACTTGCCCTATCAAATTTTCGCTTGTCGATCGCTGCCCCCGCCGTATTCATTGGAACGGTGATTTTGGCAATTAGCAGCATGTGGATCAACTACGGATACTTCCCGATCACCATGCAAATCCAACTCGCCGCAATCAGCTCGATTGTCGGAGCTTTAGTTGGTCTGGCTCTGCGACGCAGTAAAACTTCTTTGGCGATTCTGATCGCATTTCTTGTCGGACTCTTTGCTTGGGGGACATCCACAGGCATTTCGAATGACTTGGACCAAGCTGCCAGAGCCACTGGGCTTCACTTACTCGAAAACGCCGGTGATATCCCTAACGGGGACGAAGGCTTTAAAGAGATTCTTCGGCGAGCATTTAAATTCGCACAGCACAATACCGAAGACGCCAACGCGATCGAACAAAACAAGGCTGCGATCCTTGCATTGGGCGTCATCCTTGGAGAGGAACACATTGCAAGCGTTGCCGGGCGTAAAATTGACAGTAGTCGCCACAAAGAAATTACTAAACTCGATCAACGCATTTCAATTCGAGGTCGAACGGATTTGGCCCGACATTTCTGGCTGAGTGCAGCACTAACGGTTCTCGCTGACCAAAGTCGTTCGATGGATGTCGGTATTACCAAAGAATTGATGGATGCGACGGCCGGCGGTTCCGGATTTTCATTTGTAGACTTAACTGCCGATCATTCGGGAACCCTGTTCTCAACAGTAGCCACACGTGACATCCAGTCCGCTCGGGATCTACAGCTAAAAATTAGTCGCGGAATTGAAATCGCCGATTTTTTCCCTGAGATCACAAGCCTTCCCGAAGGTATTTATCGTGATGAATTCCAGAACGAATATGGCGGGCTGGGCGGAGCAGAAACCACGAAGGTTCTTGAAGAAATTCGACGTCGCCTAATGCAATGTCCCATTTTAGATTTCGGTGGTTAGTTGTCGCGAATCCAATCGCTGGCAGTTGCATCTTCAGACACCGCTCGCGCCCTGCTTAACAGCAGTAGCAAACTACACACCACCGACACCGTTTCAACTTCCGCCCTAACTACTTCGCTGTCGGCGAAGTAGCGATTTTATCTCGGTAGGCTTGAGCGCTGTTATCGTGATAGCGACCATAAACGCCACCATAATAGCTGTAGTTACCGTACTGGTAGCCGTACTCACTGTAGTGTGGATTTTCGTCCACGCCGTTGACAATCACACCCAACCAGTTAGCGCCAACTCGGTCCAACGATTCTTTGGCTTTCTGCGAAGTCAGCTTGACGCCTTTTCGAATTCGAGTCACCAAGTAAACACCATCGGCGATACTCGCAATCGTGGCAGGGTCGGAAACTGGCAATACTGGAGGTGAATCGATTAAGACATAATCGAACTTTTCTCGCAAGGCTTCGATCAGGTTGCGGAACTCTTCCGAAGTCACCAATTCACCTGGATTACTTGGCCGACCACCTGCCGGCAGCAAGTACAAATCGTTTTGGAGCGCACAGTCCTGGATGGCTTCGTCCAATTCCAATTCACCAGACAATACTCCGAGCAACCCCGGGGTCAATTCTTGACCGAAGTACTGGTGCACGCGTGGGCGACGGAAGTCAGCATCGATCAAGCAAACTTTTTTACCTGCCTGTGCAATCGAGATCGCGATGTTGGCGGTAGTGGTCGATTTACCATCCCCCGGTGACGGACTTGTGAACAAGATTGTTTTAACATCATCAACGTTTGAGCGGAAAAACAATCCCGTCCGAACATCACGAAAGGACTCAGATGCAGTTGCCGCGGGCTTATGTGCAGCAACCAAAGACGCGTGGCCCTGAGCGGCGTCGATTTGACGGATGTTGATTCGAGGAATTCTGCCCACCACTGGAATCTGAAGACGCTCGAAAATCTCTGCTGGACTGCGGAAAGCAAGTTCGCTTTGGTCAACTAAAATCGCCAGCCCCAATCCTAACAACGAAGCAAGAACCGTCCCCAAAGCCAATGACTTTGGCAATGACGGAGCAATTTTCGCCCCAAACTTGGGTTCATTCAATATCTTCACGCTAGTGGTCGAATAATTGTCCTTCGACAGAATGCTGACTTCAGAAAGCTTGTTGACAAACCCATTGACGAGCACACCTTTTTCGTCAATCTGGTTTTGCAACAGATTCAATTTAGTAATCCCTGCTGCCACCATCTTGGCTTTGGCGGAGTAAGTATCGATCTCTTCCTTCAGAGCCTGAAGGTTATTTAGCAAGCGTCCTTGTTCGTGTTGCAATTTCAATTGGTACATTCGAATCCACTCACGATTTTCTTTGTCGCGAAAGGCATCCAAATCCAAAGGCTTATGCTTGCTTTGAGCAGAAATCTCAGAATTCATCTGATGAGCCTCAGCCTCAATATGTGCCTGAAGCTCATCTAGTTGCTCTACCAATTGACCGCGTTGAGTCGTGTAGAAGCCAATTTGCGTGTCCAAAGAAGTAATTCTCTTGTGCCCACTACCAAACACATCGGAGAGCCTTGACCGCTCTAACTGAAGTTCGGTCAAGACAGCATCTTGGTCCCAAATTTTCTCCTGAATCGCGTCCCGACGCTTCAGTTCGGGCTGCAAGTTCCTAACGACACGGTCACCACCCAGCGCTTCTTCTTTAAAAATTGCGCGTGTGAGCTTCAAGTATTCTTGAGCTTCGATAGCAGAGATTTTTATTTGCGTTTCGTCTATCAGGCCAGTCTCTTTATTTACCTTGAGGCTATTGGCCAACAGGCGTGCGCGATCTTGCACTTCTTTCAAAGTACGACGCCAACTATCGTGCTGATCCTGCAATCGAAAAAGTCTCTTGTTATGCGGGTTGATAATGTTGCCTTGACTATCAGTTGACTCAATTTCGAGTCGAGCCCACAACCTGCTAAGTTCAGATTCCGCGGTCTCTTTATCGCGCGAAAGCTTATCGGCAAAAGTCTGAATAAAGTCTTTCGCTTTTTTTCCGTCAGTCTCAGAGTCTTTTGCAATCTCAATATTATATGACCCGATGACCTCCATAATAATATTCGGTAAGTCCTCTCGATTGGGACCTGTACAGACGATTGAAAGCGTTTCTTTACTGATCGGCACCACGCGCAACATTTCTTTCAACGTGCCAACTGGGTAGACGGAGTCCTCGAAAGTCTTCAGGCCACTTAGGCCTCCCTGCTCCGTCGCACGATTCAAAACCAATTCACTAGCAATCAAACTCACATGTTTGTCCAACGACTGCTTGTCGTTGCGCATCTCTCGATCGATCAATGTAGGCGGTGTCTGCGTTGTGATCATCAATACCGCATTGGACGAATAGACCTTTGGACAATTGATGTAGTAGAAGTAGCCACAAACCGCACCAATAATCGAAAACAAAGCGATAAGGTACTTGCGTCGTTGCAATGGCCCCCAAATATCAATCCCACTAGCAGCCTGACTGGGTGCTGGAGCTGGATTAATCGTATTTGCGATAGGCGCAGCAACGCTCTGTAAGCTGTTTGCTTCATGAGAAGAGAGAGGAGATGGTGGGAGTAACGTCATTGTAGTGTTTCAGCAACGTTGAGGAGTATCGGACATAGCACGTTCAATTTAGGCATCATTTAACTGTTTTAACAAACCCGCTTAATAAGCTAGAACATTTTACGCAATTGGGTAATCGTTTTTAGTGTAATCTTCGGTCGACGCTCCAATTTCAACGTCAATTATACCGCCTGGGTAATCTAGGCAATTAGGTGGTGTGCCCAAAACGCCACACCCGCGCCTCGGACAACCATCTCCATTGGTGGAGCCTAACCCCAGATATGTAAATAGCGATTACGGCGCCTGTTGTAAGTTTAACGGTTGTGAGGTCTTTTGTCTGTCACCTTTAAAAATCGCCTGAAACTATACAACCACGAATTCAAGAGCAGACGATTCGATGGCTTAAGCCTCTACCATTCCAATTTCGGGGGCAAAATCCATCATTTTTTAGCAGATACAAATGCATCATCGTCCTCAGTGTCAAGCAGTTTTTACGTCGATTCCAAGCCCAACAAAGCCCTCGGAACATTCGACCCATCCTAGCCAGCTTCCCAATCCTATAGATTCTTTTAACATTACACAAAGATGGCAGCTCGGGTTCGACGAAGAAATGTCTAGATTCATGTTTTCACAGCGCTGCTTGGTGAAAACTCAGGGCTGGACAACATCTAGTTTTCCATTGCCTTCAACCCTATTTCGAGCCCACTGCTAGACGGTGACGGTGCTTCTTGATCGATGCCCTGTCACCCAGAGGGACGGAGTCTACTTGCCAGTCGAGAAAATCGTTTGAAGAGCCGCCCGCCAACCGTTACCGCAAAACCAGCTGGTAAAGAAAACAAACGCCAGTCTTCTTTATTGGCCCACCAAAAACCTCAGCATGCAACAACACACTACTAAAGGTATCGTGCTCGCCGGTGGCACTGGCAGTCGACTGCATCCGATCACGCAAGCGGTTAGCAAGCAGCTAGTACCGATCTATGACAAGCCGATGATCTTCTATCCGCTGTCGACTTTGATGCTGGCCAGCATCAAAGACATTTTGATCATTTCGACGCCGCAGGATTTACCAAAGTTCAAATTGCTACTGGGCGATGGCAGCCAATGGGGCATGTCACTCAGTTATGCTGAACAAGCGGCTCCCAACGGTTTGGCCGAAGCCTTCATCATCGGCGCGGATTTCATTGGTGACGACAATATTGCTTTGATTCTGGGCGACAACATTTTTTACGGCAACCAGTTAACAACGATCCTCG
>CAZORR010000046.1:0-13089 GCA_964582115.1 uncultured Pirellulaceae bacterium
CGATACGACCCTTGGTCAAATCGTAAGGAGAAAGTTCCACGCGAACTTTGTCGCCGGGAACGATACGAATAAAGTGTTTTCTCATGCGGCCTGCAACGTGCGCAAGAACCTCATCGCCAGTCTCCAATTCAACGCGGAAACGGGTGTTTGCGAGAGCCTGCGTAACAGTGCCGTCTACTTCAAATGCTTCTTCTTTAGCCATAAATTCCTTCAAACGGATGCTGCCGAGCTGCCACGTTAAAAGCGAGCCCAGCCTTGGTGAGGTGACTCCAACGCCTTTGTTGCGCCGAGTCTAATTCGAGTCAACCGACATGTTTGACTCCAACCACGGATCATGCAGCCAGTGAACTTGTGATCACCGTCGTTTTAACCGATACATCTTCGTGCTGCAAAGCCGAGTTATTTTAGTTCTGTCGAATCACGAAAGTCCAGTGCAAAATTCATGCTTTCACTTTCAAAACCAACAAATACGGCGATAAACACTGGTTGCGACCCCATTATCATCGCCCCCAAGCCCAGCGAATCATCTCAGCAAGGCGTGGCGTTTTCCCTTGCCACAAAATTCCCGCTCGAAAAACCCTCGCCGCAAAGAGCACCACCATCAACGTCGCCAATGCTAACAGTAATGCACCCAACACAGGCTGCCACCAAGGAATCGCTTGCCCTGTCGCTAGTCGCAACATCATCGCAGTCGGTGTCGCTGGTGGAAACAACGACAAGCAAACGGACGTACTGCCCAATGGATCACGAATCAACAACAGCCAAACGAAAACAGGGCTGAGCATTAACAGCCAGACGGGCATCAAGAATGCCTGGGCTTCTTTCAGTTGCGACACCGATGCCCCAATCGCCAAGAAAATCGCTGCATAAAACAAGACGCCCAAAATTTGAAAGACCACAAACCATGGCGCCAACTCAAAAGGGATTTGTTCACTGGTGCCAGTATAGAACGACCAAATCAACGTGCCTAAAATGTAAATTACAAACACCGTCAGCGATCCTGAAACGGTCCCCAACAACTTACCCAGCATCAATTGAAACGAACTAACACTCCCCAACAGAACCTCAGCAATGCGCTGCGACTTCTCCTCAAGCACACTTTCAAGCATCGGCTGGGCGGCCATAAAGATCACCGCGAACATCAACAACAATACCGCCAGCGGCACAAAGATAGCGTGTACTGGATCCTGCTGTTGCGGTGCTTGCGTGACACGCCCTTCGTCGTTAGTCGCAAACAGCCCCATGCCTGTCATTCGCAACGGTTGCGACGCAACCGCCACCGTTTCAGGGTCGATGTCCGCATAACGAAGCCGCTCGTTCCGAAGATGCTGGTTGATCACCTTCGACAACCAACGCTTGGCCTCGGCAAGACTCGACTGCTGCGAGTAAAAACGAACAGCAACAGGATCAGGATTATCCACAAGGAAATCTGACACAACGGAATCAAGATCTACCTCATCAGAATTCAGTTCACCAGAGCTCAGTTCTTCCAATTCGATTAAGCTGCTAAGCCCATCTGGAATTTCCAAGATCGCATACAGGTGCTGATCGCGAATACGGTCGGACAGTTCGAGAAGCTGATCCATTCGATCGGTGGCGTTCGCAGGCGCGACGACGGTTTCGATTTGATAACGTTCACGAACTAATCCCATGCCTGCTGGCAATCCGGTTCCTTGGCCGTTAACGATTTGGGTGTCGACGTCTCGATTGTGAGCCTCAGCAGCACACTTAATGGCTGTCGAAAAAATACCCGTGTGATCTACTAAGGCGATACGACGAGTCTTAACTTTGGCTTGGCTTTGCAACACGCTCATAAACACGATGCTACCCAACATGATGATGGGCATCAAAATGATTGACAGCAAGAACGCCTTGGTCGCCACCATTGCTTTGTATTCGCGAACGGCGATTGTGATTATTTTTCGCATGCTGTTGGCGTACTGCTAGATCACTGACGGAGCCCATCAAACTCGTCGAACTGTCGCTCGGCGAAGTGCTGAGCAATAATGTCAAGGATATATTCCTTGCGATTAGCCGGTCGCGGATGAGTGCTCGTGAACTCAGGACCAGCGGCACCTGGCGATGCGCTTTCCAATACGTCCATGACCGTTAGCAGCGCCTCAGGGTTATAACCAGCGTGCACCATCAATCGGACTCCCCAACCGTCCGATTCATACTCTTGCGTTCGGCCATAGCTCTTGTGTACCAACCCCGCCACCATACTGGCCGCTTGTTGTGATCCACGCGACCCACCGGCGACACCAGCAGCTCGCGCCAAACCCTGCATCAGGCTGCCACTGGTCATTCGCTCCGCACTATGTCGCTCCAATACATGTCCGATTTCGTGCCCCAACACACCCGCCAGTGGACCATCAGAATCCGTAGGCAAACGACGATAAAGTGCTTCGGTAATGAACACCTGTCCGCCAGGAAGTGCAAAAGCATTGACTGAATCGCGATTCTGCCCTGAGTTGTCAAGCAAATGGAACTCAAATTGATACGGCTGTTCGATGCCTTGCCGCGACAAGTATTCTTCTAACGCACGCACTAACTCTTCACCAACTCGGTCAACACGCGCAGAAGCCGCATAATTCCTAGAGGGCTGCCCCATCTGAGGCGCCGACTGCAAGCCCAGCATGATCTCTTCGTCGACCGACATATCGACCTGTTGTGCCTCGCCAGTGATCGGATTTGCCTGACGCTTCATGGCGTAGTTGACCAATGTGAAGACCGCGATGCCCGCGCCAATGATTAAACGAAGCTTCATTCCCGAAAACCAACTTCGGCGTCGACGTTGCTGAGTATCGGAGCGATACGGGCGATAGGATTGCGAGTAAGGTTGTGACATGGGAGCGAAGTCAGTTGATGGTGGTATGGCTTGCAAAGTAACAGAAAACAGTTGCGCAGAAGCAACACGTTCGTTTCCAAACGTGAATCGCCAAAGGGCAGGCCTTCGGCAATACCATGATTCTAACTTCGAAACGGCGGAAACCAAGTCGGTTAACTCTGAAAGCGATCTTGCAACAGCATCTTTCTTCCGCCAGTTGTTTGAACGAAAACCCGATTTTGCTCGCTAAACAACACGGACGCAATGATTAACAGGAATCACCAAACGGACTACTTGCGAGTTTCACAGCGTTTAATCATCTTGATTTCATTTCCAGATTCACTGAATTCGACTTCATCCATAAACGCCTGAATCAACACCAACCCCTTGCCCACACCGTCTCGAAAACTGTCTGGGTCTTGAGCGTCAGGGACCAGTTTCGTGTCAAAGCCGACACCTTGGTCGCGAACGGTAAACACAGCTTCCTTTTTAGTGACCAACGACCGAAAGTAGACAGTACGGTCGCAGTACGGTTTTTCAGCGGCGCGTTGAGCAACCACATCTGGGATCAAAGCTGGCATCTCATTTTGATTTAATTCTAGATTGCCCCGGATCATCGCGTTCAGCACCGCTTGTTCGAGCGCCACCGCCATTTGCACTCGATTGTTTTGCGGCACAAAGCACTGACTGACGGCCACTTGCCGAACCAAATCGATTAACGGTTCAATCAAACTTAGATCGTTAGGAATCTCAAATTCAAAATCTGTCTTGGTGCTACAGCTAATTAATCTTCGATAGCGCGAATCCGATTCGGCGATGACCAAAATTTGCATCACTGTTTCTAGCAAATTTTTGGCAAGTTCCGACTTTGGAACGAAACTGGCAGCTCCGTTGGCGAGTGCCTGAGCCGCAACGTTTTCACTACCGTGTGCAGTCATTAAAACCACCGGCACTTCGGGATGTTTTTCTCCGATCGCCGTTACCAAACCCAGTCCGTCAAGCTCCGGCATCTGCAGGTCGGTCACCACAAGGTCTGGCATTCGAAAGTCGATCACTTCCAATGCCTCCTTACCGTTTTCAGCATAGCAAACCTCAATGTTTGGACTTCGCGCAAGCAAGCCACCAGCCAATTGCCGATCTACTGCCGTGTCGTCTACAATCAGAACTGTTGCCATCGTTGATCTCCACTATTAAAGAACCGCATTCTTCTACCTTAGTGGATTTGCGACCCATACGCCAGAAAAAGTTCTGTAGTTGTCGTCCAATTTGGCGGCAATGCATCAGCCCAAGGGCTTAGCCAAAGTGAACGACTCGTCATGCCAGCCAATAAAAAAACTAAAACCACAGGGATTTTAGCCCAGTTTGATTTTATTGTCCGTCCGCTGGGAACAATCTTACTGGCAATGCAAGGACCGGCTGTTGTATGGATTTCCACGGGAGACAGTAAAACCGAACTGCTGGCTGCTGCGAAAGTTCGGTTTCCCGAGATGCGTCAAGCCAAAAACAATTCATCCATTACAGCCGCGATTCAGCAACTACAAGAACTGCTGGACCGCCCGACGACCCAATGGACGATTCCGCTAGATTTGCAAGGCACCGATTTCCAAAAGCAAGTGTGGGCAGCGATTTCAGAAATTCCCGCCGGCCAAACTGTGACCTATCAACAGTTAGCAATTTCGATTGGCCGCAAGTCAAGCGTTCGAGCGGTAGCGTCAGCTTGCGGCGCCAACCCGGTTGCGATTGTCGTTCCGTGCCACCGCGTGTTGCGATCCGACGGCGGTTTAGGAGGTTACCGTTGGGGGCTGCAGCGAAAACAACAATTGCTTGCCCGCGAAGCCCCATTGCGTTTAACAACAACTTAGCACTTTGTCTGAAATCCCAAAGTCGCCAAGGCGCAACGAACTGACAATCATCTTTGCGCCTTAGCCCCTTTGCGTGAGCCCCCCCAAACCTATTCCCAATACGTCACGTCCTCGCCTCCGTTAATCGTTCCCAAAGCCCCCCAAACGCCATGCGGACTAGGAACATTGTCAGCCATCTGCTCGACCGTCAACGTTGCTGCTGTCGCATCTCCCACATCGATATCATCACTAATGAAATGAGTCGAACCATCTAAAAACGCCACATTGCATCCGCCAGGGTGCTTCGATCCAGCTGAGTAAATCCCATCGTCGCTCGAGCTACCCTGAACCTGAAAGCTTGGACTATTGACGGGCAAAATCGTATTGGCCAATGCAACTCCGGCTCGCCCATCAGCCCAATGCGACCCGCGATCAATCAGTTTCGATCCGGACCGATACCAACCATCGTCAACAACAGTAAACACTTGCTTCGGATTGTCCAACCAATCCGGTTTTCCATCAACCAAACACCCACCGCTAACGGTCCTAACCGTATCCCCGCCGATCTCCAAAATGCCAATCGTATTACTCCAGCCATCAGTCACGTTGTATGAATCAAGCGCTTTGAAATAACCAAATGCACCACGCAGCACCTTTTGTTGGCTAACATTTCTAGCAACATCGCCCACTGAAAACGCGTAAGAAGTTCGACCAAATTTACTTGTCGCGGACTCCGCAGATGGGCAGACAAATAGACTGCTCTCATTGGCCCAAGGTGGGTAATCCGCATCCGTGAGGGACGCTTTAAAGGCTGGATACTCCATTTCACCTACCACCAATGGGTTTGAAATTTCGTCGTAAAATTTACTCTGCTCTAAAAACGGCAACAACGCCACCAAACCGCTGACCGGATTGGTTTGCAAGACGCCGTTTTGATCTTCGATTCCAACCCCTATCGGAAATTCCTGATGAGAAGATTCGTAGCTAATCGCAGCCAATGCTAAATTTCTAAGATTGTTCAAGCACATCACTCGTCTCGCGTGTTCTCTTGGAGTTACCAACCCTCGTGAAAAGAGTGATACGAACAAGCCCAACAAAATCACGACACACAACAACGCAATCAAAAACTCTGGCAGCGTAAAACCCGTCCGCTTCGCACAATTTGTCATCGCCTCACCTCATATTTAGAAACACGCCAGCCTTAGAAGAACTTTAATCGAACCTTGAAACATCCTCGCCTGCCCCAATCGTTCCCAAGGCGCCCCAAACGCCATGCGGACTGGGAACATCGTCAGCCATCTGTTCGACCGTCAATGTTGCCGTCGCTGGATCGCCTACATCGATATCATTAGAAACAAAATGAGTTGAACCATCTAAAAATACCACATTGCACCCACCGGTATGCAACGACCCAGCGGAATAAATTCCATCGTCGGTTGAACTGCCCTGAACTTGAAAGCTAGGACTATTGGCTGGCAAAATCGTATTGGCCAACGCAACTCCAGCCTGCCCATCGGCCCAATGCGACCCGCGGCCAATCAGTTTCGATCCTGACCAATACCGACCATCATCGATAACAGCAAACGCTTGCTTGGGATTGTCCAACCAATCCGGCTTACCATCGACCAAGCACCCACCATTAATGGCCTTAACCGTACCGCCGCCGATCTCCAACATGGCAATCGTATTACTGGTGCCGTCAGAAATGCGATCTAAACGATTCGCTTTAAAATACCCAAAAGCACCTCGCAGCATTTCCTGCTGGTTCACGTTCCGAGCAACATCGCCAAGGGAGAATGCATAAGAAGTTCGTCCGAAGCTGCTCTCGGTTGACATAGAGGACGGACAAAGAAAATTTTCGATCTCCGCTTTCCATGGCAAGTATTCTACATCCGACAGCGGCACTCCAAACGCCGGATACTCGGCTTCGCCAACCACGCTTGGATTTGCAATTTCCTCGTGCAAATTCCCCAACTCTAAAAACGGCAGCAATGCAACTAAACCACTCAACGGCTGGGCTTGCAAGGCACCGTCTTGATCCTTGACACCCACCCCCATCGGTAACTCCACATGAGCCGATTCATGGTTATGTGCAGCCAATCCCAATTGTCTTAGGTTGTTGAAGCATTGAGTTCGCCTTGCAGCCTCTCTAACTTGTCGCGTCGCAGGCATCAACATGCCGATCAAAACACCGATGATCAACAGCACAATCAGTAATTCCCACAACGTCATCCCGGACCGCTTCGCTTGCTTGACCATCGTCCTGCCCTTTAACTGAGAAAACCGTTGCACGCTTTCGAAGATCAGTAGTGGCAACAGCCAACTACCCCAAGCCAAAAAACGATACGTGTTGAGTGATTCGACACCTGTCATATAGAACACTCCGGTACCTAATCGTAACAGGATTGGCGAGCACAACAAAATCGCGGTTCGCCACGCCCAGACCGAATGCGATTTAAACTGCTTTTGGATTGCCAAAACAGAAGTCAAGCTAACGGACACCATCGTACAAATCGCAAGCGCTCCAAATCCCCAACCTGCGATTGGCCCCGCTTGCGACCGCGTTGCCATGATGATCCCGCCCGGACAAACCGCCAACAAGGTAATCAGTGCCAGCAATCGACCACTCCATCGATGCAGTTGTTTGAAGCGTTTAAACTTCCCCGTGACCAATAGCATCACTGCCAGAACGATCGCAATGGGCCCTGAAATAATGTGCGTATAAAAACCGATCGCGTACCAACCCGCAAACGTCGGTCGACGGCCAGCCAAGAAAAACGACCGATCGAAGTCCGGCGGAAAGTAAAACCGGTACTCCAACACAATCACGACTAGCACGCGCACAATCAATGCGATCACTAACGCAATCAAGATTTGTTTCAGCCTGGTTTTTCGTTTGCTCAAAAAAAAACCACCCAAGCTTTAACTGGCACTAAAAACCTAATCGACTAATTCAATCTTAGCTGATCGTTCTTCAACAATCAAAAATCCTATCAAACTGCCGTCCACCTTCGACACAATTGGGGCTCCGTGCCAAACGTCGCGGTCACCATCAAACTCTCTCAACTGCCAGCCTTCGTCAATCTGGTTAGCCTCCAGCGGCAAATGCAAAAACGTACCCGCGTCGCCAGCCCCTTCGTATCGGACCGCCAAACAATCCTCGGCTTGCTCAGGCCGTCGCGTTCCTTGCTGGGTAAACGGAGTCTGCGTCGGTGCAACGCCAACGGGCAACGGCAGAGTGCCAATCAGCTTGCCTTCGGCCGTGACCAAAGTTGAGACGTCTAATTCCGTGCCATCGGAAACCAACGAAACCTTGAAGCTCCCTTCAATCGCTTTTTCAGGAGCCGTCACAACATCTTGCGGCAATCGCAAAGTCTGGCCGTTACTGCCTGAAACATGCGTTCCCACGCAACCAGCGGATTTTTCTGCCGTTCCATAAAAGCGCCCTTTTTGTTTCCAGTCAACTCGCACCGCGACCGCTCCTCGCAACAGATCCGCTTTCGCGATATCGACTTCATTGGCTTGTTTGAACCAATCGGCTTCAGGCGAACTCACAATCGAAAACAATTGCCCCGGCCGAACAGGTTGGCCGCCGTTTTCAATCGTCAACATCGCCACCCCGCCCGTAACGACGGTCTCAAGTGATTCGACATCGAACTGCACACCGCTCCCCCAACGCAGATCAAAATCAATCCCACTGTTGGACCAGAACTTCGATTTCGAAGTCACGATGTGCGCGTAGGGTTCAAAGATTCGCACACGGCTGTCAACCGTTTTTCCGTTTTCTGCCAGTTCGACCGCCAGCACGCGTCCGATGATCACGCCACGATGACTGACTGGCGAACCTGAATTCAGACCCAATCGATGCTCGCCTTGTAAAATAATCTCAATGCCTGGCGAATTAGTGGCGTCAGGTGGCACCCCAGCCATGCCTGCAAAACGAACTCGTCCCGGTCCATCCACGTTGCCCGGCAACACACCAATGTACTTATGACCGACCGCCGTATCCAAACCAGAGATACCACCTAGATTAAGTTCGGGCCGAACAATCCAAAACTGACTGCCTTCTCGTGCGAGCCCCTCTGCAAACGGCTTCAGAACAACCGTCACATCAACGCCGCCCAGATCACTTTTAAGTTCGACCGCTTCAACCGTGCCCACGTCGATTCCTCGATATCGAAGCGTATCTTCAACTCGCAATCCGTGCCCATCGGGAAAGTGAATTTCGATATGAACGCCTTCCTCAGGCATCGACCACCAGACTAAACCGATGGCCGTAACGAGACAGACCAGCGTTAACAACCACATATAAGACGCGCCGATGGTTCCCAAAAAACCTGGCTTAATGGCTTGAACTTTGGCAGTGGGCATGGCGTCGAATCTCGGTTGGTACAAATCCAGTGATAACCATCGGTTCAGACCGCAACTTTTCCTTTAATGTGCGGATGCGATTGATAGTCTTGCAGCTCAAAATCTTCAAACGTGAAATCAAAGATCGATTTCACTTCCGAATTGAGTTTTAGTTTGGGCAACGGGTACGGTTCTCGCGTCAATTGCAGTTTGACTTGTTCGATGTGATTGGAATACAGATGAGCATCGCCCAGCGTGTGAACAAAGTCGCCCGGCTTTAGGCCTGTGACTTGCGCCATCATCATCGTCAGTGCCGCATAAGAACCAATATTAAACGGAACGCCTAAAAAGACGTCCGCACTGCGTTGATACAACTGACACGATAGTTCGCCATTGGCTACGTAAAATTGAAAGAACGCATGACAAGGCGGCAACTTCATCTTCGGGATCTCAGCCACGTTCCACGCACTCACGATCAAACGCCGTGAATCTGGATTGGTTTTGATTTGGTCGACGACTTGTTGAATTTGGTCAACCGTCTGACCATCAGCTCCCAACCACGAGCGCCACTGCGAACCGTAAACGGGGCCCAAGTCACCGTTTTCGTCAGCCCACTCGTTCCAAATCCGCACGCCATTGTCTTGCAAATACCCTACGTTCGTACTACCACTCAAAAACCAGATCAGTTCGTGAATGATGCTTTTGAAGTGCAGCTTTTTCGTCGTGACCATCGGAAACGAATCCCGCAGATCAAACCGCATTTGATAACCGAAGACGCTGCTGGTCCCGGTGCCGGTACGGTCTGACTTGATGACGCCGTGGTCGAGAATGTGCTGGAGTAGTTCGAGGTAAGCTTGCATACCAATTTTTACACCGGTAACTCTGTTTGACCAAGTAGAGAAGGCCGGTTGCAAGCCATTTTGCTGGAGCTTAACGCTTATATTGGCCGCGACTTTTTGGATTGCCACCCAATCCGACCTCAGTTACCTCCAACCAAACAGCGTTAAAACAAAGGAAAGCTCTAGTCTCTGATGAATTGCTGGCTTGGACACTGCTACCCCAAACCATCGAACTTGCTTTTGTTCGTCGTGCACGAGGCAATACAAAGTAACCAATTGGACCAATAGGCTTCGAACAGCAAAACGCTGACCGAAACATCGCTGCCAGCTAATTTAAAAGTCGAGCAATACGCTCGCATCGATTAGTATATCTTGCATGTTTCCTTCGTCGCTCATTCGAACACTGCAATTGCCACTGGTGGGGCTTGCGAATTGTATCCGACGAGTGCATGTGAATCATGTTTCGTTTGAACATGCCGATGACAAACCACAGGTGCTCAAACGGCGTCGCTGGTTTGCATGGGCTTTTGTTTTCCCCGCAAACATCGTCTTGCGTTTTCGCCAAGTGCCTTTGCATGTACTCCATCGGGGCGAGTGGATTCGCTGGGAACGCACACTTAAATCGACATTGCGAAACGAGACAGTCTTAGCGGGTGCCGAGTTGCGTTGTGCAATAATCTCAGGCCAGCCGTTATGCGAACTACTCAGCGCTCGCCTGCTGCATTCGCGACCAGCCCCAGATTCAGTCAAAACTGAGTCCGTTAAAACTGAATCCGCCCAAAGCTTGGCACTCCTAAAAACGGCAACCTTGGCGCTAAAAGACCTACACAACACCTCCGTGCGGCAGGGCGATGCCAAGTCTTCAACCAGGCTAAGCCATGGCGACGCGGCAATTTCTAACGTGATGTATTGCGAGGAAACGGATACCGCCGAATGGTTCGACTTTGACCTACGCCACGATCTGCAAGTCGATGCAGTCCAACGGCACGCTGATGACCTGCGATCGCTATTATTTTCGGCGAGCTTGTTTTTACCAGCCGAAGACTTAGAGACGCTGGTACAGGTGATCAAACACGAATATCAATGTGAACGCGTTTGGTCCGCCTTGCAGCGTCAGCTTTCTAGTTGCTGGTTTTGGCTGGATCTATTTCATCTTTCCCAGACCAGACGTTTAAAACAACGATCGCCCGCCAGAGGGCTCAATGTGGCTGAAGTAGAAAAATCCTTAGTCGATTTGATTTTAAAGACGCATTGATTGGCAGACTGGCCCACCGTATCGAGCGGTCACCCAGCCAACGCCTGCGCTGCCTCGGAACTACAAACACTCAATCGGCTTCGCCGGGATCTTCATCGTGCCCCCTACAACCGGAACAATCGACGACTGATGCAAGCACCAAAATGCTTTCTGCTGCCGACAGCCTCAAGTCAACCGAAGCCTTGGTTCGATACGAATTTCTGTAAATGTTATTAACAAGCATATTTTACTTGTAAGC
Organism: uncultured Pirellulaceae bacterium; assembly: GCA_964582115.1. Lineage (GTDB taxonomy): Bacteria > Planctomycetota > Planctomycetia > Pirellulales > Pirellulaceae > Mariniblastus. Next base: position 11,351 of record CAZORR010000046.1, read on the forward strand.
AACACCCCCTTCCACTGGCATGGCCTATGCGACGCAACTCGACAATGACATTGGGTTTCGTGCTAATTTTTCTCGGCATCCAATTTGCGATGGTTGATTCCTATCAACTTACACCTCGGATCGCAAATTTCTTAGCTGAGCAACGTACCAACAACCAGATACCGCTGCAGCAGGTCGCCCCCAATCTGGGCCAACAATCACCGTACAGCCAAATTGGTTACCAAGTTCCGCAGCAGCTTCCGCCTATCGCAAACATCTCACCAGCTCAACGAATCGTAACACCACCACGTTGGCTTTGCTGGCCCGTTTTGTTCTGCGGAACCGTTGTTCTGTTACACGGCTTATCAAAGCCGCGTCATCATTAAACCGCCTTTCGTTTCCCGGCTAAAAACTACTGAGTTCCCACCACTTGCGAGAATCAGCTTAAGATCAACCTACATCATTGCCGACTGGCGATAACAACCGCATAACGCGTGCTCTTTTCGGAAGTCAGAGCACGCGATTAAAACACTAGTAGAAGCGTTTGAGAACGAGAGCCTGGTCGCTCTTTCAAAGACGCTTTCAGCTAGTGTTTTTTTTATATATCCAGTTCTATTGGGCTCCTGTGGTTGCTCTGGCGATCCAACCGCAAGTTAACTGCCTATCCGGCCGGTGAAATTTGTCAATCGTAACTACCAATAGGCTCACAAACGCGGTTGGAAGTGACGAGCAGGCTGTTTAGAATAGTATTTGCAAATCGTCACACAACATTTTTGGTTTTCTAGTGAACAAGCAATACTATGGCTGACTTCCAATGCATTGAAATCGACTCAATCAGCAACGTGTCGGTCGTCAAACTCAAAGATGAAAAGCTTATGGCCCCCGCGCAAGTCGAAACCTTGGGCGACGAACTGCTGTCGTTAGTAGAAGGTCAACTTACTGAAGACCAAGCCAACGTTTTGATCAACTTTGAAAACGTGCGTTTCTTTTCAAGTGGTGCGATCAACAAATTGATCGTTTTAGAAAAACGCGTACGAGCATGCGGCGGGCAGATTCGGCTGAGCAATATGCGGCCTGAGGTTCGCGACTTGTTTAGCTACACAAATCTCGATTCGATGTTTGATATTCGCGGCAATCAGGCGGAGGCGATTCTATCGTTCGAACAAGATTGACTCCCAACAGCTAAACAACCAGTTTCATTACCTGACCTAGTAACTAGATAGCACCTGCAAAGTTCCGTATGCCTTTGACGTGGAAATACGATCAACGAATCGCCTCCGACCCAGATCTTTGCGCGCCGATCATTGCTCAACTACTAGACCAACTGACACTCCATACTTGGTCGAACAAAGATGCGTTTGGCATCCACATGGCGATGGAAGAGGCGATCTTGAACGCGATTCGCCATGGCAACAAATGTCGGCCGGGAACCTTCGTGCATGTCACAATGGAACTCGATGACGTACAATTCAAAGGAACCATTACCGATGAAGGCACCGGATTCGACCCCGACTGCATACCCGATCCGACTGAAGACCAGAATTTGGATAAGTGCAGTGGACGCGGTGTGATGTTGATCAAACACTTTGTCGATGAAGTAAATTACAACGCCTGTGGCAACTCGGTTTCACTCAGCAAAACTAAAACCTCATAAACACTATTAAAAACGCTCACTCGCGAGAGTTCACACTCGCAAGAGTTCACGCTCACAAGAGTACACATCGTCGCAACACTTCCTAACACTCGCCGTAACACGGCCA
>CAZORR010000046.1:13189-16742 GCA_964582115.1 uncultured Pirellulaceae bacterium
CTCACAAGAGTACACATCGTCGCAACACTTCCTAACACTCGCCGTAACACGGCCAACCGCAGCCCTATCCTATGAGCGAATCGATTGAAGCCGACGAAACTGAATTGGAAAAACTTCGCGAAGGCGGGCTTAGATCAGGCAGTTTTCAGGGCCTACTTTGGACACAGTGGCTAACCAGCATCAACGACAACGTCTTTCGCTGGTTCGTTGTGGGGGTTGGGAAAGCCCAATTGCTGCCGGAGTATTCCAGTTACATTTTGGCGTTCGGCGCAATTTTGTTTACGCTGCCCTATATTTTGTTCGCTCCGATTGCTGGTTGGCTAGCTGATCGCTATTGCAAGCGTCACGTGATCATCGGCTGCAAGATCGCAGAGATCGTGATCATGGCACTAGGCATTCTGGCGATCTTTTTTTTGGGTGAACCGGAACCCGCTAAAGGCGTCGACCCGACTTTATATTTACTGATGTTTGCCGTTTTTTTAATGGGTGCTCAAAGCGCACTGTTTGCGCCAGCCAAAGTCGGATCGCTGCCAGAGCTGCTTTCCGAAAAGAACATCACCTCCGGCAATGCGATCTTCAACGTCGCCACCCTGACCGCCACGATCATCGGTATGGTACTCGGTGGTTTGCTGGCTGACTGGACCGACCGGGGCCAATCAAACTTGGGCTTGGCCGCGGCCGTACTGCTAGGAATCGCTGTCGTTGGTACGGCATTAAGCCTGCTGGTGCGGACACTACCAGCTGCCAACCCCAAGTCGGCGTTCCCAATCAACCTGCCCCAAATGTTGTTCAAAGACATTTACCAATTATTCAAATTTCGATTCCTGTTTCGCGTCGCCTTAGGCATTACATTTTTCTGGGCAGTAGCGGCGCTGATACAATCCAACATCGACATCTTCAGTAGCGAAAATGGCGGCTTGCTGGAATCGGATCGAACACCGTTCTTGCTGGCTGTGATAATTGGCATCGCTTTAGGAAGCATCATTGCTGGCATCGCCTCGCGCGGCAGCATCGAACTGGGACTAGTGCCACTGGGAGCCATCGGCGTTGGCCTGTTCAGTATTTTACTGGCCTTTTCTCCTCGCGATTTCATCGGCGACTCGATGCTAACCTGGCCCTCGTTGTACGTCTGCTTTTTGCTGACGGGCTTAGGAATGTCGGCGGGTCTATTCGACACGCCACTAACCTCGTACTTGCAATTCAACAGTCCAATCGACAAACGAGGAACCCTACTATCAGCAACCAACTGCTTGGCGTTTTCGGGAATCCTTGCAACGTCGGCGTTGTTGATACTGTTCACCAAACCCACTTTCGTCGGTTCGGTTAGTAATCTGCCAGCTTCACTTACAGCCGCCAGCTTAAACAAACCACAAGCAGCACTTCTGGCTACGGCCAAAGCCGATCTTTTAAAAACCCCAATCCATCATAAAACGATCGGAATCGGCCCGATCGTCAACCAGCTTCCCAAAGCCATTCGCCCCGTCGCCATTACCGAACTGACACTGGCAGACTTAAAGCGACGCGACGACGCTCCAGACCTGGACACCTACTGGAACGAGTTCAAACTTCCAGCCGACCAACGGGCAAAGCTAACTGTAGAACAAACAACCCAATTAGATTCGGACGAACGGTCCATCGGCAAACAACTAAGACAAACAATCGCTCAAGCAGGCAACTTGCCGTTGATGACCGCCCGGCAGATCTTTTTGTTCATCGGGGTGATTACGATTCCAGTAATCCTCTACGCAACGTACATGCTTGGCCGGAAATTCCTCCGACTATTAGTCTGGGCTCTGTTAGCTTCTTTATACAAAATCAAAGTCACCGGCGCCGAAAAGATCCCCGCGCAGGGCAGCGCCGTCGTTGTCGCCAATCATACGTCCTGGCTGGATGGAGGCCTACTACTCGTACTGGTGCCTCGCATCCCTCGCACGATCGCATGGGCGGGTAACTTCAGTGGTAAAATTCTCGAACGATTCGCCAACTTCTGCGGTGTGATCTTGATGGGGTCCGGCCCCAAATCAATCAAACGCGGACTCTTCGAAGCCCGAGACGTTTTAAACAACGGCGAAGTACTCGGCATCTTCCCCGAAGGCGGAATTTCTCGTGACTGCCAAGTGCGAACCTTTAAGCCAGGATTGAAAATGATCCTGAAAAAGGTCGAACCGACTTCGATCTATCCGGTTTACTTTGATGAAATTTGGGGCAGTAACTTCAGCTACGTCGGCGGCAAGGCGTTCCGGCGCTGGCCGTTTCCGCTGCGGCGCCCACTTTCGGTTCACATCGGTGACCCGATCCCCAGCGACAGCAGCATGTTTGAAATCAGACAAGCAGTTCAAGAACTAGGAGCAAAAACGATGGACAATTACGCAGGCAAATTCGTTGCTCCAGTGGCAGCGTTCGTATCGTCATGCAAAGCGAGCAAATTCCGCTCCAAAATCGGTGACTCAACCCAACAAGAAGAAACCGGTGGCAAACTCCTCACCCGCGCCCTAGTCCTCCAACGCCTGCTCCGCCGTGAAGTCCTAGACGCCGACGAAAGCCATGTCGGTGTCCTAATCCCGCCAACCGTCGGTGGCGTCATCGTTAATCTCGGCTTGGCTTTGGACAAACGCATTGCCATCAACCTGAACTACTCATTGTCCAATGACCTGATCAACCATTGCATCAACGACGCTGGCATCAAAACAGTTTTGACCACTCGAAAAGTCGCCGACAAATTCAATTTCGATTTCGACTGTAAAGTCTATTATCTGGACGACCTGAAAGAAAAAGTCACCGGCATGGACAAGGCTGTATCGGCAATGCACGCGTTCGCAACACCCGGCTTTTTGCTCAAACGCATGCTGGGATTGCACACCATTAAAGCTGACGACGTGCTAACGGTTGTATTCACCTCGGGATCAACCGGTGTGCCCAAAGGCGTGATGCTGACCCAGCAAAATGTGATGAGCAACGTGACCGGCATTCGCAAGGTTGCGTCGCTGCACGCTAAAGACACCATCGTTGGCATCTTGCCGTTTTTCCATTCGATGGGATACACCGTCACCCTGTGGGTACCGATGGTGTCCGAAATTCGCGGCGTCTATCACTTCAACCCTTTGGACGCAAAAGTGATCGGCAAACTGACAGAGAAATTCGCCGGCACAACTCTCGTCGCCACACCCACGTTCCTGCGATCCTACATGCGTCGCTGCACACCCGAACAATTTAAATCGTTGGAAATGGTGATTGCCGGTGCCGAGCGATTACCGAACGAGTTGTGCGACGAATTTGAAAAGAAGTTCGGCGTCCGACCGGTTGAAGGTTACGGCACCACCGAACTGGCCCCTGTCGCGGCGGTCAACATTCCTTATTCTCGTCAATCGAAAAAAGACTTCCAAATCGAAACCAAAGAAGGCACCGTCGGTCGCCCGATGCCAAACTGCTCCGCCCGTGTCACCGATCTGGACACCGGCGAACAACTCGGCCCCAACCAATCGGGAATGCTGTGGATCTCAGGCCCCAACGTGATGAAGGGCTATCTAAACCGTGAGGATGCGACCGCTGAGGT
>CAZORR010000047.1:0-16555 GCA_964582115.1 uncultured Pirellulaceae bacterium
TTTTGTTTACTGGGTTTTATTTAGTCGGATCCAGTCTCCCAATCGGACGACGACCGGTGCCCGGTTTGTTTTGCAATCGGTCGCCGAGATCCTCACGAACTTGCTCCGCAAACTTCGACAGTCGATCGACGACTTCTGGGTGTTCTTTCGCAACGTCTGTCGTCTCTCCGATGTCCTGTTTTAGATCGTACAACGCAAACTTGGCTTCTAGATGCGAATAGCCGCAGTGCTGACCATCGTTGTAGCGTTTTCTGCCGGCTACGGTTTGGTATCGATGCGGAAACACCAACTTGTATTGACGATCGCGAATTGCTTGCAACTCGCCTTTACTGTAATAACAAGGAAAATATTCATGCGGTGATTGCGGGGCATCATCATTTTGCGCAAACATTAAGTCGCGAATATCTTTGCCGTCAATTTTGTTGTCCGACGGACTAGTGCCGGTTAGCTTGGCAATCGTTGGCAGCAAATCAATCGTCGAACAAAGTTCATCGCATGCACTGCCAGCAGCGATTTTGCCTGGCCACTGCATGATCGTGCAAACTCGATATCCGCCCTCGAACATTGTGCCTTTTCCTTCGCGTAACGGAAGAGCTGATCCTGCATGGCCACCATAAGACAACCAAGGTCCATTGTCGGAAGTAAATATCACTAACGTATTGTCAGCAATGCCATTCTTGTCCAATGCATCGATGATCTGCCCAACCGACCAGTCGACTTCCATCATCACATCACCAAAGATGCCAGCTTTGCTTTTCCCTTTAAACTTGTCCGAGACGTAGAGTGGCACGTGAACCATCGAATGAGGAACGTATAGTAAGAACGGTTGCTCAGCATTTCGGTTGATAAAGTCGACTGCGTGTTCCGTGTATTGTGTCGTCAGCTGTTTCTGTTCATCGGCCAGTACATTTGGGTTGATTACTTCATTGCCTTCCATTAGCGGCAGTGGAGGCCAATTCCGTTTCCGGTTTTTACCAGCGGGGAAACTTTCAAAGCCTGGTCTGAAGGGCCACATGTCGTTTGAATACGGCAAACCAAAGTACTCGTCAAACCCGTGTTGCATGGGCAAGAATTGTTTTTGATGACCAAGATGCCACTTGCCAAAACAGGCCGTCGCATAGTCTTTTTGTTTGACCAGTTCAGCCATTGTCATTTCGTTCGCGTTAATTCCAACGGTGCCCCTCGGCACGAGAGCGCCGCCGATTCCGACTCGCCGATGGTTGCAACCAGTCAGCAAGGCCGCGCGCGACGCACTACATACGGCGCTGCTGGTAACAAAGTCGGTGAACTTTCTTCCGCGTGTTGCCATCGCATCCAGATTTGGCGTCGGGTAGGGCGTGTCTCCAAACGGACCGATGTCCGCGTAACCTAGATCGTCAATAAAAATAATGACAATGTTGGGCGTTGGGTTTTCGTCGGCGAGCGGATTGGCAATGCAAACCGAACAATCACAGAACAGAAAAATGGCGATTGCCAAAAGGAAGGATTTTGAAAACATGCGTAACACCGAGGACTCACTTTTTACGAAATCAATTTTTGGACACGAATGTTGCTTGGTATGCAGCCAATATCGATTGTAAAATCAATTCGGCAGAATGATCGACATCAGGTGTTGCTCCCGATAGCACCATGCCATCGCCACGAAAAACGTTACCAGTAAAGGCGTGCCCCGGGCTAATGGTAGGGCAGGCGATGAACAAATCGGCGAACTCTTCTGGTTGAGGTGCGAGCTGAATCACGGTGACCTTCACGAGTTCAGTATGCAGCCAATCCGGAACCGCGTTCGATCCGTTTTGATTCGCGTTACCGCACAACAGTATCACATCACAAGCCGAACGCCGCAACACTTCCGGTGCGTTATAGACCGAGCCAGCGGATGTCGCATGCCCACGCTGTAGATTTATCGCCATCGGGAATCCACTGGCCAATGTCAGTATGTTTTCGGCGCCCAAGCCATTGGCGTCGTCACGAATTTCCATGCATACCAGCGGTGTGATTGAATTTAGCTCGTTAACAAACTGCAATAACGATTCCGTTTCTAGATCGAACTCCCAGTCGTCTTCGCCGGGCGCAAACAACAAACTGCCATAGTTGGCATTTGTCAACAAACCGATCAGTTCTTCTACTTTGTCTGCTGGAAGGTCACGTTCGTCAAATTGGTCATGATGCAATGTTCTACCAGCGACTTTGGCTCGCAACCGACAGACCAGCCTTATCATCGGGTGCCGATCATTCGTTGTGTCCAAAGGATAGACCTGGTTCGCCAATTTCGCCATCGGTGAATCGCTGCGGCCCACAAAAACAACTTTTCGATTCTTAACTTGGTCGCTGGTCAGCATCCGCAACAGGCAAGGGTGTTTCGGTTGCAAATCACAATCCCAGATCACAATCAAATCGCTGCGACTGGCGATCTCGCCGTAGGTCGCCGAGACTTTGCCGTGTCGTTGCAGCGATTGAATGCTTGCGTGACTGCGATGGGATAATGATATATCGATGATAGCGCGGGATTGATCGGCGAGCTTCCAAGCGGCCATTTGCGCGTTCAGGTCGACGTTGTCGAGTCCGCAAATTAAAGTCGATTTGGATGCGGCCAGCAAATTCGCAGCCTGTTGAATTCGTTCGCTTTGGTCGACCCGCGAAATCCGCGCCGACTGCTCGTCATCGCAATGTCTACTTTCAGTGAATCTCTGTTGGACTGTTTCGCAATCCTCGTAGCCGCAGATTAGGCAGACTTTTCCAGACGAAATCGGCATGTTTTCTGGCATGGCGTTATTCAGCTTGGAATGAGTAAAGATCGCGCGGCTTCAAGATCATCGTTAGTCAGCTTTTGCAAAATCAATTGCAAACGATCGATTTGCCAATCGCTTACGGGGTACCAATCATCTTCAAGTGGCAATTTTGGAGCCAACATGTCGGCGATGCAAGTTACCAATGGTTGCACGCTTGCTTCATCGATTGCCGAAACAGCCAGTGTTGGGCCAGTAAAGTCCAAGCTCACCGGAATTTCAAAGTCCGGCACCAAGTCGGATTTGTTAAAAATTATCAGCTGGGGGGCCAGTTGCTTCAGCAACTTTTCGTTTGCTGCCAGTGCTTGATCGATGTTGGATTGATCACCGCAAAAATCTTCGCAGCTGCAGACGAGGCATCGTATTTGGGATCTGGCGATTTCTTGTTTTGCCTTTTCAATCCCCATTGCCTCGACTTGATCTTGGGAAATTCGCAAACCTGCAGTGTCTTTTAAGTCGACAGGCCAACCATCGATTGCGGTTGACTGACTGAGCACATCGCGTGTGGTTCCCGCTTGAGGGTTGACGATCGCTCGTTGAAAGCCAGCGAGCGCATTTATCAAACTGCTTTTGCCAACGTTGGGATGGCCGCAAAGTACGATCGACCGAGGCCGAGTTAGGTTCAAGCCAAACTCGGCCAAAGCTAGTGACTGTTTAATACCGGTGATTGCCGACGGCACTTGATTTGATTGGATTTGGTCCGACAACTTTGACAACACGGAAGTTTGGTTTTGCAAAACTTGCAACAGCATCTTCGCCGTGCGAGACGTGGTCGCCGCACAAACCGCCGCTTCCGTTTCTGCTTGCCATCGGTCGGCGTGGAATTCACGCCATGTTTGCTGCGTGACGGCTTCACAACCGTTTTGATTCAGGTCATCGATGATTGCAGCAGAGGCAGCGTCGCCGCCGTGGCAGTGAACTTCAAATCCAAAATTGGTTTTGGCAACAACCAAATCTTCAGCCGTCGACTTCCATTGACCGTAGAAGATGACTTGGTCGGATTGATCGATCAATGTTTGAAAACTTCGAGAACCGATAGGGCTGAACAGTTGGCTGACAATCGTTGGAATTTGATCGACCTGTTCTGCGATTCCGACGACGGCGACAGCGCCGCGACCTGAGTTGGTTAGCAGGCAGCAGATAGGAGAGGTGGTCGGCATGTCGGTGTTGGAGCACGGAATAAGCGGAGTAGCGTGCATTTAATTGGAGCGGTGATTCGTCGCGTCAGTTGAACTGTTTCTAATATCGTTATAGCAAGGGCTTAGTGAGTTTACTTCGGAGGGCAAAGCCTAAAGACATTACTACGAACATACCACGTAAAACATGCTGGGTTGAGAAGAACGCGAAGAGCGATACCCCACCAAGATTTTAGCTACAAGCACTCTTGCGACACAGCCCTCTTTGGGTGATCGCCGGACGACAACCGCTACCTCTTAACAAGACGTTCAGTGATCCATCGCAAAATTGTTGACCAATCGCAACTCTCACCAAATCCAACGACTAGTAAAATCCGATGCGATAGTCGACAATAACTGCATGTGGCCTGAACAACAACAAACCGAGATCTTGCTTAAGCAAGCCGTCGACGGCGATGACGCTGCGGTCAACCAACTACTGGACCGACATCGCAACTCACTGCGACAATTAATCCGGATGCGATTGGATCAAAAGATTCAAAAACGGATCGACGTGAGCGATGTGTTGCAAGACGTATTGATAGAGGCCAATCGGCGTTTGACGCGATATCTGAACGACCCGGTCATGCCGTTTCATTTGTGGCTTCGACAGATTGCTCGTGATCGAATCATCGACGCCCATCGTCGGCACCGGGTGTCGGCCAAACGCTCGGTGGATCGCGAACAACAGATGGTCGCACCACGAGGCTACGACCAATCGTCGATTCACTTGGCTTCGTTGTTAGGGGACCAACAATTGACTCCCGCGGCGGCGGCATTGCAAAAGGAAATGGCGCGAAAAGTCGAAGCCGCCATTTCGGAACTCGACCCCAAAGACTGTGAAATTATTGTCATGCGGCACTACGAACATTTGACTAACCAAGAGATTAGTCAAGCACTGGGGCTTAATGAGCCTGCGGCAAGCATGCGATACATGCGAGCGATACGGCGGTTGAAGGTTATCTTGCAGGGTGAAAGCGAAACGTAAAACTTAAGGCTAATCGATGTCTGATCTCACTGATGAGGGCTTTGATCCGGACGAACAAGAACTTGCTGTAATTTTGACCGGTTACGCCGACCGAGCAAACTGCGGTGAAGCACTTGAGCTTGAGCAGGCTTGCGCCGATCACCCAAAGTTCGAAAAAGATTTACGCGAGCTGTGGGGCACGATTGTGGTCGCCAAAATTGCGGCCGATGAACAGCGGGGACTCTCACAACCGTCATCGAGCGAATTGCTGATGCCGCGGGTGGAACTTCCGTGCCCTTTTGCTGACTACGTTTTGGAAGCCGAAATCGGTCGTGGTGGAATGGGGATTGTTTACCGCGCGACGAGGAATTCCGATGGTGAACCGGTCGCCATCAAGATGATTCTAAAAGGCGATTTTGCAACCGAAGCCGAAAAGAAACGGTTCGACGCGGAGGCTGAGGCGGTGGCCAAAATGGACCATCCAAACATTGTCCCGATTTATGAAGTCGGTGAATTTGAGGGACGTGCTTTCTTTTGCATGAAGTTGATTCTAGGGCCTTCGCTGTCGGAACGTTTGATGCGTGGTCCGATGAATAATAAAAGAGCCACGCATGTGATGAACGGAATTTGCAGCGCGATCGAGTATGCTCACAAGCAAGGCGTGTTGCATCGTGATTTGAAACCGTCGAACATACTCTTGGATGAAGACAACAACGCGTACGTTGCTGACTTTGGTTTGGCCAAACAAGCCAGTTCCAATCACGTGACACTCACCAAAACTGGAGCGTTGATGGGGACCCCATCCTACATGGCACCCGAACAAGCCTCGGGTGATCGAGGTCGCTTAAGTGTGTTGACGGACGTGTATGCTCTGGGGGCGATTCTTTATCACATGCTAACCGGGCGGCCGCCGTTTTTAGGAGCGACTCCAGTGGACACGGTGATGATGGTTTTGGAACAAGACCCAGTTGCTCCCCGAGCGATCAACCAGCGAGCCGATCGTAAACTGGAAATCATTTGCATGACTTGCATGCAAAAACCGCAAGACCTTCGTTATCAATCCGCTTATGAATTGCACCAAGACCTGTTGGCTGTCGAAGAGGGTAGGCCAGTCAACGCACGGTTGGGGCGTTTCGGACAGGTCGTTACCAATCTATTTCGCGAAACCCACCACGCCACGGTGTTAGAAAACTGGGGGCTGATTTGGATGTGGCATAGCGTAGTTTTAGTGGTCGCTTGCGCCGTTACCGAAGTCATGTTCTGGGCCGACAACAATGTTCGCTGGCATTACTGGTTGATGTGGACGTTGGGGCTGGGGTTGTGGGCGGTGGTGTTATGGATATTGCGGCGGACGATGGGACCGGTGACGTTTGTTGAAAGACAGATTGCGCACGTGTGGGCAGCGTCGATGTGTTGTGTTGCGTTTCTGTTTCCGCTCGAAATGACGCTCGGTTTAGAGATCTTACAACTAGCCCCGTTGCTCGGTGTGGTGGCGGGGATGGTGTTTTTGGTAAAGGCTGGAATTCTAGCCGGTTCATTTTACTTTCATGCGGTAGCGATGTTTGCAACGGCGATCGTGATGACGATCTATCCATCGTTCGCGATGTTACTGTTCGGAGTCTCTTCGGGGTTATGTTTTTTCTTGGCTGGCCTAAAGTACTACCGTCGCAAAAAGGCCAACCCTTACAATCGCTAAAAGCTTGATCGGCACATTCGATTTGAAATAGCAAGATACGGTTGAATACAGCTGTAAACCGCTTCTGGCCATCGCGAAAACCAAGCAACCAATTACAATTTCCTAAAATCGACCCTACTGCAAATTGCCTTTGATCAGGAAATCCTGTGCGTCAAATTTATCTGGACTACAACGCCACCACGCCTATCGCACCAAGCGTGCTTGAAGCGATGCAACCGTTTTTGACGGGGCACTATGGCAACCCCTCCAGCGCCCATGCTTTAGGGCGTGGCCCGAAAGAAGCGATTGAAGATTCTCGCTCAAAGATCGCCGGCATGATCGGCTGTGACACTGACGAAATCGTGTTTACCAGTGGTGGCAGCGAAAGTAACAACTTGGCAATTAAAGGTGTAATGTTTGCGCATGATCCCAGCGATGCTCATTTGATCATTTCTGCAATCGAACATCCAGCGGTCACCGAACCAGCGAAGTTCCTGCAACGCATTGGCTATCAAGTAAGTGTTGCGGCTTGCGATGAAAATGGAATCGTTCAAGCTTCCACGATCGATGATTTGATGCGCGACAACACTCGGTTGGTCAGTGTCATGCATGCTAACAACGAAACTGGTGTTGTGCAGCCGATTGGAGAAATTTCAAAGGTATGCCAGCGACACGATGTTTTGATGCATACCGATGCCAGTCAGTCGGTCGGCAAAATCCCTGCCTTTATCCAAGACCTAGAAGTCAATTTGTTGACGATCGCCGGACACAAACTCTACGGCCCCAAAGGTATTGGGGCGTTGTATGTGCGAAGTGATTCGAAACTGGAATCGTTGATTCATGGTGCAGGGCAGGAAAACGGAATCCGTGCTGGCACACAGAACACGCCCTACATTGTAGGCTTAGGGCAAGCAGCTTATTTGGCCGCCAATGGCTTGGACGAAAGCTCCGTCGGAATGGCTCGGCTTCGCGACCGCTTGGAATCGCAAGTCGGTGACGCTATTCCAGGTTTGCAAATCAATGGCGGCAACGTCGACCGCCTTCCAAATACGTCGAGCATGACGTTTCCAAATGTTAGTGCAAGAGAGATCCTTGCAAGGCTACCGGAACTGTGTCTTTCCACCGGATCAGCCTGTCATAGTACAGGCGAAGTTGAGTCGGCGACATTATCGGCAATGGGTAAGGCGATTGATCACGTAGCTGGTACGATTCGTCTTTCTTGCGGTTGGTATACTTCACAAGACGAAATCGATCGTGTGGCTGAGTTACTGATTGACGCTTGGGAAAACCTTTCGACAATGAACGCTTGAACGAGATCGCCAATTCCATCAAAATTGTCGGAGCTGGTTGAATTCGTAAACTTCGTCCGTTCGTATAAAGAAAATAGATGGCTTCCTCAAAAAACAACGACTCGCAGAGCAAGAAGCCTCCATCGTCTCGGGGCGGTGACAACAAAGATCTTAAAGTAGGGCCTGTTCGGCGGCGTCTGCACGAGATCATTTTCGAAGCGGACGACTTTGCAGGTGCCCTATTCGATGTGATGTTATTGTTGGCAATCGTCGCTAGTATCGTGGTGATTTGTCTCGATACCGTTCCTGGCGTTGGCCGTGCGGATAACGCTGAGGGCCCGGGGCGTTACCACGGAGCTTTGCGGACGCTGAGTTGGGCGTTCACGATTTTCTTTTCCATTGAGTATGCACTGCGGATGTACTGCGTGCGACGCCCGCTTAAATATGCTTTTAGCTTTTGGGGGATCATCGATTTGATGAGCTTCCTGCCTGATTACTTGGTGTTTGGTTTCGGTGGTGGACTTGAACGCGGGTCCTTCGCGGTGATTCGTTCACTGCGGTTACTCCGCGTATTTCGAATTTTCAAACTGGGTTGGTTTCAGCATGAAGCGGAAGAACTCGGTGATGCGGTCTGGCGTTCTCGAGCCAAAATCACGGTTTTCATTACAGTTGTTCTGATTTTGGTGACGGTTTCCGGCACGTTGATGTACGAAATTGAAACAGGACGATCGACGTCGCAGTTTGAATCGATTCCAGACGGTATTTATTGGGCGATCGTTACGATGACGACGGTAGGATATGGTGACATTGTTCCCACGACGGTGGAAGGAAAAATTCTGTCAGCGGTTTTAATTCTAATCGGTTATAGTTTGATCATTGTTCCCACCGGGTTTGTGTCTGCTGAAATCATCGGACACAAAAAGAAAATGACAACTTCGACGCGGTCTTGTCCGTCTTGTATTACCGAGGGCCACGACGTGGATGCGGTTTATTGCAAACATTGCGGTGAACCCATGGAGTAAAACCGCTCTATTGCAAAGCCATTCGTAAAGTTCATTCGATTTAAAAAACTCTCTTCACCGCAACGCATCCATTCAATGTCTGCCACTTCAAATCAATTTCGCGCCAATTCACCCACCGTCGACCAAGTAGGCGTCGTCGAACGAGCGACTCGATTTACGAAACGGAGCATCAAAAAGGAAGCGAAAATGCAGGGCCTGAAAATGGTCTTGAACATGATCGATTTGACAACGCTCGAAGGCATGGACACGCCGGGGAAAGTCAAACAGCTTTGTTATAAGGCTCGACACCTACACGATGCGGTGGAAGGTTTGCCGAGTGTCGCGGCGGTTTGCGTCTATCCAAACTTCGTCGGTGTGGCCAAAGAAGAACTCGTCGATTCAGAAATTAAAGTCGCCTCAGTGGCCACTGCTTTCCCTAGCGGCAACAGTTCATTGCCGATTAAATTGGACGATGTTGCTTTGGCTGTCCAGGCGGGCGCTGATGAAATTGATATGGTGGTTAGCCGCGGTCGTTTTCATGCTGGGGATCATCAGTATGTATTTGACGAAATCGCCGCCGTCAAAGAAGCCTGTGGTTTCGCGCGCCTAAAGGTCATATTGGAAACAGGTGAACTGGGTACGCTGGACAATGTTCGTTTGGCCAGCGACATTGCGATTGCAGCTGGGGCAGATTTTATCAAAACATCAACTGGCAAAATCAAACCGGCGGCAACGATGCCAGTAACGCTGGTGATGCTAGAGGCGATTCGCGATCACTACTTCAAAACCGGACAGATGGTCGGGATGAAGCCTGCCGGGGGTATCTCCAAAGCGAAACTTGCGTTGCATTATTTGATCATGGTCAAAGAAACGCTCGGTGAAGCTTGGCTGACGAATCAATGGTTTCGTTTTGGCGCTAGTTCGTTGGCCAATGATGTGTTGATGCAAATCGTAAAACAAAAATCCGGCAGCTATCAGTCCGCGGATTATTTCTCGATCGACTGATCGTTAGGCGACCGACGCAAAGCGGTAGCTTGAATCGCCAGAGTTCAGGTCTTGTCGGAACCCCGTTTCGAAGGCGGGTAACTAGGATTGCCGTTCGAACCGCCTTTCAACATGAATTTACCCGCATCACTCCATGTCCAGTATCCGCAGCCAAGCGGAAAACTCTGTTCGGCGGTTGATTTTTCGTTTGGAATAACCCAAAAACACGAAACAATGCGAATCATTGGTAGCTTTTTATGGTTGTAAAGCCGTGTCAAACGCGGGGTTTGGCGTAGAATGAGGCATCTTATTGGGATGCCGGTATAGCCCTACTGGTATTACTTGTTACCCAGCTTGGGTAATGTAGCCTATTGAACTAAGGAGTTTTCTGATGCAGTTTCGATGCCGTATTCTATTAGAGACCGTCTGTATTTTATTGATTTTCGCAACTAGCGCGATTTGCCAGACAGCGGATAAGACGGAATCAGAGAAGTCAAAAACGCCGGTAAAGGCTAAGCCGGAATTTCCGAGTTTAGAGAAGATCACCAAAGGCTTCACGGAAGTTAAACCCAAAGACGGGTCAAAACCGTACATGCGGCTTTGGAAAGACAGCAAGGCGGGAAAGTTGTTGGCTGAGCTGCCAAAAGACTACGAAAAGTCACGCCAGTTCATCGCGCCAACAGTTGCCGGCGGCGAACAATTTGCAGGGCTGCAGTCGGATGCGTTTTATGTTTATTGGAAACGCTACGGCAAGCGAGTTGCATTGGTCAAAGAAAATTTGGCAATTAAGGGCTCGGATACTGAGTCAAAATCGTCGGTTAAGCGTTTGTTTACCGACCGGGTTTTGCTGAGCCTGCCAATTATGGCTAAGGGCAAAGCTGGCCCCGTGATTGATCTTAATCAGTTGCTAGTGGGTAACGCTTCGACTTTCTTGCCGGTTCGACCACAGAGTTCTTTAGTATCGATCAAAAAGGCGAAAGTGTTTGAGTCAAACATTGAAATCGCTTTTGAGATGCCAACTTCTGGCGGTACACTTAAAACACTGCACTACTCAATCAGCCCGATCAAGGGATCAAAAGATTACAAACCACGTAAAGCAGACGAACGAATTGGTTATTTCACAACGTCTTACAGTGATTATGGAAAATACAAAGACGACGAAATCAACATTCATTACATCAACCGTTGGAACATCCAGAAGCGGGATAAAGACTTAAGACTTAGCCCGCCGAAGAAGAAAATTCGTTTCTACATCGAACACACGACACCCGTTCGATACCGCCGTTGGGTTCGCAAAGGGATTTTGTCATGGAACAAGGCCTTTGAAGGCGTTGGTATCGAGGACGCGATCGAGGTAGTTCAGCAAGATAGCGAAGCCGAAGATGGGCACATGGACAAAGACCCCGAGGACGTTCGGTACAATTTTGTTCGCTGGTTAAACAACAACGTTAGTACCGCCATCGGTCCAAGTCGAGTTAATCCGTTGACAGGTGAGATCTTGGATGCCGACATCGTTTTAACCGATGGTTGGATTCGCACTTTTGAAGGTCAGTTTTCAGAAATGCTTCCTGATATCGCGATGGACGGGATGACTCCCGAAACCTTGGCCTGGTTTGCGAAGTATCCAAACTGGGACCCACGGGTTCGTTTGGCCAATCCTTCGTCAAGAGATTTTGTTCGCCAGCAATTGGCTTATCAATACCAGCAACAGTCGCAGAAGTCGAATGACTCCGACATTTCCGGCAAGCCTGCCGACGGATTGTCTAGCCAGATGAGCAAGTCCGGTGCAAATTGTTTGGCCGCTGATGGACGACGCTTTGACGTTTCGTTGATGCGAATGGCAATGCTGGCTTACATCGACGACGATAAAGAGGACGACGATTCCGAAGACAAAGCCGAAGACGACGAAAAGAAGGAAGACGAAGATACAGAAAAAGTGCAAATGCTTGACGGAATGCCAGAGACATTTATCGGTCCGCTATTGGCCGATCTAGTTGCTCATGAAGTTGGACACACACTCGGACTTCGTCACAATTTCAAAGCCAGTTCGATTCACGATATTGCCGAGATGAACTCAAAAGAGTTCAAGGGGCAGAAGACGCTGGCTGGAAGCGTGATGGATTATATCCCGACCAACTTCAAAGTTGAAAATGGTGAAATCCAAGGAGACTGGGCGATGATTGGCGTCGGTCCTTATGACATGTGGGCGATCGAATACGGCTACACATTGGATAAGAAGAAATTGCCAAAGATCCTCTCGCGAGTCGCCGAGCCACAATTGATTTTCGGTACCGATGAAGATACTTACGGCCCCGACCCATTGGCTCGTCGTTATGATTTCGGCAAAAACCCTCTCGATTTTGCCAACGATCAAATGGCGTTTGCCAAAAAGCATCGCAAGGTTTTGATGGACAAAATTGTCAAAGACGGCGATTCTTGGAAGGAAGCACGCCGAGGCTATCTCATGACACTTGGACTGCAAACCCGAGCGGTATCGATGATGGCAAACTGGATCGGCGGTAGCTACATCAATCGTGATCGCAAAGGCGATCCGAACGGTCGCCCACCGGTTGAAGTGGTTGAAACCGAACGGCAACGAGCGGCACTCAACTTTGTGATGGAAAACTCCTTTAATGACGACTCTTTTGGTTTGAATCCGAAGCTAGTCAATCACTTCAGCATTAACCACATGAATCGGTCTTTTTTCGCGAGTCCGGCTTGGCCGATCCATGATAGGATCATGGGCATTCAAGCGACCAGCTTGTCACAGATCCTAGGCCCCACAACTCTGCGTCGGATCTACGACAATGAACTGCGTTTGCCTGCGGATGAGGATGCGTTGACATTGAAGGAAGTATTGGACACCGTCACTGATTCGGTTTGGAAAGAGATCCAAGACAAGCCTAAAGGTAAGTTCACGGAGCGTGAGCCAGCGATTTCGTCGTTGCGTCGCAATCTGCAATCTGAGTACCTACAGCGCTTGTTCGATCTTGGCACCAGCCGTTTTGGCGCGGCTGCAATGAAGCCAATTTCAAACTTGGCAGCGTTGAAGCTAGGTGAGATCAAAGAAAAGCTTGAAGAGGCATCGAAAATCGAAGAGTACGATGCGTATACTCGGGCCCACTTGGTTGACTCACTAACACGAGTCAATAAATGGTTAGAGTCACAGTATGTTATTAGAGCTAACTAATAGTAACTGCTGATTCAATTTGAATATCTTGCAGCCGTCTCAAATGATTTTGGGGCGGCTGTTTGCATGAGTGCTTTCAACTTCCTAGTGGCTCAGCTTGCATGGCTGGCCATCTACTGCCATCGTTAGTTAACGCAGTTGTTGACCAGGATCCATTCCGCCGTCGTATCTAACCGGCGAGATCGCCGCAATGCAAGCTTCTGCGAAACGCAGGTCTTCCGGGTGAGTGATCTTGATATTGAAAGCAGACCCGGGCGCGAGGGCTACCGGAATGCCTAATGTTTCCAGCAGCTGAGCTTCATCGGTCGGTTGTAAATCAGCGATGCGTTTACTGGCGTCGCGAATGATTTGCGACGCAAACACCTGCGGCGTTTGCGCCAAGTGTAAATTGCTGCGATCAACAGTTTCCGAAATCAACTGGTCGTCATCGCTACGTTTAATCGTACTAGTAACCGGAACCGCCGGAATCGCTGCTCCGTGAGTTTCAGCGGCATCCACCACACCCTGGAACAGCGACAAATCGATACAAGGTCGAGCTCCATCGTGAATGGCGATCAAGTCACTATCCGAATCCACCGCTGCCAAAGCGTTCAAAACCGAATCACTGCGTTGATCCCCGCCCAAAACCACTTGAACATTAAAACGACCGATTTCGGATTGAAATCGGTCGGTAAAATACGTTTCGTCAGCCGGCGAGATCGCGACGATAATTTGTTTGACTTGCGGGTGGCTTGCAAAAACCTGTACTGATCGAACCCAAACTGGAATCCCACCTAACATCGCATAGGTTTTCTTTTCACTGGCACCGAACCGGGTGCTGTTGCCAGCGGCAGCGATGATCACGCTAATTTTGTTCACGTTAGGGTTTCCGAATGGAACGATAGGTTTGACCAAGTCGAACCCAATCTTAGCTACTGACAGTTGGTCTTTCCACCCAGCCGGATCTTATTCCTCCAAGCCTAACGTGACCTGAACCGTAACGAGTTTACCTCGGCGGCGCAATCGCAAATTCACCTGTTGTCCCGGTTTGTACTTCTCAATCTCGTCGCGAAGTTCTTCGGTTGAATTCACTGCTTGGTCATTCACAGCCAAGATAATGTCGGCATCTGATTCATCAATTTCGGTTTGAGGCACAATTCGGTTACCGATTCGAAACAGTTTTCGGCGAATCGTTAGGCCTTTCAAACCTGATTGTCGAGCGGCGCCGAATTCAGCGGTTTTGGCGATCCCTACCCCGCCGGATTCGGATTTCCAATAGAAATCAATCCCCAAGCTTGCCCGCTGAACTTCACCAAACTGCAGCAACTGGGGGACGACTTTTTTTATCGTGTTGACCGGCACCGAAAAACCCACACCCGTATTTCCGCCAGTTAACGATGCGATTGCGGTGTTCATACCAACCACTTTACCTTGGCTGTCCAGTAGCGGGCCACCTGAATTTCCTTGATTCAGCGCCGCGTCGATCTGAATGATACCTTTCATCTTTCGACCGGACTTGGATCGCAGATGCCGACCGAGACTCGACACGATCCCCGCAGTCATCGTACGCTCCAAGCCGAACGGGTTGCCAATGGCGATAATCTTTTGCCCGACTCGTAGTGACTTCGAGTCACCGAGTTCAACCGGATGCAACATCCTTTGTGGTGCGTCAATTTTCAGCACGGCGATATCGTTAGGAGGGTCGGACCCAATCACCTGAGCGGGATAAGGTTGTTTCGAATCAGACAGCGTTACTGAAACAAAGTCGCTCCCGGCAACTACATGGTGATTGGTAACGATGTGGCCTTGGTTGTCTAGGATCCAACCGGAACCGGAGCCTTCACGCGTTTGGTGTTGGCCAAGAAACATCGCCGGCACCTCTGATTTGGTGTCGATGTTGACGACGCTGCGGTTAACTTTATCGTAGACCGATATATTAATTTGCTCGTCGACCGTGAACGAACGCGGATCGATCGCTTGGCCGAGCTGTGGCTTTACCACTGGAGCTTGCAGTTGTATTTGCGGCGGGGGTGTTGCCCACCGTCCAACGGTGGTTTGCGGAGCAGCCGTACTTGCGAGTGCGGTACTGTCGACGTTGAGGTTGCCTTGGATCGTTTGCGTTAGCATGACCGCCAACACGGCCGAGCAAAAGCAAAGCAGGATGGTTGTTTTCATCGATCTTACTGGAATTTAAAAAATGAAAGGTTGTTTATCCTTACGTTTTGATAGCGGAACCGTTCGTTCGCTTCCAAAACACTCTTTCTGTTTTACCTTTTGACCGCCAAAAATAAAGATTGTCTCACACTTTTTGTGACTTCACTCGCAAAAAAAAACGCGTTAGCCCCGCTCGTCTTTCTCGAAAACAAAAACAATTGTCAAATCGTACTTGCGACATACGATAGGCCCAAACCAATTGCCCAGCCCGTCAACTCTTCTAGATCGTACAAGCCCACCCAAACCAAAAGGTTCCCGGAAAAAGCAGGTTTTCGATAACAGGAAAGGCCCGCCATTGTCCGATTTGAAGGCTAGGCAAAGGACTGTCCTACGTTAGTGATTTAAAGAAACACGAACCATAAATTCAGAGGCAGCCGGAATGATTTTTGACGCCAAAAGTCAGTCGTTCAAGATTTTAGTAGCAGTTTGTGGGTTGGTCGGGGCGACGTTCGTCGCAGACTGCCAAGCTGAAAGAATCCCAGTCTCGCCAGTGAATCAAAGTTACTGCCTAGACTTACTGGGACACGAAGCTGACGGCCAACTGGAATCTCTTCAGCAAAGCCGCCAGCAGAATGAGCAACAATGGACCGAATTCAAACAATTCGTATCCGAAAAATCCTCTACCATCAATCAAAAATTGGCTGGCTTGAATTTGCAGGATTGGTGGCAGCAAAGTGTTGCGAATGAAACACCAGACGAAACCCCGTCAAAGATCAATCGGACTGACTCGATTGCAATTAGTCCCGTAGCGATGCTGTTGAGAGTTGCCGCCAATATAACGATTGTTCAATACTGGCAGGTGGGAAATCAAACGGCCGACTTAATTACAGCTGGACGTGGGCAAATTGATCAAGCGTCATTGAAGTTGCAAGACGACTTTCGTTCCAGCTTGTTTCAGTTGTTAGAGTCAACTGCTACCAACCTAAACTCGATAGCAACCGCACCTTCAATCATTAAGCTTGTATCAGGCAGCTCGTCGGACGGTTCAGATCGAATGAATATCAATTCGATCGCTACGGCAGTAAACGCCAACAGTGACTCGACTTCGGATCCTTACTGGGGTTATTACTCAGACTGCGATCACTGGGGGGCTGAGTTTGACAATTCAGATGATTAAAAAGTGACTCCAGTTGCTCAATAACTCAGTTCTGCTATATCATTCGATCGGATTCGAAAAATCAAATCTCATTTTGCAAAACTGATTCCGTATCCGTTTTCAAATCCCGATTAATCTTACGTCTCGCGATCGCCAGCAATTCAGCGACTCGGTTTTCCAAGATCGTCAGCGTTTCTTC
>CAZORR010000048.1:0-16514 GCA_964582115.1 uncultured Pirellulaceae bacterium
TCCGCACGCTTTCGATTCGGAGAATCGAGCGACAATGACCGTGAACAGTTACCCAAAACTAATTCTAGAGACAGGCCAGCTGAACTGTTTCTAGTGTCAACCTTAAGATGACGGGCAAGAGTGCCCGTCCTACGGAAAGGTAAGCCTAAAGGCATTACTACAAACTAGCGTCTAACGTGCTTCGATCGCTCCCATATCAAGCGGACCTTCGAATCGATTTTGCCCCGTCACATCCAAAAAGAAATGGTCACCAGTATCAAACCCTCGATTGCGACCCGGACTAGAATTGGACAGTTCAAAAGTGCCCGGAATCAACTGAGCATCTTCGTTGATGTTGCTAAAATCGAATTGGACTTCTTGCGTAGGCCCATCAAACAAATTGAAAAAGAAAATCGCCTCGGCGGATTCGAATTGGAATGCAGCGAATCGATTGGGAGCTGCAATCAGAACATTGTTGTAAACATAGACCCGTTCTGATTCCACCACTGACACTTCTCCGCCAAAGTCAAAACTGTCGAGATTATTCCTGCATGTATTGTTGCGAATACGAATATTCTGACTTCTAAAGCAGTGAATACCTTGCCCGCCGTTATCGAAACACAAGTTGTTTTCGATGGTTGTCTCACGGTCGTACCTGACTCCGTTCCCAGTTGGCTGCTGCTCGTTGAAATAATCATCGACCACAATTCCGTTGCCGTCGGTGGGTCGTCCGAAGTTCACGTTGTTAACCAGATTTCGATTCTCGAACGACGTGTTATTACGAATAATAATTCCAAACCGTCGATTATCATCTCCACGGTACTGCGGTTGGTAAACCGAGATCCCACTATGCTGGCCGGGGTTAAAAAAAGCGTTGCCATGGACGATGTTCCATTCACAAAGAATCCAGTCCGACTGGTCAAACCCAATACCGCCGCCAAAACAATCTCGCACCCGGCAACTTCTAACCGTCACGTGATGGCAGCGTACAAAGTCAATCCCCTTGGTCTGCCCCGACGAATTAAAGTTGCTCACGTCGAACCCTTCGATCGTAATATAACTTTGGTCGCTTGTCGAAAAACTACCGACCAACCTCGCTCCTTGAGAATTCTCGGCCCGAACAAGAATGTCTCGGTTGGGTTGGCCGCTTCTTCGAATCTGCACGCTCTCGTTGTACTGCCCAGAAAGCACGACCACTTCGTCACTGGGGTTCGCTTCGTCAACCGCGCGTTGGATCGTTCGCCATGGCGTCGATCGATTGCGAGCTTGTGCGCGGGAGCGTTGATTGTTGCCGTTGGTTGCCACGTACAAAGTGTCCGCAAAACTATCCTGAGACGCGGTCCCCCAAACACAAACCGTTAGCAACGAGAAAAGAATGATCGTTGGAATTTTTATTAGTCGTGATCGCATATTTTTTCTCCAAATGAATTAGCAACTGCGTCGTTTCGGGGAACGGTGGGAATTATTGACACTTCACCGAAGATGTCAAATGCGAGCCCCCTTTTGGAGTGAATAAAAAGACCAACCAGAAAGCCATGACTGCACTGTCACGAGAACTCAAAAGCACCAAGCTTTCTATTCATCTTGGTTCGCAAATCTCAACTGAGCAATATTAGTCTTGTAGCCCAAACTACAAACTAATCCCATAACGTTTTTTGTTCTGGCTTGGTTCGCTTTGGCTTCGCTTTGGGCGGAGGCGGTGTGGTAGACGGAACAATCGATTCACTAACGGATTCTTTCTTCGTTTCCGTTTTCTTCGATTTCGTTTCCGTTTTCTTCTCCTCCGTTTTATCGCTCTGTGACTGCACGTGAACCGAGGCTTTGCTGGCCACTTTCTTTACCGTGGATTTCTTTTTCGGCGAGAAATCAATCGAGCCTTCAATCGCATGCAAGTTGACGATCTGTCCGCTTTCGATAAAGACCAGTCGAGTAGAAATCCTGTCCTCGGGAAGCTTCAAAAACGTTGCTGCTGCGGTACGATAGGCTTGCAGTTGCGGCCGATGGCGATTGATATGATCGTGTAGTTGAGACGAATCAAATCGTTCGGTTTTCAAATCGATAATATCCGCGCCGATCAATTGGTCTCCACAATGGATCAACACCATTCGGTCGATCACGCCTTGCAAAAAACCTGTCTCTGTCGCCACAGCAAACCGCCGCTCAGTGCAAACCGTGACACGACTGGGTTCGATCGCGACGTGATCGTCATCGACCATCGCCAATCCCATGTAAGTTTTTTCATATCCGCGTCGGGAAAACAGATTCTTGATTTTCGGTTTATCCAACAACCGATAAAAATCGTCCATGTAGGGTTGGAAGTCAGCAACCGTCGGGGCCAGTGAACGCAAGAACGATTCCAACTGGTCCGCCGTCGGCAAATTCTCGTCGGCCCAAGCTAGTTTTTCAAAACAGCCGTGCAAGATTCGGCCTCGCTCCAACGACGCAAGGTTTCCCCAACTTTGAAACGCTTGGCTCAAGTCAACCTGATCGCCTTCGGACACCAATGAAGGCAAGATCTTAGGCAGGCCACGTTGCGAAGTAACTTTTTTGGAAACAACGGCCGGTGTCAACTGAATTTTTCCCGGCAAGTAAAAAGTGCTCAACTGATGCGGGTCGTCTGGTTCGGTAGTGACTTGACTGTCGGTCTGATACCACTTCGGATCACCTTTTTCGTGCAACGTACCTTCGGAACGATTGCCATCGGTCAGCGTGGAAACCAACACGCCCGCCGGCGACTTGTGATCGGGCTTGGCGCCATGCGAAACCAAAATATGGACGGCATGCACCGCGCGGGTCAGCATCACGTACAACACACACATTGCTTCGCGAACACTCTGCTGTCGATCGTCGTCGAACAACGCTTGAAAATCCTTCGGCAGCAACGCTCGTTTTCCTTCACCGACGTAACGTGAAGCGATGTCAATTGGCGCCGTCGGGGATTGTCGACCAACCACGACGGACGGTGTCTGTCCGGCCCAGCCTCGCGATGAAAGCTGATAGGGCAACACGACGACATCGAATTCCAAACCCTTGGATCTGTGAATCGTCATCACCCGAACGTTGGCTGAGTTTTGACCGCTAACTTTGACTTCTTCACGAATGTACTCGACAAAATTCCCCGGTCGTAGTTCCTTCAATACATCGATGGGCCGGTCGTACGCGGCGCGGATCAACTGCTGCAAGCGTTCAGTTTCGCGTTTGGTCGATTGATCCACCAGTTTCCGAGCCAGAAATTCGACGACCGGGCCATAGCCATCGTCGATCAATTGCTTGCGAAGTTTCGCGGCGCCGATTCGAGCAGCGGCAGCGTTTTCTTTGGCGTTGGCGTCCGATTCTGGTTCCAGCCCGAACGTTTCAGCCAACGGAGAATGCGACAAGTGAAACCTTGCCAAACTATCACCCGGATGGTCGCTCAAACGAATCGCCGAAAGCACCAGTTCAACAGCCACCGAATCTGTCAATAAACTGCCGCCTTCTTCACTGGCAGGCACTCCGACTTCGCGAAGCTGCGAAATCAATTCAGTGACTTCTTTGTTACGTCGGACCAGAACACCGATGGTTTTGTCGGCTGGCAGTTCGCGAACCAGTTGTCGAATTCGTTTGACGGTGGCTTTGTTGAGATTTTGGTTGCGGAAAAAATCCTTACGGCCTTCCACGCGTTTGGCTTGCTGGTCACATTCCGGAGCCATCTCTAGCGTGACGTAACCTTTCAGATCGTCGCGAGCGGTCGAGTGTTTGGAAAACCATTGCGGCCAACTGTGGACCGCCTGGTCGATCAACGGATCACCACAGCTGTACTTTTCAATATTTTCAAAGACATCATTCACCAAGTCGATCACCACTTGCGAACTGCGATAGCTTTTCGCCAACGGCGGTGAAGGGGTCAGGTTAGGTAGAGTCCGGTCAACCACGTCAAAAATCTCAGCCACACCGCCTCGCCAGCCAAAGATCGCCTGCTTCATGTCGCCCACACAAAAGAAAGAGCGGCTACCGTCGGTTTGGGCGACTACTTTTTGAGCGAACGGCTCCAGCACATTCCATTGACTTGGCGATGTATCCTGAAATTCATCTAGCAGCAAGTGCTTGATCTGATTGTCCAAGCGAAACGAAAAGTGGTCGGTGTCCCACATTTTGACAAACGCTTGCAGTCGCTCCGTAACATCCTCAAACCGTAAGCTACCCGTAATGTCTTTGGCCTGTTCGAGCATTTCGCCAAAGGGTTGTAATAGGTTACTGGTCGAACGATTGCTATGGATGATCTGTTTACTGATAAAGTCTTGGCAATGCGGCAACAAACGATTGAAAACACTGAGCATTTCCGGTGTCAGCTTGGTCCTACTGTAGCGTGGGTTGCCTTGGATAAAGTTCTTGAACGCCGTCAGTTCAATCAATCCACTCCAATCGGATGCTTCGACTGCTTCCGTAATGACTCCCCAATGCTTGGCGAGATTTTTCTTGTCGGTGCTGACGGCATGAATTTCGTCAAGCAACCCATTGATTTGATCGTCACTCAACTTGAAACCCTGCGGTTCCAAGCGATCCCAGGCCTCCGGTCCGGATTCACGAAAAATCAAGTAAGCGTTGCGAACGGTGTCGCGAATCATCGACGCGACGCGGCGAGACGCTTCGCCCTTGGACAGCATGTGAAGCAAGTCCAACACCGAATCGTCTTGGAGGACTTGCTGGATCGATTCGTCTTCTAACAATGCGATTTTTTGTTCGTCGACGATGTCCCACGTCGGCGGCAGCCCAATCTCTAGGCTAAACGCCTTCGCGACTCGATTGAAAAAACTATCAAGCGTACTGACTTCCAGCCGATGCAAGTTCCCTAGCAGCTGATGCAAGATCGTGGCAGCCAGTGGACGGTCGAGTTCGATGCCAATTTCACTGGCCAAATTCGCTGCCGCAGCATCGGACAATGCGGCGTCGGACAACCGGCGTATGATCCGGTCCAGAATCTCACCGGCTCCTTTACGCGAAAACGTTGTCGCCAAAATCGAATGGCATTGAACGCCCGAAAACAACAACTGCAGGTAACGATTGGACAGCGCAAAAGTCTTGCCAGTACCAGCAGAGGCACGAATGATTTGGTGGGGCAGGGCGACTGATGGTGCATCGTTACCATCGGTTTGATCAACAATAGGATTTACCATGGTGCCACCTCTTCCACCGCTGCGACGCTAAATTGCTCAAACGCATTGTCTTGGCAGATCGCCGCGTAAGCGTCTGAAAACTTCGGTGGCTTCTCCACCGGCGGCCAATACTGGCTCATCCGGATCTTGCGAATAATATCCCGTGCCAGCTCATCAGCAGCATGCAATTCTTCGGGCTGCCAGTTGGCGGGATCAAAGCCAACGTCCTCTAATTTTTTGGGCATCAACACGTAGCCCGTGGTGACTCGATTGAAATCCGCATCGGCCACGGCAGCGACTTCTTTGACCAAGTGACGGTAGAGCGGCAACTGCAGGTCCACCCATTCCTGTTTCCTAGGTTTGTAATGAGCCTTCTCGGCCGTCATGCCTCGATCAGACGATTTGTAATCCCAAACGGCAATCAGTCCCGTTTCCTCATGACGGTCCACGCGGTCGATTTTTCCACGAATGATAAACGGTTCGCCATCGACCATGAACTCGTGCTCCAGCATCTCTTCGGCGCTGACAATTCGCCAGCCATTGCGTCTGCGTTCGGCTTGCAGTGGAGCCAATTTTTCGAAGCGAAACCGCAACTGTTCGACTTGAATTCGTACCGCCGGCAAACGCGATCCGACGTACTTCCGAGCGACCATCGTATCCAATTGGTCGTTCCAAAACTCTAGAATTTTATCCGGATCATCGAGCTCTTTTGCGTCGTCGAGTGCAAACGCCTCCAGGACGTTGTGACACAAATCCCCAAACGTGCCACCACTTAGTTCACGCCAATCGTCGGCGATGGAGTCGAGCTTTAAAACATGTTTGAGGTAGAACCGATACGGGCATTCAAGGAACGACTTGAACTTGGTGACCGATAGTTTTTCGATCGGTCGAGTACAAATGGGTTCCGGGATGACGAGTTCCTGCGAGCCTGGAAAATCGGTCCGATTGGTGATCCACATTTCGGATGTCTGCTGGTTTTCATATTCAAAGAACGCTTTGGCGCGACGAGCAGCCGTAAGCGAATCGCAGGCGAATAAGAGGCGGCTGGGTTTCTTGGGATCACCTTTTTCGTTGCGACGACCAACGATCAATTGCAAGTTTTCGCGAACCGAAGCGATCACAGTCAATGCGTACATGTCACGAGCGTACCGCCGATCATTATCCAGAATCCCCAACTGTCGGCAAAGCTCATCGGGCAAAAACTGATGACCGACCTCGGAATTGGGTACGTGTTCGTCATTCACGCTAGTCACCACCATCACCGGTGCATCGTCCAATGCCAAGTCCAGCCAACCAGCCAGTTCAATCGCATTGGGAATTGGCGGAGAAACGACTCGTGTTTCTGTGGCGGCTTGGATTGCCCACTCGAGTGCTTGGCTTGCGCTGGTCGATGTTTTGAATTCCGGAGGCACTTGCCGTTGATTGCCCAGAGCCTGATAGATGGCTTCACAGGCTTTGATGATTTGCCGATCGGCGTAAACCTTGGAGTTCATCGTGCGACTACCATAAACCGCAATCAGAATTTCACTCCACGGCTGCGTCCACTGGGCAATCGGCTGTGGTGGTCCGACAAGTGGTTGTAATAGGTTGGCAATCAATTGATGAATACGATTGAGTTTGGTTGCGACTTGACTGCGGGCTTGAGCACGTTTTTGGTCCGATTCGTCGTCCGCATGAAAATCTTGAGCCAATTGTTGCGGGTCGCCAAAAGCGTTTTTATTCGCCAACGCAACGGTGTAGGGGAGGTACTCGTTTTGATGCTGATCCAAGTCATGCAACCAACGGTCGTTGCGGATCTCCGATGTCAACCACGCAAACACATCTGGGTGCCGAACGAAAGCCGCAAAGGCATCGTAGGTTTGCGATTCCAAATACTCCTTCGCAGCCAACATCAACCGCACCGGCAGCGTTTCATTGAGCCCGCGGCCGATCAAGCTGCGATGCGGCACACCAATCGCGCTCAAACTACGGCAGAGTTGGGGAACGATGTTCGGATCAGGGACCCCGATCGTGATCTCGTCCGTCGCTACATCAGCAGACATTTGACTGATATAAAACGCAGTCGCGTCCGCTTGGTCAGCCGGCTGATCCACGACAAGGATTTGTTTGTCGTCCAGATCCACCGAAGCCGACAACCATTTTTCGGTTATCAAACACCCAAACTCGTTAAAACGATCGGCCATCGACTCATCCGCCGCAACCAAAATATTGACTCGTTCTGGATCGGTGATTGCTACCTGCCGAAGCATTTCAGTCGCTGAACGATTCAAATCAGCCGCGCCGACAACAACGACATCACGTTTGGTTGAGCAACGGATTTCTTTGTTTTTAATCCAACCACTGGCCGCGTAGTTCCGAGCCGCTTGGCGATCCCACAGGTTAACGCCGGTCAAAATTTCATAGTACCGACGCTGCATCGCGTTCAAAGCATCCCAACGATCAGACTCCGAATCCAAGAAGTTGGCTTGTTCTTTAACTTCTCTCGCGACGCTGCGGAAACTCCAAATATCGTTTGCCAATCGCGTGTGCAACTGAGAAATCAATGTTGCCAACGGTTGCCAGTCCTGCAAATCCTCTACATCAGCACGTCCGGTAATGAGCTTTAACTCTTCGGCGGGAGTTTGTTGGAGGGCTTGTGACCACGCCAATTGCTGCGCCAAATCAGAAGCGAGTTGCTTTTCGGCGTCGTAGAAAAACTCCGGCAACTGCCCAACCGTCGTAATGATCGGCGGAATGAACTCGAGGTCGCGCCGATCCGTTTCGGCAACCAACAGTTGCAAAATCCGCTCGGTCGCTCGTGTTGTTGGCAAAACCAACAACACATTATCCATGTCGATTCTGGTAACTGAATCAGACGATCCACCTGACGATGCTTGGTTGATTTGATGCTCTAGCAACCAATTAACAGCCGATACCAACGGCGGTTGGTCGAGTCCCAGAAAGACACGGCGGTGGTGATTCGAATCGGTCATCTATCTCTTCCTTATCCCTAAGGGCAACATCGCAGTCAAACACTAAGCTTAGACCGTATGATTATAGTGTCTTCTGACCGTGTGACACGTTAGGTCACTCAAATCGATTTCGTGGGGAAAACCTAGAAAACACTTGCCCCGGCATGTCGGCGAGACCGTAGAAAAAAAGCCATCCGCGAAGCCTGGACACCACAACCCAACTTTCAAGCACACTTACTAGCCACCAACAAGCAGAGCCTAAATTCAGCTTCAGCCGTTCACGGCTATTGTCGCACGATTCTCCGAATCGTAAGCGTGGAGTGGTAAAACGCGAACCAATTGACAACGGTTGGTATGGCGAAAAGGCTTCCAGGGTTACGCTAACAACTTGGAAAGTTGAGCGACATTGGGTTCTTCGAACCAAGGCCGTGAACGGTTACAATTCAGCTTCAGCCCGACCGCTAGCCAAGCTCAGCCCGCGATGACTTTGACGGGCTTCGCTAGTGTTGCCAAGAACAAGCTAAATCCGTAGACAGCAACAATCGCTTGACTAAACACAAAGTCACTAATCAATGTCCAACGATAGAACGGGATGGCCGCTGCATAGCATTCGCCCAAACCAGCCAATGATGTTGGATACCAGCTACTCGTTCCCCACACGACCAAGTTCGTGAATACGAAAAAGGCAGTCGACATGACCAGTGAGACGACTGCAAATTTACCAAATAGGGTTCGCACGCTGGACTGATTACCGTGCCATCGATTAACCAACATGCCCAAACATCCGGCGAACACCGTGCTGGCGTACACAGCAACCATCAACGATAGTTTGTAACCGCCAATGTACGCGTCGCTAATTAACAAGGTCGCGAACACAACTCCCACCACAGCCCACAGGTTGCGAAAGTAGAACCCTGCAAACAATGCCAACGCACACACAGGCTTTAAGTTTGGGGCCCCCGCCAGACCAATCCGACTGGCCACGCCAATCGCAATCAATAGAATTGCGAGCAGTACAGGCACAATGAGGTTTGTGTATCGAGATTCAGCGTCGGTGTTTGATTGTGGGGAATTCATATTTTGGTTCTGAAGATTCATCAAATGCTCTGCGCCAACTAAAAGCTAGAGTTGTATCTGGTCTGACCAGAGTTCGGGTGGTGCTGGTTAGTCGCAGTCTGAAGTATGGTGACTCCAGCTACTTTTCAACCCGAGCATTATTACAAAAATCTGATAAGATGGCAGTACTGAATTCCGCTTCGGCCTCAATGATTTTAAGTATTTAATTCGCTACCAGCCGAAAACATACGAGGGCTCCGCCTCGCGGCAAGATTTCCCTTGCGAAACGAAATTAGATTCCAATAATCGTCACAATTTTCAGACGGTTGTTCTACGAAGCCAACATGATCCTGTCGCACAGCCATCAATTCATATTCGTCCATCTCTACAAAACCGGTGGAACGAGCATTCGGCGGTGCCTCGAAAAATACGATGCCGCCTACAAAATTCGTCACTGGGCAAAATCAAAATTGAGTTCCAAACCGGTCTTCAATTCACCGATCGCTCATAAGCACGCCACCGCACAAACGATTCGCGAGACCGTCGGCGCAGAGGTTTTTGATCGGTACTTTTCGTTTTGCGTGGTTCGAAATCCCTGGGCATGGCAAGTTTCGCTCTACCACTACGTTCTAAAAAACCCAAGCCACGACCAATACCAACTGTTCAAGCAGTTTCGAGGATTTGACGACTATCTGAGCTGGCGTTGTGACGGAAACGTCCAGCTTCAAAAACACTATTTAGTCGACCAGCAAGGACGCCAGATCGTCAAATTCATTGGCCGCATGGAAAATCTGACACAAGACTTCAAAACCATCTGCGAAACAGTCGGGCTCGATTCGCTTAAGCTGCCGCACTTAAACCAAAGCGTCGACCCGAGTAAACGCAAACAATATCAAACGTTCTACAATTCGGACACGCAAGCGATGTTGACCGAGGCCTTTCGAGCAGACATCGATTTTTTGGGCTACGAATTTTAGTCGTTCAATTCAGTTCCGCCGGCGGCTCCCCAAACACCCAACGAATTTTCTGACCAGGTTTAACCGTAAGCGTTCCACAGCCTTCTTTAGCCAATTCACCATTGACGGTGTAAGTCCAAAATTTACCTTTGACTCCGCCGACGCCATTGATTGTTTTGATAAAAATGGACGCTGGGTCTTGGACGACAGAGCTATACTCAAACTCCAGCATGCCGTCTGTTTTTGCTCGCTGCAAAACATCAAAAACCGTCGCATCGGCCGCACAATCGACTTTCACATCAACCGCGTCCAGTTGAGCGTCTGTCGGGAAGTCGACCGTCAGTGACACCGCTACCACGCCTATCTGCGGAGGAGTTTCCACGGCAGTGGTACAGCCCATCGTCACCAGTAATCCAGCCAACAAAAAAAAAGTCACCGAAGAAACATTTAAATGCACGAATTGCGTTATCGACTTCACGTTTGGGCCCAGATTGAGTTCACGGTTTATTATGGTTGGCGAAGTTTAACAGAATAGAGCCCAGAAGTCGCTTTTCCCGGAAGAAAAAAATGGCGTTGGTGAAGATATAAAAGTGTTTTTTGGTTAGATTATTCAGCTCACAAAGCCATTTGAAACCATCCGACGGACTTACCTGTTAATGGAAGACACTAAAGTAATCATCGACTTGGATTCACTCTACTCGGACACCAACGCACTGTTGGACAACATTGCCAGCGTTGTGCTGGGCAAACGCGATGTTGCAAAAATGTGCTTGGTCGCATTGCTCTCCGACGAACACATTTTGCTCGAAGACGTCCCCGGCGTCGGCAAAACGTTGATGGGCAAAGCACTCGCCAAGAGCGTTGACGGTAAATTTCAGCGGACTCAGTTCACACCTGACTTGCTGCCGTCGGACATTGTTGGTAGCTCGATCTTTGATAGTCAAAAAAACGAGTTCGTGTTCATTCAAGGTCCGATCTTCAGTAATTTCCTACTGGCCGATGAAATCAACCGGGCGCCACCGCGAACCCAATCAGCATTGCTGGAAGCGATGTCCGATTCGCAGGTCAGCGTGGACGGGATCACTTACGCGTTGCAAAAACCTTTCATGGTGATCGCCACCCAAAATCCGCTCGACTTTGAAGGAACCTATGCGTTGCCCGAAAGCCAGTTGGACCGTTTTCTATTACGGATCTCAATGGGTTATCCGTCACGCGAGTTTGAAACCGAGATTTTCAAAAACCACCGTAGCGGCGAACCCGTCGACAAACTCAAATCCGTTTGCTCGATCGATCGCATCAAAGAAATCCAAGCCGCCGTTCGCGAGGTGACGATCGATGATTCGATTGCGGATTATATTTTGAACGTCGCTCACGCCACCCGCGACTCACCCAAACTAACCGTTGGGGTGAGTACGCGAGCGGCATTGTCTTGGTACCGCGCCGTGCAAGCGATGGCGTTTTTGGATGGACGGCATTACGGCATCCCTGACGATGCAAAATCGTTAGCCGTCCCGCTGCTGAGCCACCGAGTGCAACTTCCCGGCGGGTCACAGGGCGATCAACGCGCCGATGTCGAGGCAGTGATAAGTGAAATCGTTAATCGCATCGAAATGCCTAACTAGTAGGCCACGCTTAAGTAACCATCAACCCTTGTTCGGAAATACTGTGTCACTAATTCGCTACATGCTGAAATGGAAGCACACGGAACGGGTAACCCTGACGCCCGAAGGATTTGCGTATCTGACCATCGCTGGTTTCATTACGATCGGTTCGATGATACGCAACATCAACTTGCTGATTCTAATGACTGGCATCATGTTTGCGCCGCTACTAATCAACTGGCGATTAGCGGTTCACCGTTTGCGCACCCTACGGGGTCGCCGACAACTCCCGTCGCAAATGAACGCCAATCAAATGGTGAACATTCAATGGTCTTGTGATAACTCGTCGGGATCCGTGCCAGCGATGAACGTAATCATCAAAGACAGAATCCAACGAGCGGACGAAGAATCACAGACCCTCGCATGCGAACCGCACTTAACAAGCACGCCAAACACCTATGCAGACCTCCGCTACTTTGGCGAACTGAGAGACCTGTTCTTCGGACGCAACATCGATCGTTCGCTGGCGTTGCCAAACATTCGATTCCAACGGTTGCTGGCTGGTCAAACAGACACACAATCCTACGGAGTACTCTTCCCGCAACGTGGTAGATACTGGATCGGGCCGACGACGATCAATTGTTGGTTCCCGTTCGGACTGATACTCAGTCGGCTATACATTGGCCAAGAATGTAACGTGATGGTTGGTCCCGAACTGGGAACGCTAAACCCGACTTGGGAAAAGCGTTTAAATTCTACCGCGACAGGAAACGATTCGGTCAGACGGAGCAAAGCAACCCAAGAAGATACTTTCTATGCGCTGCGACGCTGGAGGTCTGGCGATAGCCGCAAGAACATCCACTGGCGATCCACCGCCAAGCAACGCTTCCCAATGGTTAAACAGTTTGTCGAACGTAACAATCGCGACTTCGCGCTCGTACTGGACCTGTTTGCCGACGACGAACAACCGCAAACATCACAGGACTGCGAAAAGGTATTGAGTTTTGCAGCGACAACCATACTGAGCGTCAAAACAATCCTCGAAGGGCAAGCTGCAATCGCCATTTGCGGAAAAGAGACCGATATTTATCGCAGTAAAACAATTAGTGGCATCACGACCAAAACAATGCCTGCCTTATCAGTGGCCGCTGGTCACCAACTGCCTGCAATCGCCGAAGGGATTGTGTCATGCTTGGATTCGGTGTCCAGCAGGACACCAATCTATGTCGTCAGTTCACGAGAGATGCCAGCAAGCCTACAGTTGGGACTCCACTTTCAAACCGCCCAAAACGACGCCGAATCCGATGACGAACAGAGGCAACGGATGGGATATCTCACCAGACGAATGCGTACCGGATTGCCAATGGTTCGCTGGCTAAGCGTTCAATCGGAAGCATTCAAAGAGATATTTTCGATGAACAAAACGCCCCCCAACCGCCCCTCATCCAGCGACAACCCAGTACCACCTAACCAAAGAAAAGTGGACCCTCGGCAAGCAATGCCGTCCGACTTGGCTGAAATTTCCGAGAAATGGATGGATCATGCCCAGCGCTAAACTCGCCTTACAAATCAACTTGCTGTTCATGGTGCTGCTGAGCGGACTATTGCTCGGATGGAGCATGGAGTCGATCGCGATTGTGGTGGTAGCGTTTACTGGCGCGACACTGGGCTTTGTGCTTTGCGACTGGTACAAGCTATTCCGAATCGAGGGCATTCTAGCGAACGTGGTCACGCTATGTATCTTGGTGTTGGTGATGTGGGATTTTTTTCTGGTTAGTGGCGCCCAAAAATTGGTGGCCGTGGCAACCATGCTGACGTACTTGACCAACGTACTGATGTTTCAACGGAAGACCCCACGGCTGATCTGGCAATTGTTCGCATTGAGCTTGTTGCAGGTTGTGCTGGGGGCAATCTTCAGTTGGGATCTCGAGGCCGGCATCGTGTTTTTGTGCTACTTTTTCGTGGCCGGACTGGCGCTGTTTCAACAGTCAATTTTCATCCAGCGTTTCCAAATCGAATCACAGAACATTGCTTCGGCAAAAAGTGCAAAACAACAGATCGCTATCGAAGCCCAACCACCTACAGGCTCTCCTCACGCCCAACCATTAGTGTTTTTTGACACAAGTTCCCAGCCACCACTGAGCTGGAAGACCTTGCTGAGCCAACTCGCACTTTGGGGGTTTTTGACCTTCGCGTTTGCGACCACTCTTTTCCACATTACCCCTCGGCACACCAGTCCATGGCGTGGACCAGCGAGCGCGGTTTCAACGGTGACTGCCGGAATTTCGCAATCCGTGGACTTAAACGAGCGTGGAACGATTCGTCTTTCACCACAAGTCATGTTCCGGGCAAGTTTCACGTTGCCCAGCGGATACGATTTCCAGCCAGCCAACCTCCCTTATTTTCGCGGACTCGCACTGTCGAATTTGATCGTCCAAAATAACCAAACCGATTTTCAAGCCCCCTACGATCGAATCGACAGGGAGCACTATCAAGATTTAGATGGCCCCGGAACAAAAGGCCGGCCAATCGAACAACACTTTTTAGTCGAAGCATCTGCCGATCCACTGTTGTACAACGTGTACCCCGCTTTCAAAACCAACTCGACGCGTTCAGAGCGGGTATTACCGAACATTTCATTTTGCCACGAGATCTCTTGTATTACACGCAAACGACTGAACCAATCCATCAATGTGCAACCTTTTGAGTACCAAACGACGACCTATGTGGACCACCTTTCGCGGTTCTATCGGTCTTGGCCTTACCTTTCGAACCACGCGTCACAGACTCAAAAACCTATGTCTGCGGACCAGCCGCAACACGACTGGCTGACTCAAATCGACGCCACTCGCTACCGCAACTTGTCTGCGCTTTCGGATCGAATTGCAGCCAAAGTAAAACAGACCGATGGAGGACGAATTGAGTTTTTAAAAGCCACCGAAGATTTCTTTTTAAGAACCGGTGGCTTCAGGTACACACTGGACTATTCGCAAGTACCTCGCAATGAAAAACTGGATCCTGTAGAAGACTTTGTTCGCAATCACCGATCTGGACACTGCGAACAGTTTGCCGCAGCTACAACGTTGATGCTCCGCCGCCAAAATATCCCAGCACGACTTGTGGTTGGATATCACGGCGGCGAATTCAATGCACTAACTGGCGATTTTACGGTTCGCGCCTTGCATGCCCATGCTTGGGTCGAAGCTTACTTGCGACCGGAAGACTGCACGACGGAAATGGTTAATAACGGGTCCGCGGGTCCCGGTGGCGCATGGATGATTGTCGAATCGACGCCGGCGGTCAGCGATGCGCAGCTTGAAAGTACCGACGAAGCCATCGACCTAGCTCGCACCGTTTGGCAAGACTACGTGCTTGGCCGAGATACAGATGACAGCCATCGCCCTGGGAGTTCACCCGTGCGTGGATGGATCGAACAGCTGGACCTAGAACTCTTGAATCATCGTCTGCAATCAGCCCAATCAATGGCAGGCCGGCCTCAGTTTAAATTCATCATTGCAACGGTCATTGGCTTAATCGCGTTCATCATTTTGATTCGCCAAACTCTAAAGTCCTACTCGAACCAATCGAAGTTTCAAAAAAAAGGAGTCCTGCGGCGAATGGTTGCTAGTGCGGTGTCTTTGTTTTCGACACAGCTTGCCCAATGGGTGATGGGAGACGACGATCGCAATGCAGTCAAGTTTTACCAAACGCTGGAAAAGATTTTGGCTTCGCAAGAACTCCACCGTCACCCAACACAAAGCCATCTAGAATTCGCGAAGGAGATCGAAACTTCGTTTTCTCAACACCCGCAATACGACTTCATCCGTTCGACAGTTTACGAAATCACTGTCCTGTTCAATGCCGTTCGATTCGGCAACGAAACAATCGACGCTACTGCGACTAGAAAAGTGGACGACAACCTAGCTAAGCTGCAATCGGTACTGTCAGCGTCCTAGAATTGGTGCATTGTCAAAATCAAAATTAGCTCTTCGGGAGTTTTAGTGGCTCGCGTGCAATTAGGTGCTACCGCTTTGTGTCATGTAAACCCTAGTGGACGAGGCCACGAGTCCTGAAGTTGGGAACCTCCGCAAGGGTCGTAGCCTCATCCACTACGAAAGCCTTCTTGCTGTGCCTTGTAACGGTGCCTGCTTGTTGTTGACGATCAAGACGGCTAACAAAGCGACAATCGCTGACGAATCCAGCATCGCTGTATACATAAAAAAACGCCAAGCAAAAAAATTGCTTGGCGTTGATTCTGCTGTTGTTGAATTGAGTCGCCTCAACCAACACTTAGCTGATTTTCAGATTTACTTTGATGACGCCATTGGCATCAACACTCGCATCACTGAATTAAGTTCCGTCAGCTTCTGGACCAGGCGTGCTTACAGGTGGAACAGGAGGCTCCATCGTGTCTGCTTTTGCCGGTGCTGCTGGTTCAACAACTGTTTCAACAGGAGTATCAACCATTGGCTCGCTGGCAATGACGCTGCCTTCAACGACACCGTGATCCATGATAGCCCCACTAGTGATCGTACCACCGTAGATTGGCTGACCAATCATGTTGCCACTGCAACCACAGTCTTGAACTGGGAAGCTTTGAATCGGTGCTGAGTAACTTTGTACTGGAATGCCGTATGATTCGACTGGCGAGAAGCTTTGGACTGGTACGTCGTAAGACTGTACCGGTGCGAAGCTTTGGACTGGTGCGCTGTAAGACTGGATCGGTGCACTGTAAGATTGGATTGGCGCACTGTAAGACTGGATTGGTGCGTAGTTTTGAACTGGTACGCCGTAAGACTGTACCGGTGCGAAGCTTTGTACTGGTGCGCTGCTGAACAC
>CAZORR010000049.1:0-3225 GCA_964582115.1 uncultured Pirellulaceae bacterium
AGGCTTCTATCAACATCGATTCCGCTATTTCCGGCCGCAGCAAACACACCTTTGTCAAACACACCTTTGTTTAAGACGGGTAAATTGTCATACTTAGGGCGAATCGGATGGGACAGGAGCGCTTCGTTCGTAGTTAGACTTTTAGGCGTAGCGTCGACTAAAGCTGGCATTGCAAACAAGCCAGCAATTTACTTTTTCGATCCTATCCCGTTTTTGATTTGAGTTAGCGGCCAAACGTTTATACACGCCATCAGCCATGGAAGAGCGAATGCGGATTTTTTTCTCGGTTGGAGAACCAAGCGGTGACCTACACGGTGCGAATTTGATTCGCCGCCTGAAGTCACAGACGGAAGTCGAGTGCGTAGGTTTTGGCGGTCCGAAGATGGCTGCTGCCGGCTGTGAACTTAAGTTTGAGCTAACTTCAATGGCGGTCATGTTCATTGCTGAGGTCTTAAAGAACATTCGCCTGTTCTTTCGATTGATTGGTGACGCGGACAAGTACTTTGCGGAAAACAAAGTCGATGCCGTTGTATTGATCGACTATCCCGGATTCAATTGGTGGATTGCCCGTAAAGCAAAAAAACACGGCATTCCAGTGTTCTACTATGGCGTGCCACAAATGTGGGCTTGGGCGGCTTGGCGAGTCCGTAAGATTCGAAAGTTTGTCGACCATGTGCTGTGCAAGTTACCCTTTGAGGTCCAGTGGTTTAAAGAACGAGGCTGTCAGGCGACGTTTGTAGGCCATCCGTATTTTGATCAACTCGAAAATCAGACTTACGATGATGACTTTTTGGGCGAGTTTACCAATGACGACCGTCCCTTGCTAACGTTGTTGCCGGGATCTCGCAATCAAGAAGTCACCAGCGTGTTACCGATTTTGCTGGACACGGCCAAGATCGTGAAGCAGGCAGTTCCCAATTGCCGGATCGTGGTTGCCAGCTACAACCAGCCACAACGGGCGGTTGCAGACGCGATGCTGGCCGAACGAGATGTGGATGTAGAGACGATGGTCGGTCGGACGCCAGAACTAATGAAAACCGCACAGGTTTGTATCGCTTGTAGTGGTTCGGTTTCGATGGAGTTGTTGTACTATCGCAAGCCAACGATCATTGTTTTTAAAGTCAAGCGCTGGGTGATGTGGGCGCAAGCGATTTTGTTAAAAGCAAAGTTCATCACGTTGGTCAACTTGATGGCGACCAATGACATTAAAAAGAAAACATGGGGGCCTTATGACCCCGATGCCAAGGACGCTGAAGAGGTTGTGATGCCAGAGTATCTAACGACCGGTAATCCGTCAGCGAAAGTTGCCGCACGAGCCATTCGGTGGCTCAGCGATGAAGGGCTCCGTGCCGCCAAGGTAGCCGAGCTTGACGTGTTGGCTTCGCGGTTTGCGATTTCGGGGGCAACTGATCAAGCCGCCGATTACTTGCTTCAACAACTCGGTGTCGCTACGATCACATTGTCGGGAACGAAG
Source organism: uncultured Pirellulaceae bacterium (assembly GCA_964582115.1). GTDB lineage: Bacteria > Planctomycetota > Planctomycetia > Pirellulales > Pirellulaceae > Mariniblastus. The sequence goes on from CAZORR010000049.1 coordinate 1,475, forward strand.
CAATTGAATGGCAATATGGAATCAGAGTCGGCAGCTTCGCGTCGAAGTGCGTGAAGCAATTATAGTCGGGTTGAGCGTGTTAGTTCAGTTTAGTGCTCGCCGAAACAACAGGATAATTTTGTAGATTGGTCGCAAGTGTTTTTATCAGAGCCAGGACAAACCGGGTACGACATTCAGTTCACCCTGTTTGGGTTTCACGTTCGAGTGCATCCGCTGTTCTTCCTCGGACCGCTATTGTTTGGTGGTGGGTTACTTCACGGGAACGGTAATGTTGGTGTTTCGCTGCTAGTCGTGACATTCGTATTCTTTGTGTCGATTCTATTTCACGAACTGGGGCACACATGGGCCTTTCGCTGGTTTGGAATTGACTCACGAATCGTACTGCACTGGATGGGCGGTATCGCAATCCCTAACAGAAATTCGTGGGGAAGCGGAAGGCAACCTAGCTTGACAGCCAACCAACAGATAATCGTGTCAATTGCGGGGCCATTGGCCAACGTTGTGTTAGCACTGGCAATGATCGGGATTGGACTTGCGATAGGTGGCGAACTGGTCTGGTTGTCGATGCTGCTCCCGATTCCTGTAGTTCGTTTAAGCGAACCTACTTTTACCAATATGCCATACTTGCAGTTACTGTTTCTTTCGATGAGTGTCTTAAACTTGCTGTGGGCAATCTTCAACATGCTACCAATCTTCCCACTCGATGGAGGTCAAGTTGCACGTGCATTTATGCAAAAGATTGATCCGCGAGACGGTTTGCAAAACTCACTGTATCTATCTATTGGCGTCGCCGTTTTGTTAGCTGTGTATGGACTATCAACTGATAGTATTTTCATCGCAATTTTCTGTGGTTACATGGCCTATGGAAGTTGGCAAACGTTACAACAGATCTCTGGAAGAGGTTGGTAGCTGAGTCGATGTAGCGCTAAGAGTCCATTTTGAAGCGTACTTTCAATAAAAAAATTGCGTTTTTCAAAAAAACTTTTTAACACATCGAAGCGACTTACAAACGTTACCTATCTTAGTTGTCTACTTGCCTTACAGTTGCCGTTTTAAGAATCATCAGGTACTGAATACCGCGTATCAATTACTGATTTACTTTCAAAATGAAGGCGTGTTAAGCATTTTGATTCGTTTGACTGCTAGTTGCCGAAGTGTTTGACCATCACTGGGCCGTTTGTAACCGCTGAAACGCTACAAACACATTTTCTTAAGTATTTGCTTACATTTAAGAACAAAACTCCATCGGACGTGTAAGTGTTCGACAGTAAGCAAGGCTCTTTTTTTCGTCAATCGCATGTTGAGAATGGCATTCCAAGTCTGTGAATGCACTATTTGAGTATTGAAACGTGCAGAAGTTCAATTGCGATTATGATTAGCAACTCGTTGCAATTGAAAATCGAATCATTGTTTTCATTGAAGCGAATTGTTTGATTCAATTTGATGTGTTCCATACAAAGTTTTTAAAATCGCATTCAACCTTAAACAAAAAAAAACCGAAAAACCGAAAAACAATATTGAAAAGTTTCCGTGTTTTTTTAAAACTTAATTCAATCCTTCACAGGTTCTTAGAAGTAATTCGGTGGAACCAACAATCATTGTTGATTGATGTGAAGCTGATATTTGAATGGTTAGTTTTCTTTTTCACTGGCGGCATTCGCTAGGGAGAAAACTTCTCACGGTCTATTAACGGAGGACGTCCTGTGGCCAAGAAGAAAAAGAAAAAAGCAACTAAGAAGAAAGTTGCTAAG
>CAZORR010000049.1:3325-16030 GCA_964582115.1 uncultured Pirellulaceae bacterium
AAGAAGGTCAAGAAAAAAGTAGCAAAGAAAAAGAAGAAGGCTACTAAGAAGAAGGTCAAGAAAAAAGTAGCAAAGAAAAAGAAGAAGGCTACTAAGAAGAAGGCTAAGAAAAAAGTAGCTAAGAAAAAGAAGAAGGCTACTAAGAAAAAAGCTAAAAAGAAAGCTAAGAAAAAAGCCAAGCGCAAGAAGTAAGCTTCTTTGACGCAAGCTTTGAATGATACAACGAGAAAGGGCCGCTCTTGGTTTCAAGAGCGGCCCTAATTTTTTGCCACTACCACAATAGGGATGAGGTTCCGTACTCCATCAGAAGACTTTCACTCCGCCCACACAAATCCGCGTTGGCCCGATACTTTCCGTACCTCCGTCTGTCGCCACATGTCACTTTGGCGCCACTGCCAAACTAGTCTCGCAACATGCTAACTGTGATCGCTTGGAAGATAATTTCTTGACTGTCGAAGTCTCGATCTTCGGCTTGCGTCCATAGTAAAAGGTGCTTGTCCTGAGTTTCCAGCCACACGAGCTTTGCCCGGATAAGAAAATCCAAGCAATAGAACATCGCTTCGACCCCCTGCCCTTCTGTTTCACCAACACTCTGTGTCAGCGGCGAAATCTCTAGATCTTCGTAGGTCTGCTCGAGAGTCTGAATCGACTCTTTTAACACTTCATCCGTGTCGACGTCTTTCGGATAGGCATGAACGGTCCAAGTACAACTCCCTTCGGGAGCTTCAAGTGTCACTACATGCGGTAGCGATTCCGTCTCATCGATCAATTTCCAATTCTCGGGATACATGAAGCTCAAACCGAGTTTGTCGTAGGTTGCTGGCATCGAGGGGTCTGCCTGTATACAGGCGCAAAAAATACTGGAGTTAGAAAGTTACAATGCTTGGGTTGGTAGTAAATCGAAGCGGTTCGGACGGCCAGCTCTACAAAATTCAGAGCAAACCTAGCCGCTGTCAGTTAGTGCCATCAATTGAAGGGGCCAATCGATTGGCAGTCCTCAATAAAAGCTGGCGTATGGTTAACGATCAAAATATCAAAATTGTAGTCATCCGAAACCGTAAACCGCTGCCTAACTTGCACTTTCTAAGCGGCGATTTCGTCGAAGGCAAGCTAGGAAAGATGCCAAGGACTCCTATTCGCCCGGTTTTTCAGTTCTGCTACTCTTGAGCATTGAAAATTAAACGTGGAAACTTGCATTGAACCTGCGCACCAAAAATCGACTTGCCTATAAGCGACTGTGCATCGGTGGTGTATTGCTAGTGCTATTGGCTGAAACAGGCTGTCAAACACTCTCTCCGTTTGCTGAGCGGACAAAATCAAAGATTGCGTCCGCACGGTCTTGGGCCAACGGGGGATTAGAAGCCCTGCAAGCCGGACACCTACAGCGTGCTCAGGGTTTTTTTGAGCGAGCTGCTGAACAGCACCCGACCGATTTTCGAAATCGAGCGAACCTGGCGCGAGCGCACTTCCAGTCCGGTGAAATAGAAAGTGCGATTCAAGAAATGACGGCGGCGGTTGCGTTATCTGGGAACGACCCATTAATGGTGGTCGAACTAGGCCAGATGCATTTGGCCCAAGGTAATCTAAATCAAGCTCGTCAACAGGCCGAGCGGGCGATTGCCACCGTTCATAATTTCGTACCTGGCTACACGCTATTAGGCCAAGTAAGTAGTCAAGCTGGTGAATACGATGAAGCGCTGGCGTATCTACATAAGGCCGCCAGCTTGGATCCATCGGATTTGAATGTTCCAGTTGAACTAGTGAAAACTTATCGACGAAACAATGAACCTCGTAAGGCACTGGCCGCGCTCGATCAGTTGATTGCGCGGTACCCAATTGATAGTCAAGCCGAACAGGCGATTCTTGCAAAGGCTGACATATTGACCGAACTAGATCAACACTCGACTGCGATTGCAACGTTGCGTCAGGCAATCCGCGAACAGAAGCCCACCGTTGCGGTGACGACCAAATTGGCCAAGTTACAGATTGAAGTTGGCAAATTAAACCACGCTCGGGAAACGATCACGGATGCTCAAGCTAGATTTCCCGATGCTCGCGAAGTGCAAATAATCGCTCAACAACTTTCAGAGCTGTCCCCCTCCGGAACCAAACTGCGGTAGGTGCGGCGACCAACTCAAGTATTAACTCTGGCTTATTCGGCACTATTGTTCGCCAACGCAGAATTCTTTTCTAGCTCACGAACTTCGTTGTGCAAAATTTCAAGCAGCGTTTGGAAAAATGCAACGATCATTGGCCCGATCAAAATTCCAATCGGTCCCAACATTGCTAAGCCACCAATTACACTTAGGAATGCAAACAGGGGGTGTAGTTTGGATTGTCCGTGTAAGACTAATGGTTTGATAATGTTGTCAGCCGTGGAAATTACCGCCGCACCATACACCGCTAGTCCAATCGCGGCAGTCATGTTGTTATCGATAAAGTAAAGATACAACGCACATGGAATCCAAACCGAAGCAGCCCCTAAGAATGGAACCATTGCCAGCACCGCAGATAAAACGGTCAATAAGAAAATTGACTCTAAATCAGCAAAGTAAAACCCAACCCCCGCCAAAAGTCCTTGAACCAAAGCCGATAACAACGTCGCCACAACGACTGCTCGGCTTACCTTGGAAAACTGCTCCACTAATTTTTGCTCGTGAGCGTCATCAAGCGGTGAAAGTCGCTTGAAGGCATTGATCATTGCACGCCCGTCTAGCAAAAAAAAGTAAAACGATACGATCATGACCATTGATCCACCGACCATAAACAAGATATAAGTCAGGCCTTTACCACCAAAAGCGAATAGCGTGGCACGCAACTGGTTTGTGACTTTCGTAATGTAAACCTCGGACTGCTCTTCGGTTGGGTTGAGGAAAGTCGCCGCCCATGCTCTCGTTTTACCGCCCAAGCGATGGGTGATAAAGTCGTCGAACGCTACCTCCAATTCGCCAACAAGTAACTTATAATCGTGGAATGATGCTAAGCGTTGCTGTCGAAAGTCGGTGGCGTCCGGCGCGGCAGTACTGCGTTCGTTGGTCCAATCAATCGATTCGTGCAGCTGTTTTACCGCCGCCAATTTCCCCAAATAAACTTGCCAAGTAACAGACGTGTTCCCATCGTTATTGTTTTTTTCGCTGTCTGCGCTTTCAACTGACGAAACATCCGAACGATCTAGTGTTGCTGCCAACTTGGGGCGTTCTAGGCTCCAGAATTCTGCTAACTCGTCCGCACTACGCTCGATTTCAAACAAGCTTGCCTGATGACGATTCTCTGTCGCGGCGTCTAAGCTGTATTCGCTGGACAAGCTTTCGATTTCTGCACGCGTTTGGCTGACGGCCACGGGCAACTCAAGGCCAAGCTTGGTGCGGATTTGCTTCGCATTTTTAAGTACCCGTGCGCTGTTGAATTGCCGTAGCACCTGCTGTGATTCCGCGGCGGCTAAAACAAGTAGCGCCCCAACAGGAATCAAAACGATCAACAGTACCGAAGCCGTCGTTAGCAACGCTGAAATCGCGTTACCCAATTTAAAGCGATTTCGAATGCCATCGTACCATGGTCGAAAAACAACCACCAAGACAGCTGCCAGAAACAACGGAATCCAAAACGCCACCATGACTTCGTAAAACAACACGCTGACCAAAACGACCACGAGTAGCAACAGTACGAATGAAAAGTACTGCGCAAAAACGGGCGAACGATAACTGCTTTTCGCGGCTGTTTCGGGCTTGGGTTCGTTGGCTGAATCAGCAGTCACGGCAAGAGTTGAGGCCGTGGCTGGAGCGGGCTGTTTTTTCTTTTTGTTCTTCATGGTAGATATTTTAATGCTCTCTAGCGTTCGTGTGGTGACCGCCTAGGTAAATTTGTGGCTGCTTGGGCTACATTTTTGGTGACCCGCAGTCTAAAAAATGCACCTACTACCCTATCGTCGGCATCAGAAGAACGCCTATAGCAGTATCTACCTGCACGGCTGCCGGCAGTGCCGTGTGCACGAACACGCACTAGAAGCGGTCGTCATCTACCGCCGCGGACGCTCTGCATTGACTGGCAAGACAATTCGCACGAACGTCGTCACTTGGTCGTACTCCGGATCGCCGCCGGATGAATCGTCTGCCTTGGCGTCCAGCACCGACACTTGCCCTTTGAGTTCCCCAATCAAAATTGCTCGCTGGGACGTTAGCAGGTCGCTCATATCGGTTTGCCCTTGATAGCTGTGACTCAGGCCGGTGTAGCTACGGCCACCAGCGATCTCATAAAACATCATCATCTCAGCAATTCGCCCAACGTTCATCTCCGACAGCTCCCATTGAGTCGCGTAGGTTCGGTTTTTGTCTTCGGCATCGATTTGTTTACGATTTAAAATCGATTGAATGCGCTTACTGTTAGTTTCAGTCGCGATATCGACTACATCGCCGCTGGCAAGCGGCCCTTCTAAAACGTACGCCCAGTTACCATGGTACAGCCGGCAGTTGACAAGCTCGCAATTGAGAGGGTTCTTAAAGCTGCCGATAATTTCGTCGGTCTTTTTACGAAAAGTCAGATTGCTTCGAATCTGCGATGGCACCGCTGATCGCCAACTTGAAAAAATAGCTCGCGAAGAAGACACCGGTATTGAGAAAGACTTCAATTGACTGGTCACTGGCTCCAAGCCGACTGGATGTAGGTAGCCAGGGACCGCTACGGTTGCGGCAGAACCGCCGTTCATTCCACCTAATCCATTGCCAGGTAGACCGTGCCAACTGGTCATGCTTTGTTCGACGACCAAATCCAATGAGTTTTCGGTTGGAAGTTGTACATCTAGTTTGTCACCGGTAGGACTGTAAAAGTTTGTCCACACAAACCCACGGCAACTCGCGTCATTGGCGTTAATGTCAATGATTTCAAGTTGATTGGCTTGTATCGTTTTGGGGCGACTCCACTGGCTAATCCAAACCGCCAAGCCACAAAACAACAAAGAGAAAAGCGGGAACGTTACCCAGGTCAATTCCATCCGCCGAAAGAACTTTCGCAGCAAGAAGTAATCGAGTGGGCCGATGCATAAAATGTACAAACCAATCAAAATCGCGATCGCCGTGAATGGCACGAACTGAACTTTCGAAAATTGCTCCATTGGCGCGAACAGTTGGCCAATGAGATCCGTGAATCCCAAGTGCCCCAAACCGCTGCCAAGTGACGAGATAGAATCGCGGTCGGTGCTGGTTTGCCCCTCATTCAACACACGGATTAAATCCGAGTAGCTTTGCCAAGCAACGACACTCGGGTGCTTCAAATCAAACGCCACGAACACGACGTTTCCTAGCCCCATCGCGTATTGAACAATCAAAGGATTCCTGTTTTCATCCACCACCCATACTTTTGCCACGCTTGTTTTAATGTCAACGATGTCAATCGGCGTGTCACCATTTTTGAGCAACTGCTTACGGCTTTTTGCGAAATTCTCTAGACGGCTGCTGTTACTGAACTGCAGCGTACTTTTGATTGGGCTGGGAGCAAAACGAGCAAGCGGTTGCCCCGAACCAAACCATTCGGCGGAATGTTCTGGCGTTGCAGAAATGATTAACTTCCCGCCTCGCAGCACCCATTGTTCAATCGCGGTCAACTGATCCGCAGATAGTTTGGCTAAAAGTTCGTTGTCGTCGGTTGTCAAAAAAATCGTGTCGATGGAGTCGTATGCCAGCCAAGAATTGGGTAGCCGCGACAAATCAACCACCTGTTTGGCAACAGATTGGCTATCGTTCGAAATCTGCTGCACCTGTTCGTCGTTAACGGCTTGCGCAATCTGGCCGCCGCTTTCGATCGTCAAGATCAACGGCTGAACCGACCGTAATACCTGTGTGTCCGCTAGAGGAACAACGAGATTGGTGGTTGCTCCATCGTCGGTGCCGACGGAGATTCGAAAGGACTTGCATTGCCGACCAAATCGAACGACGATTTGAACGGTCTCACCTGCTTTCGACGACTCCTGCTTGAACTCGTAAGTTACCGGCACGTCAGCGCCGTCACGTGTCTGTACGTCAACGCGTGTGATTTTTTGTGAACGCTTTGGTGTAATGGTTACCGGCACCCATTTGCCCAAGCGGACTGTGTTCGCAATTCCGGTTGTGACCGTGAAATCTTCGTTTTCAAAACTCTTCTTCGCAGGATTAAATGACAATCTAGTCGACCCCCGATCACTGTCGCCCAAGCACTCGCCGTTCATGCACACTAGCCAGATACAGCTTAAGCACAGAAGTATCAAAGATGGCAGGAGCGAAAAAAAACGAAAGGCAAGTGGCATGCGAATTCAGATTGCTAGTTTGGTGATTTGGTTGGTTAGGTCGAGTTGTTTGCGGGAGGTACCACGCTAAGAATGCTCATACAAAGTCTAATTAAATTGCCGCCAGAACTAAAGCGTCAGGAACGCAACTTGTATGAACTAACACTCAGCAGTGCCGCTTTCACCGTCGATTTGCTTGGTTCTTTCGCTCGCCCAAGACTTCGTCACGGTTTTTCGGAATCAGGGCACTGGCAGATAAACTGTTGGCAACCTGGACAGCCTGAGCCATATTTTTTATTAACGGCTTGGCCCAAATCAATTTCTGCGACATTCGCGATCGTGGCCAACCACGCCAATACGTCCGCAAATTCAGCAGCCAAGTTTTCTTGCCGAGCCTTGAACTCATCCGCAGAAATTCGTTCTTGTTCGCTGGGTGTCGTCTCGCGAAGCGCCGCCGCCAGTTCGCCGATCTCTTCCGACAACCATAAGAACGTCGCTGGAATGCCGCGTTCTTTATCCTTTTGGAAATACATTTCGTGGATCAATTTCTGGAACGATTGCAACGAAACGTCATTTTTGGGAACAGCAGAAGTCATTGATTGGTCCCCGATTCAGGCGGTTGAGAATTTACGTTGGAGTCGTCATCGGTACTTGCACTGTTGCTGCTTGGTTGTGAAGCATCTTTTTTCGGCGGACAGCTGTCGTCTTTAGGTTTGATTCCACTACCGTTTGGTCTGCCGCCGTATGATGCACCGCCCAATGCTGACCCTGAGTCGCCATCAGCGTCATTCGATTCAACGACCGCTAATTGAATTTCGTCGCCCTGAATTCGAACTTGAAAAGTATCAATTTTCAGCCTTCGGTTGTCGCACCAGGCGCCGTCTCGAGCATCAAAGCTCCAAGCGTGCCAGGGGCAGGTCACGATGCCTTCGGAGAAATGGCCCGACGCCAATGAGGCTCCCATGTGTGGGCAAAGGTCGTCGATGGCTAAGTAAGTGCCGTCAGTTTCTAGAAAAATCGCGACCATCTGCTCACCGAACTCAAACGCTTTGCCTGTGCCTGGCGCAATGTCACCGACGTTGCCAACCGTTTTGAATTCTGGCATCATTTCTTTTCGATCTTGATCCGAGTTTCATTTTCCAGCGATGTCAAAATCACTTTCTCGCGATACTTACGCTCGGATTTGATTTTTGTTTCGAACTGGCTATTTGAAAAATAACCACCGTCGGCGTCAAACGTGATCGAACCATTGCCCGCGAAGGACACGAGTGACTGTGAGATTTCGTTTTTAGCCGCCGGTTTCTTGGCCGCAATATCCGCTTGGGCTGGCGTGAGTTTTGAAACGACATCGACATTGATCAACTTTCGGCCTTTCATTGTTTCAGCAGGACCCGCCGAAAACTGATGGTCGATCGAGATTTCCCCGAAACCGCTCTGCCGAGTCTCCTGTTTCGACCAGTTGGTAGCATTCGCTTCTGCTGGTACTGCGGTTAATGAGAAATCGCGACTGATTTTTTGCAAGGATTCTTCACTGAACAACGCTTGTAAATTAGGAGCGTTTTCGAGTTTTCCTAATTTCTTCTGACTGTCGGCATCTAAACGGATCGACGTGATTTCGCCTGTGCTGGCTATTTTCAAATCACACTTCAATCCGATCAACGGCTTCGACTTTCGCTGTAGCTTACGCATCGCTGACGACAAATCCGCTGGGACGGCGTCCGAGGCATACGCAATTGCTTGATGAGGTACCGCCGGATCACCGATGTCGATTGAAAAACCGGTCAGTTCTTGCGTCACGGTTGCCGTTCCAGCATCATCAACCGACTCAACCGTCCAGTCAAACTGAATGACTACGTTCGATAACGTGACGGTAATTCGTGAGTCGAGTGTTGAGGTGCGTTTGGAGAGTTTCGTTGTTTCGACTTGAAACTGATCGCCTTGTTTAAATTGCCAAGCGAACTTTGTTTCTTGGGCCTGTCCGGACGACACACTAAAAACGAACCCGCACAGCAGAATCAGCAACGCGTACCGACACGGACGACCGATCAATGGAAGAGTGTTTTTCAAAATCATCAATTCATTGTCTGGCCGTGATAAACGGCCGCTTAGTAAATGGTTTTAGATTGCCGGTGGTGTCCTATCATGCAACAACCAATAACAAAATCGCATTTGAATCAGACAAATTGGTGTCTTGCCAAACGCATGCCAACCGTAGTCAACTCTAATCCAGCAAATGAGTCTCGCCGGGTTCGAGTACGAATGGTTGGGTGATTGACCCCGCCTTTACGACTTCGGCCCACTCGGATGCATCTTGTTCGATTTGTGGCCAAGTGTTGTAGTGAGACGGCAGCACCTGTTTTGCGTTCAAATACTTTACGGCACGAACACTGTCTTTGGGCCCCATGGTGAACTGATCACCGATCGGAAGAACGGCTACGTCGATTTCCTTTTCTGCGATTAGCTTCATGTCTGAAAATAAAGCGGTATCACAAGCGAAGTAGATCTTCTTGTCGCCGATCAAAACCAAAAATCCAGCCGCAACACCGCCGTAGGATCCGTCTGGCAGTTGAGAGCTATGCACGGCTTGAATCATTTTGATCGAGCCAAACGGCAGTTCTAACGACCCACCGATATTCATGCCGATTGTGTTTTCAACCTGATGTTTGGAAGAAAACCACTCGGCAATTTCAAAAATCGCGACCACGGTCGATCCACATCGATTTGCAATCTCTGCCACATCGGCGACATGGTCGAAGTGCCCGTGCGAAACCAAAATCGTATCCGCATCCACCTCCGCAGCCTTCATTGGCGCCGTAGGCGAATCATTCAAGAACGGATCTAAGAGGATGCGGTGTCCTTCGTGCTCGATTAACCAACACGCATGCCCCAACCAAGTTAATTCAATACTCATTTTTGCCTTCCATCGTCGTGCAAATGTTTTCTACGCCTCACGGAGCAACTGGTTCATATACATTTTGTACTTTTCGACTCCAGGTTGTCCGTAAGGGTTAATTCCCATCAGTCGTCCCTCGACAACTGTCGTCAGCATCAGCATTTGCAATAACTGACCGATGCTTGATTCGTTCGATCCTGCCAAGTGCAGATTGGTCGTCGGGCGTTTATCTTCTTGATAAGCCAGATTGGTTCCACGCAGAGCAGCGTCCATGACTTCCGGCAACGTTTTGTCCGAAAGTTCATTCAGTAGATCTTGGTCATTGTCGCTGTGACCGATCGACAATGGGTCCTGCCGCCATACATCCAGCACGATGTTGTTCATGACTTTGTCGCGGGGACCTTCTTGGTGCTGCTGAGCCCGAGAGTGAAGGTCGCGGGAATTGACGCAAGTCAGTGGCAAAGCCCCCTGCTCTGCCTTGCCCAAACTTTCGGCCAGCAACTGATCGTACCAAAACCCAACCGCTTCGAGTGATTTTGTCCAAACCGACATCACACGTGTGTTAACGCCTCGTTCTTTTTCCAGCAAGTGATTCACGGCAACGTAATCCAAAACAGGATTGCTACCCAAAGGAGCAGTACGGAACTGGCTGTTCATCGTGGCGGCGCCTTCAAGCATCGCCACAACATCGATGCCCATGATCGCTGCAGGCAATAATCCAACTGCACTGAACACGGAGAACCGCCCACCGACGCCATCGGGAACTTCGAAGCGTTCCTTGCAACCGATCGCATCGGCCAGGCTGGCAAGCTTGCCTTCGGCTCCGGTGACCGGAACGACGAACTCAGGCAACCGATCGGCGCCGACTTTGTTTTCTAGTGATCTTAAAAACTGGCGGAAAGCAGCTGCGGTTTCAAGCGTGCCCCCGCTTTTACTGATAACAACGATCCCCCAATTACCTTCCGGCCCGTCGCCTTTCGAATCCGCTTCCAAAAACTGAAGCAACGCCTGTGACCAATCATTGTCGACGTTGTTACCTTCAAAGTAAATTCGCGGTCGACCACCACGAGCCGAACGCGGAAGTTCGTTATGGTAGGGCTGGCAGCAAGACTCCATCAGTGCCCGAGCACCCATGTACGAACCACCGATTCCGAGGATCACAACTTTGTCTACAGTTTCTCGCAAACGAGTTGCTGTTTTTAGAATCCTACCTAGCTCGCTGTTTTCGCGATCACTTTGATAAGCGTCAAGAATCCGCTCTGGCATTTCATGAAATCCGGCGTCCAACGGTTGTTTCTCGGTGGGCACGGTTCCGCCGCTTCCCCAGAGTTCTAGATCCGTTTTTAAGACTTCTTGCTGAGCAGCTGTCAGATCCGCCGCAATGCCTTGGATCATCTCTTCTGAAATTCCGTACTCGGGGATGAGTGCGTTGGAATAGTCAAACTTTAATGGAGTATGTTTGGTCATGGCTCTAAATGGATGAGTGTTAAACGGGTGCCAGTGCATTGTGGTCTTGGCCACATTGTCGCAATTTGAATTGATTTGTGCCAGTCCCGTGCTGGGCGGGAAACCGATTCAACGCTATTTTTTGACTGGCTTTCAAACTCGTTAGCGATTCTAAATGATTCGCCCGGTACGATCGGTGTTCAGGCACAAGCTTCTACCAAGCATTGTGGTGACTGGTCAGTATTTTGAAATAAAAACAGAGTCCAGCCCCCACGAAATCACTGTCAATTTCTCGGTTAGCACTCGACAAACCGTGCCGATCGGGATGCAATGACAGTGATCTTAGTTTTGAAATTTCTCCTCCCGTCGTAAACTCAAGTGAACATGAAACCGCTCCAGAAAAACACTTCTTTCAATGGTCCTCGCGGCCCCGTCATGCTGGTTATTATGGACGGTGTTGGCATTGGTGCGGGCGATGCCGGCGACATGGTTGCCAAGGCTTCCACGCCAACGCTGGATTGGCTCAAAGAAAACGCGATCTACACAACACTCAAAGCTCACGGCCGCGCGGTGGGAATGCCGTCCGATGACGACATGGGAAATAGCGAAGTCGGTCACAATGCGATTGGAGCCGGACGAGTTTTTGATCAAGGCGCGTTGTTAGTGAAGAACGCGGTTGCTTCGGGAGCGATGTTCCAAGGAACCCAATGGCAAGACTTAACGGGACCACTCGGCGCGGACCAGACACTGCATTTACTGGGGCTGTTATCCGATGGGAATGTTCACTCGCACATCGACATCGTGATCGCCATGATCAAACAAGCCCACTCGCAGGGCATTCGCAAGGTTCGTCTGCACACGCTACTGGATGGTCGCGATGTCGGGCCAACGTCGGCACTCGACTACATCGCGAAAGCGGAAACCGTTTTGGCCGAAATTAATTCAACGGGTGATTTCGACTACGCCATCGCTTCAGGCGGTGGCCGACTGTTTATTACGATGGACCGCTACAACGCCGACTGGCCGATGATCAAACGCGGTTGGGATGTACACGTCAAAGGGATCGGGCGTGAGTTTGATTCGGCGACCGAAGCGGTTGAAACGCTGCGATCGGAAACGCCCGGCGTGATCGACCAAGACTTGAAAGAGTTCGTGATTGTACGTGACGGCAAGCCCGTTGGCCCGGTCGTCGATGGCGATAGCGTGGTACTTTTCAATTTTCGCGGCGACCGCGCTTTAGAAATTTCACGAGCGTTCGATGACCCTGAATTGACTGAATTTGATCGCGGCCCGATTCCAGACGTGAAGTTTGCTGGGATCATGCAGTACGACGCCGACCGGCAAATTCCGAAAAACTATTTGGTCTCGCCGCCTTCGATCGACCAGGTAATGGGAGAGTACTTGGCCGAAGCCGGTGTGACACAGTTGGCAGTGAGTGAGACTCAAAAATACGGCCACGTGACTTACTTCTTTAACGGTAACCGCAGCGACAAATTTGACGAAGCCACCGAAGAGTACGTCGAGATCACGTCTGACTTGCTGCCGTTTGAACAACGCCCGTGGATGAAAGGTGGAGAGATCACGGATGTTTTGTTGGATTCGATCAATCAAAACAAGCACGATTTTATTCGGGTCAACTATCCGCATGGTGACATGGTGGGACACACCGGCGATTTGCTTGCAGTTGAGATGTCGGTAGAAACCGTCGACCTTTGCTTGGATCGGCTAAAAAAGGCCATTGATGCTCAAGGCGGTTTGATGATCGTGACGGCCGACCACGGCAACGCGGACGAGATGTATGAAGTCGACAAAAAAACGGGTCGGCCAAAAGTTGGCAAAAACGGACTGCCGAAAATGAAAACCAGTCACACATTGAACCCGGTGCCTTGTTACATCTACGACGCCAGCGGCACTTCGAACCTGCGTTTAGCTGAAACGGCCGAACCGTTAGGAATTAGCAGTCTCGCCGCAACCGTTATTAAGTGCCTGGGATTCGAGCCGCCAGCGGATTATGATCCGTCAATCATCGACGTTGGCTAACCGGTCCTGTGGATTACAGTGTTGAACGTGGCTTAATTCACGCTCATGAGGCCTTTAGGTCGTACAATTGGAA
>CAZORR010000050.1:0-15853 GCA_964582115.1 uncultured Pirellulaceae bacterium
AAAACGTGTTCGTCCGAATTCACGAGGAGAGGGGGCTTTCAGGTTGTTTTTTATTTGCTAGGTGACCGCAATTTTCCGTGTTACTGAAAGGACGGTCAGTAGAATTTTCGGTCTCCTTACAAATATTGTTTGAACAGTATTGGGCTAAAGCCGCTACCACGAACTTCCCAACTAGGCTTGTTTTAAAAACCAACGGTAACTCCCATGGGGCAAACTCGACCGCCCATCCCTGCGCTGCTGATTACCGCGATCTCTAGCAATCGCGTTGAAGCCATTGAATGGGGTGCAGAACAAATCGAAGCGGCCTGGGGAGAAGTCTGGCTAAAAACACCGATTTTTGATTTCGACCATACCTCGTTTTACAACCAGACGATGGGCGACGGAATTAAGAAACAACTATTCGCTTTTGAACAGCCGATCGATCCCGGTAAACTGCCAACGATCAAAAACAATTCCAACGCAATGGAAAAAGTCTACGAGGGCTTAGCCTCTTACGACGTCCAGCGACCGATCAATATCGACCCCGGCTACGTCACCGAGGCCAAACTCATTTTGGCGACGATCAAGGATCGGGATCATCGAGTTTACTTAGGCGAGGGGATTTACGGCGAGGTTACGCTGGCCTACTACGGCAAAAAGTGGAATCCCAGTCGCTGGACTTACCCTGACTACATGTCGCCCGAAAACCTTGATTTCGTTGAAAAATGTCGCCTCCGCCTACGACAAAAACTGCAACTGTTGCGAGCCGAAGGGAAGTCGCGATAATCTACTGGCACCATGTCTGTGCTTATCATCGAAGTCAATTTGGCCGAAAGGTTGCCATTTACCCATTTTGCGATGCTCGGTATCCTTCTGGTAGACTTTTCCATAAAAATTTAAGCAGCGTTCTCAATAAGCGTGAATTCAATGAAATACAAATCGTTTGCCGTCCGATTCGTTGTTGCTAGCGTCGCTTGTTTGGGCTCATTTGCCGCCATCGGAGCGATGCGGCCTGTTTCACGATTGGCAACGATCACCGGCATGCCAGTTTCTACTGACGACGAAGAAGAGGCACCGGTCACCAAGGATCCCAACGACGTTGCCAAAGATTGGAAAAAGCCAGACGTAACGCTGTTCATCAGCGGTCGGCAACACGGCTACATCGAACCCTGCGGCTGCATCACTCTAGCGCGACAAAAAGGCGGCATGATGCGTCGCCATCGCGTTCAAAAGATACTGCAAGGCAGAGGTTGGGATTTGATTCCGATCGACGCGGGTAATCAAGTCCGACGCTTCGGTCAACAACCGTTGCTGAAACTAAATAAGACTTATGAAGGCCTCTGCAAAGTCATGAAGTACGACGCGATCGGCCTTGGTCCCGATGACCTAAAGCTGCCGTCGTTGGATTTGGTCCAAACAATGGACAACGTTTATAACGGCAACAATATCCCGTTCATGTGTGCGAATGTCGAAGTACTGGACGAATCACTCACGCAAAAATTCGTGATCGTCAAACGAGCCGGAAAAAAAATCGGTGTGACGATGGTAGTCGGTAACGAGTATTTAGAGGACCTTTCTAAACGAGACGGTTTGATCGTTCAAAAAGCCGAAGCTGGATTAACAAAGGCCGTTCAAAAAATGCACGCCGCTGCTTGCGACGCGAAGGTTTTGATCGCTTTTACTAACATGGAGTCGTCGCGAAAGCTTGCCAAAGCGTTTCCTGGTTTTGATTTGTTGGTAACTGCCGGTGGTGCTGGCGACCCGACCTTTCAACCGGAGATCGTCCAAGGCAACAATCATTCAACCCCAATGATTCAAGTGGGCGTCAAAGGCATGTACGTCGGCTTGGTTGGTTTGAATTTTGAAGGCGGAAAAGCCAAAGTCAAATACGAACGAGTTGCCCTTGAGCATCAGTTTAAAGACACCGAGGAAGTCAAACAGGTTTTCTTAAGTTATCAAAATGAACTAAAACGTTTGTGGAAAGCGGGCGCACTGACGGACATCAAGCCGCGTGACCATCCCAGTGGAAACCAATTTGTTGGCTCAGCCTCCTGCGCCGATTGCCACGACGAGGAATTTGAAATTTGGGCAGACGGGATCGAAGGCGACGGTGGACCGCACGAAAAAGCGACTCGTGATTTAGCTCAAAATCCAAATGACGACCGCGTTTGGGTGCAACGTCACTACGACCCCGAGTGCATGAGTTGTCACGCGACCGGCTGGAATCCTCAAAAGTTCTATCCGTACAAATCCGGTTTGATCGACATGGAAAAGCAGGACCATTTACTGGGCAACGGTTGTGAAAATTGTCACGGCCCTGGTTCGGCTCACGTCGCCATGGAAGAACTTGCCTCCAAGCAACAAGTCGATGAAGCCAAACTAGCTGCCTTGCGAAAGCAAATGCACCTCACCCTTCGCGACGCTCGAGCGAACGCATGCAAAGAATGCCACGACCTCGACAACAGCCCTGACTTCTTGAAAGAAGGCGGCTTTGATAAATACTGGCCCAAGATCAAGCACGGCGACGGCAAAGACTAGTGTTTGTAGTAATGCCTTTAGGCTTTTTTCTCCGAAGTGAACTCGCTACCCCCTCCTAAACGAATATTAGGAATAGTTCAGCTTTCGAGGACCGGCAAGGATAGGTAGTTCTCGACCGTAAATTCATCGCCTAACGTTCCAAGAAAGCCTGCCGAGGGTAACGCTACTTTTGCGGAGCAAAAGGCGACTTTAAAAGGCAACTTTGAGATTGCCACACTACGGCGATTTTTCCGGCTCAGCGGCTTCGGCTGCCTTGGCCTCAAGTTCTAGCACCGGCAGTAGGTTATTAATCGCCTCTTCAGGCACTGCGTAAATCCAGCCTGCGTGTTGTTGATTGAATTCGTTTGCTGAAACTCGCGACGACTTAAGCGTTTCGTTGCGTTCCTTGACCGCTAACAAATACGCCTTTTCTTCTTTTTCAGCTTCGTCAGTATTTGGTTGACCATCAACTTCTGGAGCGACTGGAATTTCAATCAACGCCTCGTCCACGGTCGCCACCAAAACACCATAGCGTTCGGGGCGGTCGGCCGTCGCGTCGATATCAGTCAATGAATCGCCCAAGTACATCGTGATCACTAACCCACTACCAAACTCGACACCAACTTTACCTTTCGCGCCAGCTAACATCAGTTGGCTTTGATCATCCGACACAAACTTGATACCTCGTGGTTTCAACGATTCAAAATCACTTGCCGTAGCCGAATTCTTCGCATCCGAAATAGCCCCTTTGACCTCGCTATTACTCGCAAATACGTTCGTCACAAACAAGGCAGCCAACTGTCTCACCATTAGAACAACTGCGTTTTGTGAGCTGTCAGCCAATGAGGCATCCACGACCGTTCCATCCTGTTTAGTCATCTGAAGCATCGACAATGGAAGTTTGTTAGCAGATGTCGCTGATGAACTGGCATTGAAAACAAGTTTGTAATCCGCGCGATCGGGTGTGTCTTCAGCCATCTTTTCGAAAAACAATTCGCTTTCGACCTGTTGTGACAACTGAAATAGGTTTGGCTGAATCCATGCTTCAAATCGAGTCGTCAAGGCAAGTGGATTGATCTCCAACATGTATACGTTCGGCTGCCCCGGAATGGAAACGAATCGTTTTTGCGTTTGTCCACCGGTGCTCCGACCGGCAGGCTTGCCTACGATCAAGTTAGCGATCGGTCGTTTAGCCCCATCTTCGAGTGTGATCTTAATTCCTAACGCCGATTTGTTCGCCGTTGTTTTGTGCAATGCTGGATCAATCACACCAAAGTTTGAGTGATCCGCTTCGCGACTGGAAGTCTCTTCTAAAACTTCGCGTTGCAACAAAGCGTTCGTTACTTGAGCGATATGGCGTGCGTTGGAAACCACAAAATTGTCTTTATCTGGCAGCAGCCATTGATCGCCCTTACGTCGGGCGACAACGGTCGTGAGTTTTCGAGTTTTAGGATCAAACCGTTCGATGATGATTCGCCGCACCGTTGTTGGTTCGTAATCTTTGAACAGTGGTTCGCCAACGGTGCTGGCCTTCGTCGCGATGTCAGCCCACGGATAAAAGTAAGCGGCTACAAAGGACGCTGCTATCGCGACAATGGACAGCGAAAGTGTTTTTAACAGTGGACTCATAGTAATGAGGTGGTTGGGCGTATTTAAGTAGAATTAATAAAGGCTTTACTGACAGTTGGCTAGACACTCGCCGGCGGCTACTTCAGTCGGCGAGCTTTCGAGATGCCTTCGCGTTCGCGCAGACGTCTTCGCGTGGCCACAAAGATACCAACCAGTAACGGCGGAATCGGCGGGATGACAACAGACCAAATTTTGAACTGCCGTTGGACTTCTTGAATTTCTAGTTCCGCCAACAATTCAATCTCACGCTTCTTTTCCTGCCGCTCATTCTGCAACTCTTCGCTTCGTCGTTTGATGTTATTCGCCTGTTCGCGTTCTTCTTGTGCCAACAAGTTCTGCAATGATAAAAGCTTGGCTGCATTATAAGCTTGACCAGCCGCTTTTTTCTTTTCTAGACGTTGGATATTCTTTTGGATCGGTTCGATCGCCTTACGACTGTCCTCGACCACACCACTGATTGCGTTTTGATACTCGATCACGAGCTCTTGTTCGGCAAGGTGGACTTTTTCCATTGCCTGATCATAAGTTTCTTCGACCACCTCTAAGGTCACGTGATTGATTTTACGAGTCCGAATTTCGTTGTACTCTTCAACGCCGGCCAAGGTATCAATCGCATTCAATACAAAACTCACGTTCTGATAGATGTACTCGTCACCGTTTTGCACCGGTTGAGCCCGAACGGCTAAGTACATGTCCGCGAGGGTATCATAATCCGCAACCCACACGACATTCGTGTTGTCCGGCGTCTGAGTAGAATTCGGTGCTGGGCCCTGATCGGACTTGGAGCCCTTAATATGTGCCGCAATAACGTATTGGAGGTCGTCCGATCCACGCGCCTGTTCGACTTGATCGGGAGTCCCTCTAAGATTGCTAACCAATAAACGTCCTGCTTTACCCGAGTTGATCAGTTGCTCAAACTCCAACATGGGGTCCGCCAAGGGCTTCGGTGAAATGTATCCGGTGTATTGAAAATACAATTGCGTGATGCCTTGCGTGGCCGGACTGCTTTGCGAAAACCGAGGGTCGGTCTGCGGGTTAGTCTCTTGAATAACCAAATGGTCCTTTTGGTTTAGTTTACGATTTCGCTTATAAGGATTCTTGCTTTCGTTTTGCCAAACCACGTAAGGCGAGCGTACGTCGCCACGTGTCGAAAAATCAACATTTAGTTCGAGTGCTTCCAACAGCAGCTTCAAGTTGGACTGTTCAGAACCGCCACGCGCAAACAGTCTCGGCTGGAAAGTTCCTCTTACGTATCGAAAGTTTTCCGGATTGGGAAGCGGATCTTCGAAAATGGCGGTTGGCTGCCCAAGTTGAATCGCGTCAACGATGTTTTTCAGTTCGTCCGGCGTCGTCTGTGAAGGTTGAGCTACGATCAACGCATCGTAGCGCCGGACTTGTTCGCCATCAACGTTTTCTTTAAACAGCTCAATCGGCTGGCCTGCATCTACTTGGACCAAGTCATATTGTTTGGACAACTCGTTAAAAATTCGCAGCGGTGGAATTCGAACACGCTGACCATTGGTGGTAATCGTTCCACCCAAGGGCAGGCAATCGGTTTGAACGATACCGATGACTTTCTTGGTTGGCTGCGAAACAGTGTTGATCGATCGCATCAATTCATATTCGACCGGAATTCCGTACTGCATGAACGGAATCACCAGCCGTTGAAGGCCACTGGAAAACGCCATTCCTAAAATGACCTCCTCCTCTTTCACCGCCCCCCGAGATTCACTGCGAACGGTAACGGGACGAATACCGTACTTTTTTTCCGCCAAAATTGCCTCTGGAGAATACGGCCGAACGTCTTGATGTAGTGTCACATTGATCCGGTTCCCACCGCGAACGTCAAATGCTCGCAGTAAGTTTTTCAGATCGTACTTTAGCTTAACAAATTCACTGGGAATGCTATCGCTGATATACGCCTCAATGTTGATTGGCTGTACATCTGCAGAATCATCACTGGCAAGCGTGTTCAAGATTGACTTGGTTTCGTCGGTTAGCGTGTTGATCTTTTTCTCTGAAATGTCGACTCTGGCTTGATTCAATGGACTGTGCTGCACAATCAAAACACTCGCCACCGCGATCACCATCACCATTAATGCTCGAACAAAGTAGTGCCAAACAAGCGAAGTACCATCACGACCGCCCAACCAGTGACGACGTCCAATCAGGATCAAACTCAAATAAACGCCCACGACGACGATGCCTAGGAAGTAAAAAATCGAGGACAAGCTAATCAGCCCGCGGCCAAAAGGTTCGAAGCGTTGCAGCAGCGACCAATCGAATAGGCGACTGATCCAATTCGAATCAGACAAAATCACATCGGCGTTAGAAAAGAACGCCAACGGAGCATTCAGTGCCGCGCCAAGGATGAAACCGACCGTTAAGTTACGCGTCAAAAACGATGCCACCATGCCAAGGGAAATCATTGCGATGCCCATGAACCAGTAACCCAAGTAAGTCGAAAACAGCAACAGGTTGTCCAATTGCCCGCCGGTCATCGACAGCAGCACGCCGTAGTTCGACAACTGCGAAAACAACAAACTGACCGTGAAAACCAACACCGCTGCGAAATACTTGCCGATCACGATATCGAAATCCTTCGCCGGCAGCGTCAGCAATAGCTCGTCCGTTCCTTGCCGCCGTTCTTCCGCCCAGATACTCATCGTGATCGCGGGGATGAAAATCAACATGATGTACGGCAGGTACGCGTTCAGTTGATCAAAGTTGGCTAGGTTGGTCGTGAAGAATTCGTGTGGCCAGAACGCGGCGAACGATGTCAACAATACAAACAAACACAAAAAGACATAGCCCGTTGGGTTGCTAAAGTAGCCGATGAAATTTCGTTTCATGACCGCAAACGCAGCCTGACGCCAAATCCCGAGCGGTAGCATGAGCACCACCAACACGATCAAAAAGACCGCATCGATCACCAGCATGAACGAAAACTCAATCAACTGTAAAAAGAGGGCTTGCGATTGACTGTTAGTGGCGGCTGGATCCATTTTGTTTCACAACGGCTTGGTAGTTGGAGGTGTAGTTTGAAAATGCGTAAGATGATGATCGGTTAATCATCAGCCGAATCATGTGATTCGCCATGATCAGCGCCCGTCTGGTCGGAGTCCGATTGATCAGGCTCATCATCGGGGGAACCGCCCGCAGTGTCTTTCAACGCTCGGTTGGCGGTTTCGGCAATTTCCGGGTTAAGTTCCGACTCTTTTAGCTTCACGCCGGTTTGTGGGCAGTGGCCGGTCAAGTTTGCAAACACATGGTCCAAGCCAAGACTGGCGGGGTCCATGTCTTTTAGCAACCCGTCGTAGACCTTGCGACCTTCGTTGATCATCACCACCCGATCCGCCATCGCTTCAACTTCTTGAAGGATGTGAGTCGACAGCAAAATCGTTTTTTCTTGGCCCAGTCGAGTGATTGTTTCGCGAACGCCACGAATCTGGTTCGGGTCCAACCCCGACGTCGGTTCGTCCAAAATCAACACTTCCGGTTCGTGGATCAAAGCCTGAGCCATCCCGACACGTTGGCGATAGCCTTTGGAGAGCTTATTAATCGGTTTGTATATTACGCTTCCGAGAGCACAGAGTTCGACGACCTTTGCGATCTGAGCAGCTTTTGTTTTCTTATTCATGCCTCGGGCTTCGGCAAAAAAGTCCAACAAGCTGTACGGTGTCATCTCGGGATACAGCGGCCCAGTTTCGGGAAGGTAGCCCAGTTTTTTCGAACCTTCCAAACGCTGCGTGTTCATGTCATAGCCGGCGATTTTGGCCACGCCTTGGCTAGGAGAAAGGTACCCCGTCAAAATCTTCATCGTCGTGCTTTTGCCCGCACCATTGGGCCCCAAAAAGGCAACGACTTCGCCCAAGCGAACTTTGAAGCTAACCTCACGAGTCGCAGCAAAAATGCCGTAGAACTTAGATAGTCGGTCCGCCTCGATCATCAACGGTCGCTCGTCAGGAGCAACACTAGATTCATCAACGGTTGATTCTTGGTCTGCAGTCGAAGTCGTCATGGCTTTGGCTGTTCTGGGGCGAGAATGATAGACGCATGGTTGGCGATATTGGTCGAGAGCTAATTTTGATTCCTTGTCGGTAATTTGTCGACCGACGAAGCTTCTGTTCTGACACAAAAGCCGCAACCAAAACTATCTTTCCAAGCAGTTTGACTTATTAGGTGGTCTGTTGGGGTCGAGCGGCCAGCAACCAAGATGATGTTCGGACGTGTATTCTACGCAACAATTACAATACAGTTTGTTTTTTTAAACAGTAAATTTCTCACGTCAACATTTTTTGCTGCCTCAAACGATCGGTTTTAGCCCCACTTGAATGCCAAGATTTAATGTCATTTTGATTCCTTCAGAATTGAAATGAAATGCTAAATTTTGCCCAAAATTGGATCTTGCCAGCCACCTTGATCTGAGTAGAATCCGCGACTCAATTTTGATGCCCATGACCTTACACGGAAGACGGTCCTCTTGACGCTATTTCAAATCAACGCTGATGAAACCGGCGAAGCACATAACCCCGAACACGTACGCGTCGTTGAAACTCATATCGGTAAAGCGGTCTACTCAGTACGACCGTACCCTGCAGGGTCTGTGATTGGAGAAATAACGGGTCGGGTCTTTGATGACGACAGTGGTGCAGATGACTACACGTTTGAGTACGACGAAAAACTACTGGAACCCGTCGCACCATTTCGGTTTCTCAACCACAGCTGCGCCCCGAACTGCTACTTTGAAGTTCTAGACATTCCAGCCACCGACGATCAACCAGCTAGTCGCGGGCTATATTTGATTGCGCTCGAGAACATCCTGTCTCCCCAAGAACTTACGATCGACTACAACTGGCCAGCCAGCCATGCGATCCAGTGCCACTGCCAGCAACCCGATTGCCGTGGATGGGTCGTGGCTGAAGACGAGCTGTCGCTGTTAATTTAGCCCGCCAGTCGATCGCTCTAATCAAGCCGGATGGCTTCGCCTTTTTGAAGGCCATTGATGTTGACCGTCTGCGAGCCAATTTGGTACTCGAACTTTTCACCAGAAAATTCCTGCCAAGCCCTCTTCGGTCCAGCAGCTTTGCGGTAGCGGATATTCGCGGCGGTCCGATTGGTTCCATTGACCACCAGCATATCGTTGGCTTGGTTGTAGCTAACTCGATTGGACGACAGGTCGATGGTGTCCCCAAAAATTCGAACGTTGCCATCGGCGATCATTTCATGGGTCGGCGCGGCGGCGTCGCGAGGTTGCCAGCGAGCGAGCGTCAATTGCTCGCAAGTCAGCAACGTCGCCGCCGATTGGAGTGCAGTCGGAATTTGATCTGGATCCACGTTGATCCCCCAATCATCGGTCGCCAAATGAACGATTCGAATTCGCCCGCCGAGTGTCATTTTATTTTTGGCCGCCTCAATTGTCATGCGGCTCGCAAAATTGGCTCGAACAAAGGTAATCGGCTTACCAGCATCGTTGTGCTTGCCCGCCATACCTGCCAAAGGATGCTTCGAATCACGACTCGCCCCAGGTGTTTTAAAATCATGGGTTGAAACCCACCCAGGACCATCGGCAACAATGTCTTGGGAAACCATGTCGACGCGGACCCTTTTCGAACTGATCGTTTGCTGCTGAATTAATTTACCACTCGAATCATAAACTTGATTCGAAATCATTCGTGGGACAGAGTTGAAATTTGCGGGGTTCAATCCGACACCGAAAACTTGGTTGGTCGGGTCAACTTGGTCAATGAAAATTAGTTCAGTGGGTTTGACGTCTTGCGATCCTATCGAGACCCCATCGGCTTGCTTTAATTGTTCAAAATCGACGTCACGATTCAAAGCCACCGACATTTGCCCACAGTTGGCTTGAGTTACGTAGTTCTTAGGACCATCAGCTTGTTCGGTTTTGGAAACGACTTCGCCCTCTAGATAGATTTTTTTTCCATCAAAGATCATTCCGTTACGCCAAGAAGCTTCAAAACTTCCTGGCGGTTTTGCCGTTTTAGAATTCGCCCCCAAGCCACCCCAAGAAGCAGACTGAGCAAATCCTCCTCGACCGGCGGCTTGAGTTGGCGAAACACCAGCAGCTGGTGCGTCGTTGTTGAATTTGAAACGACCAGGGCCTTCGACCCACAGCTTATTTTCTGTTTGGTCCAAATAAATTTTCTGACCGTTGATCGTATATTCTGGCGAATCAATGCTGGCAACCGTGTTGGCGATCAGCTCAATTCGAAATCGTTCATCGCCTGGTTGCGGAACGATATACAAATGGTCGCCTCGCATTTTAAACGTCTCGGACGGGACAGGGGAGTTGGCAACGCTTTGTGAGACGACAACTTCGCCGTTGATGAGCAATTTATCGAACGACAAGCGGTCACCTCCGGCTTCAAGAATCGAAATCTCAACCCGCTGACCGCTAAAGTTTAGATGTTTGTCACCGGAATCTTTCGGTTTATCGAACTTAGCCTGGTTAGGCTTGGCAGCACTGAACGCTCGGCCTTGCGCGTGCTGCGAAAACTGAGCATTCACCTGAAAACCTGAACGCGGTCTAGCAGGAAACTGTGTCGGTGCCGATGTGCCTTGATCAGCAACTTGCAACTGGCCAGCCACCGAGTAGCGAGGACGGCTCACTTGATGCGATTTTAGTTTGATCGGTTCTGGAAAACTGGCGATCAGTCGATCCGTTGTGCCAGTGATGTCGGGGGTCGCAATGCGCACCTGCTGGTTGGCTACGATTTCCATAATCGCAAACTCAGTTTTTCCTTTTGCCTGTTCTAGCTGCTTCAACCTTAAATCAATTCGCTGAGCATCGACACTCGACGTCTCTTGAAATTGAACGTGCGTATCACCTTTGACCGCGAGTGTTTGAATGCTTGGATCGTTACGGTCGCGAACCATGTTCAGGCTCTCCGTCCAATGCACCAACAACTCGTCGGCGGGCGTTTTCCCAAGCTTCACCAGCTGTCCCGGGCCCGAGGCCGATATCGCATCAAGTGTTGTCCCGCCATCCACTCCTGTATCAAGCTTGCAACTCAATTGTCTAGAACTGTACTGCAGGTCTGGCGCCACCAAAGTCACCACCCCGCCACTACTTGGACCAGCGATGCCCGAGATCCGATCGGTTGTCGCATCATAGGTGAGACGAGCGGCAGTGATTTTTGCGGGTCGCGAAATTGCATTGACAATCACAGGCGAGCCTACGGCAACCAAACTTTGAATGCCTAGTTTTTTCTTGGATTCATCCGATGGTGGCTTCCCTGATACGCTGGCCAGCTCAGCATTGGATTCGTCGGCCAACGGGTTTTCGTCAAACTTAATTTTTAACAGATCACAAACAATCGAATCGGATTCCGGGCCGACTTTTTTGACGACAACTTGGTCCGTGAATGAAACCGTCTGGTCAGTAAAGTCAAACACGCATGGGCCTTTACAAGAGACATCAAGTGGAGCGTCTTTACCACCAAATAGATTGCTGGCCGATTGATCGTCTGAAGCATCGCTTCCTGTAGTGGAGACCTTGGCCGCCGTGGGAACGATCCGCAAGCGATCAAGGTAAGCCAGTTCTAGTCGCTGAATCCCCGAGACATTGGAGATGTTTTGTCGGCCTGCAACCGAGTCTTCATCATGAGTCAAATCAATAATCAAGTTTCGCCCACGACCGCGATGAGGTCCGTACGAAAACAAGAACGGCTTGTCGAGTGTATCCAGCGTGTAAACCCGGTTGCGGTCGATCTGGACATTACGAGTCAACACATGCAAAACGTCTGCTTTGCTTGGCCCCGACGGCGGACGATAGATGTCGACCTCACCAAGTAGTCGCGCCGATTCCATTTCGACGCTTCCCTGTAAGGCTTCGTTAAACGGTTTGCTTAGTGTCAGCATTGCACCTTCGGCGGTGCGCAGAACAAGCGGCGTTTTTTGATCGACCGCTGGCACCCCCGTTGGGTTCAAAAGCATCGCCTCGCCAACGTTGGTCATCAACGTAAACGGCGATAGCTTAACGGTACCATCGGGCTGAGGTTCAAGCTCTTTGAACAGGATGGTCCCCGTGGACGTGATCAGCGTTTTGCAATCACTCAGTTCCCACGCTTGCGGTGGCAGCAAAGGAATCATGCGGTTTCGGTGGATCGTCGGGATCATTTCTTGGGTCTGTTGATGAGCCAGCTGTACCGGGCGGGCTGCTGGGTTTTCAATCAACGGCACCGCGAACTTTAGATAGGAAAAGTACCCGATGACGCAAGTCGCCAACGACAACACGTACAAAGCCACTGGGTTCATCGACCGAGGCGATTTCCGTGGAGTGTTGGGGATGTTGACGACAGCAGACAAAGGCTATTTTCGTAATGGTTTGAGTGATAGAACAGATTGCGACACGTCTTATGCGGTGTACCCCTGCAAGATCTCGCTCCAGTGTTGTTGTTTCTTTAAGATCGTCTCGACTAGCTCGCGGATGGCGCCCTTGCCGCCTTTGGCTTTGGTAACGATTTGGCACGCAGCCTTAACCTCATCCACACCGTCGGCCACCGTTGCGGCGAGCCCCACCTTGGTCAGCAATGGCAGATCCGAAAGGTCATCGCCGATATAGCAGATCTCAGAAAGCGGAATGCCAGTTTCAGCGACTAGTTTTTGAGCGACTTCGAGCTTGTTAGTGGCTCCTTGACGTACGGTTTCAATCCCCAGTTCGTTCATGCGTATCTTAACAATGTGCGATGAACGAGCCGTAATGATGCCGAAGTGGTAACCCACCTTTTGCCATAGCTTGATCCCCAAACCATCACGAACATGAAAAGTCTTGGTCTCAATGCCTTGGTTGTCGTAGGTGATCCCACCGCTGGTCAACACCCCGTCAACGTCTGACCAGATGGCACGGATAGGGGAAATGCGTTGGTCAATTTTCATGTTGCCGGTCAGCTAACGATGGTTCATTTTACGAGGTGCAAAGTACAGAAGCACTAGTTTAGTTCTGTCCGCAAAAACCAACAATGTCGCGAACTGCTAGCATGACGGTTCTGGCCGACGAAATTTGAGTGTAACGCAATTTGGACGAAACACTGGTTTCAGTTGGATGCCACAGGCAACTTCTCGGCACGAAACCTACCAATGACTTTCTTTACTAAAATCGGGAAACAACCAAGTAGCGCAAAAGCAATGGTGAATTGTGTGATCTGCGATGCGGTGAAAACCGCCGATACACCTTCTGCTTGCAGCGTATTTAGATCCGGAATCGATGAACCGGCATAAACATAGACGCACGTCCCGGCAAGCATACCAATCTGGCTTACCCACCAAAACGTTGTGACGTTTATCTTCGTCAATCCCATCAGCAAGTTGGTCACGAAAAATGGTACCGCGGGGATCAAGCGCAACGTAAACAAATAAAACGCCCCTTCGTTCTCAAACGACTGATTAAACGTTTTCAGCCGATTACCAAAACGATTTTGCACCGAATCTCGCAATAAGTACCGGGCAATCAAAAAAGCAGCTGTCGCACCGGCCGTTGAAGCAAAGCTAATCAAAACGAGGGCTAACCAAAATTTGAAAAACCATGCGTACACAAGTGATAAACCTGTCGCTCCGCCGGGAATCGATAACCCTGCCACCAACACATAAATCGAAAATGCGGCCCCAAGTACCAAGACGGGATCGCTCTGAAGTAACGCACGTAGTTTGGCCTCTTGCTGCGAAAAAACTTCCAACGAAAGCCAGTTGCGACTGAAATACAGCATCACCACAAACATGATGGCAAAACCAGCGAATGCCAGTAACTTTCGATTGCCTTGCGCGGGTTGAGAAGTGCTGTCAGTGCCAGCAGGCGATTGAATTGGATTTGGGTCGTGCATGTTTTTCTAAACGGCGATTCTGATCGATCTTGCTGCGGTAGCGATATCTATCTATAAGCCAAAGTGACCAATCCATCAATTGATCGTATGGCTATGTTTTGTCGAGCGTTAAAACCTATTGTTGCCAGCCGCTACCAAGTGATCGTAGCGATGTTGTGCTGCGCCGTCACCCTCGCTTCGAGCGGATGTAGCCGTCTAAACGTCAACGAATTGACCGATCGTTTTCAGGCCTCCAACGATCGTGACTGGAGTCCAGAAATGGAATATCCGCCAACGGTGACGCTGGAATCTGGACAAGTCACCCTGAAAAACATTCGCCACAACACCTACGCGAGTAATGATGACTTTGTCGTCGATTACTTCGATCGCAAATTTAACCTAAGCGAAATTCAATCCGTCGATTTTATCGTAGTGCCGTTCAAAGTAAAACAAATCGCTCACACGATGCTTAGTTTTGGACTGCAAGACGGAACTTATTTGACGGTGTCCATTGAAGTCCGCAAAGAAAAAGGCGAACGATTCAATCCAGTACTTGGAATGGGACGGCAGTTTGAACTCATGTACGTCGTCGGCGACGAGCGAGATTTGATTCGCGTGCGCACCGAACATCGCAATGCTGAGGTCTACGTTTACCCATCAGTCGCCGCTCCAGAACAAGCTCAAGCATTGTTTCTTGACGTGATGGGACGAGCCAACCAGTTAGCGCTCGATCCTGAGTTTTACCACAGCATCGGAAATAATTGCACGACCAACCTTGCCGGGCACGTTAACGAAATTAGCTCGAAAAAAATCAGGTACGGCTGGCGAGTCCTCCTACCAGGCTTGTCGGCCAAGTACGCATACGACCTTGGCCTGCTGGACAACCGGATCCCGTTCGATGAACTAACCAAGATCGCCCTCGTCAACGACCTAGCATTAGCGCATCGCGACGCTCCTGATTTCTCACAGAGAATTCGAGCTCGGCATTCTCGAATAGCTCGCTACGCCGAACTTGATGCACGTTTTAAGTAAATCTATTGCTCAAAACGCCCAATCGGCGCTGCAACCACTCGCCCGTTTTCCACCAACACCCCTTCGGCCTCTAGGCGTTCTATCTGCACAGTCGGTCGGCAGGCGGGTAGTTTCCCGTCTGAATAGACCACTCGCCACCACGGCAAATCACCGTCTCTAATTTTCGAAAGCATGCGGCCAGCTGCACGAGACGCCTTGGGCCTGCCTGCTCGACCGGCAATATCACCAAAGCTCACAACCTCGCCGTCAGAAAGCTGCTCGACGACCTTCCACATTCGTTGTTCAAAAGGGCTCTTAGCCATTAGCTGCTTTCGAAAAGGCACTATTGATGTGGTTGGTTGATACGACTCAAGTATACCCCAGTTCTCAGTTTGAGACAGCGGTCTCAAGCAGAGACACGGCCAGGCTAGACCGTCCTATTTTCGAATTGGCTTTCGACCAACAGAACTTGCCGGACGGCCAAAGGAATGTCGTTTTCGCTTGGGAAAAACAATCCGTTTACACGTAAGGCCGCCGTGCAAAACACCGTCAGAAATAAAAAACATCTCAAAGAATGTTTTGGCCCGGTTCATGCTAAAGTGATAGTTGTGAGCGGGAACAAGGTTCCCAGCAGCGTTCTCATTCCCATCCGCCGTCTCAGGAATCCCCGCTCACTTTTTCTACCTTTCTCAAACGTGGTCCGACTTGCCTTCCCTTCGGATTGCGTTTTTTTATGCGCAGATATAAGTGACAGCATTTCGAAGGATTTGCCAACAGATAGAAATTACCTCTGAAAAGAACCACCGGGACCACCGCGAAATCTCAGGCTTGCGTTGGCCCAGCAGTACCAAATTGACCAACCGGCTTATTTCACCCAACACGAATAATCCTCAACACCG
>CAZORR010000051.1:0-15754 GCA_964582115.1 uncultured Pirellulaceae bacterium
AGCATCCGTGGATCTTCGGAGGGGGCCAGTGTGTCGATCACGTTTTGGATTTGCAGCGGCTTTCGCGCTGCCAATGTTTCCTCTTCTGTCGCAAATGCTTCGTCAAACGATCGCCCGTCAAATCGAGTGTGTTTCAAATGCGTTGCGGATTCCTGCCATACGGCATGCTGTTCCACCCGGGCACAGCATGCTGGACAGTCGTTTAAATGTTCTGCAAATAAAGCCTCGTCTCCGTCGGCTAATTCCCCCGTTAAAAACGCTTCGAGTTGATTGACGTCACAATCGTCATTGGAAATTTTCATAGTTCTTGTTGCTCCAATTGTTTGACGGTTTCACGTATTCGCTTCATGACTCGACTGCAAGAAGTATA
This sequence comes from uncultured Pirellulaceae bacterium, assembly GCA_964582115.1. Taxonomy (GTDB): domain Bacteria; phylum Planctomycetota; class Planctomycetia; order Pirellulales; family Pirellulaceae; genus Mariniblastus. The sequence continues at coordinate 371 of CAZORR010000051.1, forward strand.
AATTGTACCGATTGAACGATTCAGTTGGGTTGCGGCGTCTGCGGCTGAACGTCCTTGAATCATGGTCATTTCAAACGCTTGCCAAGTCGCCGGTTGCACATCGACTCGAACCGTTTTGGCAGCAACTAGATACAACTCACGACGATACTCAAGCTCGATCTGTGATTCGGATTCCGGATCTGAATCGGCTTGTCCTTGTAGGATCTGCTGGATAGCGGTGCCACCCACGGCACGGTCACGAGGCATTCGTGATAGTACATTTAGAATTGCATTACGAGCGACCCGCCTGAGCCAATGTCGAAATCGAACTGAATTGTCTGATTTCTCCCAGCGGCCGATGGCCAACGACACCGAGATCAAGACTTGCTGTGCTAAATCTTGAGCGTCTGCGTCTTGCAGGCCTTTTCGGCGTGCCAAACGATAGATGACAGGACGGTAAATACTGGCAAACTGGTCCCACGCCTCGCGATTAAGCGGGTCTCGTACCTGAGCAATCAGGCTATCGCGTGTTTCTGGGAAATCGTGTGTCATGGTACTCCTGCCAACCTAAACACTGGTGACTTCCGATTCTTACACAAAACTGGAAATGTTTCAAATTTAAGAGATTATTCAACAGCATTTTTGAATGACGCTGTTACGGGATCGAAATAGAAATCTGAACCATTTTGTTATTGACGTAGCGAAAGGCTTCGCTACCATGGTCCATTGAAGCGAAACCTTTCGCTATATCTGTTGGCAATTAGTTTTATGTTCAGGGACACCCGCTATGCGAGAATTAGGTTCAAACCAGCCGACTGCAGTGGAGCTGGAGATATTGCGAATTCTGTGGGAACTGCAGCCGTGTACGGTTCGAGTTGTGCATCAACGGCTGTCCGAGATCAAGAAAACGAACTATTCGACGACAGTAAAAATGTTGTCGGTGATGTTGCAAAAGGGTTTGGTCAAGCGTAACGAAAAAGCGACACCGCATCTGTATCGAGCCGCGTTAACACGACAGCGGGCTGGCAAGACGATCCTGAGAGAGCTGATTGAAAAGGTCTATGACGGTTCGTCGATGAGCTTGATTTTACAGGCCTTGTCCACCGGCAAGGCGTCCCCCGAGGAAATCGAAGAGGCACGTAGATTACTCGATGAAATGGAGAGCAAGCAATGAGCAGTCTTTTAAGTTTCATAACGCTTTCCACGCCATTAGTCGAACGGCTTGGCTGGGTATTAATTCATTCTGTCTGGCAGTTCACTCTGGTCGGGCTGTTAGCAGCTGTGGTCATTCGACTCATGCGAGGCAATTCGGCGAGGGCGCGATACGGGGTCTTGGTCGTCTTACTCTTGGTTGCAGTTTGCTTTCCTGTAGCGACTTGGCTGCAGCAGCCGCAATTCCCAGTGCAGGTTGCGGATACGCTAAACCCCGTTGCCGTTGAGACTACTGATTCTGCAATGGCACCTCCAGCAGTTCAAGAACCGAGCGGCCCCGATGAGGCTGACTCCGTACCGTCCGTTATTGCATTGCAACCGGAGTCGCCGGATCAAGCACTTGAAATGGTGGCAGTTTTGCCAATGAAAACACCACAACGTCTCTGGCTTCAGCGTGGCGCTGATTTGCTTCGCCCGTGGTTGGCATGGCTTGTGACTGTTTGGGCGGTGGGCGTTGCATTTTTTATGTTGCGACCGACATGGGGTTGGTTAACACTTCGAAGACTCAAACGTACTGGCACGACATCGGTATCGACAGAAATCGATGCTTTGTTAACTGGCGTCGCCACGCGTCTGGGATTGCGGCAAAGCGTGTCCGTGTTGAAGTCAAGCCTTGCTCAAGTGCCAATGGTGGTTGGATACATTCGGCCAGTGGTTCTACTGCCAGCAAGCTTACTGACAAGCCTGCCGGTATTGCAACTGGAGGCGATTTTGGCCCACGAACTGGCTCATATCCGTCGGCACGATTTTGTCGTTAATCTGGTCCAGACATTAATCGAGACCCTGTTCTTCTATCAGCCGGCCATATGGTGGCTATCCCGTCGCATTCGCGTAGAACGAGAACATTGTTGCGACGACTTGGTCATTGATGTGATGGACAATCGGACTGAGTACGGCCGGGCATTGGTTGCGATCGAAGAGCTGCGAGGGGTTAACCCTGTGTTGTCGTTGAGCGCTTCGGACGGATCGCTGTTGGAACGTATTCGTCGAATTGCGAATCCCAAACGTCAAGAAGCCAGTGTATCACCCTGGTTGGGCGTGTTTGTTTTGACTTGTTTGGTCGGTTTGGTTTTGACACTTGGATCGGCAGGAAACCGTGAGGCATTGGCGATGAGTGAAGGTGAAACGCAAAACACTTCGCAGCCTATTGAGGATGACGACTCGGCCAAGCAAATGGAGCCGACACCCGTATGGGGAAAACCCGAAAAAGGAATTCGCGTGGCGGCTCGTTATCGATTGGGCGATCAGCGAGCCGAAATCGCTGAAGACTACGCCAACGGAGTGTTCCCAATCGAATCACGAGTTGATATCGAGTATCTTATTCAAAACGTTAGCCAAAAGCCGATTGAATTCAAAATGCCTACTTGGCTTCAGGAGATTCCAACCTTTCGTGTGCTCGATGGCAAAGAAGAACGCCTAGTAGGCACTTGGTATACCGGCATTACGCCGACTAAATCACATACATTGTTACCACAGCAGATCGTTGCCATCCCTGCTATTGGCGTCGGATTTTCCAAGGACCAAGCCCAAGCAGTATTTGATCATCCGATTGGATCGGTCATTGAATGCGAACCGGGTAAAGTTCGCTTGCGTCACAAGTTGACCGTCGGACGACTTGGTGATGCGTTTAAGGCAACGGCTTCCACTGGCGTTACAAGCTTGACCATTCGTGAGCGAATTCCCAAAGACAATCCGTCTACTTTTCCTGTGACGCTGAAGTTCAAGAATCCTGACGGCAGCTTCGCCGATTCGGGGTTTGTGCGTGTGAACCACACTCGTCGCCGAAAAATTTTGTTTGAAGGTGAGCTGTCGGGAACGAGTCTGACAGTGCCGGGTTGCACGGACGAAGCACTATCGGTGTACCGTCGTTTGCCCGGTTGTGTGGCGACAATCGACCGTGATGTGAAACCTGATCCTAGTACGCCCGTGGTGCTCGACCAAACGGCGTCGGATCCTATTCGCTTTCGCCTTGTTGATCCTGATGGCAACGCGGTCAATGACGCCGTTGTACGGCTGTTTACCTTTGGTGGCACCAAGGCATCATCCAACGCGTATCCTACCAAAGGCATCAAAGGAGAAGTCTATGGTCGGTCCGACTCGGCTGGCAACGTGACCGTCGATCATGTCACTAGCGAAAGCGACCATGTTTCGCTGGGTAATAAAACTTACTTTTTCTACATCCAGCCCAAGAAACTCGCGCCAACGTTTATTGGTCCCGTCGAAGCGGGTGCGACTTTGGGCGACATTACTGTCGGCCCGTTTCTAGAAGTTAGCGGCGAGATTCACGGCACGCCCAAACAATTGCGTAACTTCAACGCAGAATGGGATCAACCGGTCGAAATGGGACGAGGTGACGGTACCGTTGGCCTGTACGCCGTTTCAAAACGTCTGCAGGTAAAACGAGAAGGAGACAAGGTTGTTTTTAAGTTAACGAACTTACGCCCTGGAACGCTAAGAATCGTTAGTCGTTTTGTTCGTGGCGGCGGCAAGAGACATTCATTTGCGCGTCTAATTGCTGGCTCCAACGATGTTGTACTGGAGATCGACCTGACCGAGTCGCGTGATGATTTGGTCGTCAAACCTCGTGGCGCCGATCCACAGGACAACGCTTCCGAGGGTGACAACTCGACTCAGTAGGATCTTCTTGGGATTTAGTGGCTGAGAAAGAAATTACGTATGAGCGCGACGCACCAATTTTTTTCATTGAGTAGCTGAGCTGCCGGGTATTCAAGCGACAGAAGTTTCTCCTAGAAAATTGCCAATAACTACACAAAAAAAACAGCGTGGTATCTTCGCTAACTGTGTCGTGATAGCGCATTCGTTTCGCATTGGGACCCCATTTCGCATTGGCCGCTAAAAACAACGATTCAAGTGAACAATAAAGTAGTTCTATAATTTTAGCAAAAATTCCCAATTCTGGTGTCAGAAGTCCGAACACACAGTGTGTTTAACATGATAGATGTTACCAAAAGCGTTACGGGCGACCCGCCTGAGCCAATGTCGAAATCGAACTGAATTGTCTGATTTCTCCCAGCGGCCGATGGCCAACGACACCGAGATCAAGACTTGCTGTGCTAAATCTTGAGCGTCTGCGTCTTGCAGGCCTTTTCGGCGTGCCAAACGATAGATGACAGGACGGTAAATACTGGCAAACTGGTCCCACGCCTCGCGATTAAGCGGGTCTCGTACCTGAGCAATCAGGCTATCGCGTGTTTCTGGGAAATCGTGTGTCATGGTACTCCTGCCAACCTAAACACTGGTGACTTCCGATTCTTACACAAAACTGGAAATGTTTCAAATTTAAGAACTTATCTTACAACCTTTTTGAGTCCGCACGTCGGTAAGGCGAAAATTTGAATAGCTTGGTAAACGAGCAAGTCCGAATAGCCTGTCGCTTGTATCGCCGAGTCTTTGATCAGCTTTGGTCCGCAGTGACATATTCTCGAGACGAAATGACTTTCGTGCCAATGATCAGTAGCAGTAACGTGACGGATAAAACGATTGCCACGTGAATCCAAGTGGACCACTCTTGGCCGTAGATGTTTCGATAGTCTTGTTCGGAACCTGCGTTAGCCGGAAAGAACCAACCCATGGTGGCGATTCCTATTTCTTGTAAATGATGTCGAACGGTAAATCGATTGATCAATGCGCCGGGTAACGTGGCCAAGAAAACATCGAAGCCGATCAAGAAGCCTGCCCCGACGACCATTGCCCGTTTGACAAATACAACGCCAATCAGTGAAAACACTGCGGCGTAGATCAGGGTCGCCAAGAAGTAGACAACGTTCATCGACAACCATAATCGGATGGGGTTGATGGTTTCGTTGGTACTGCGAATGACCAACACGCATAGTGTGATGGCGGTAAAGCAAATGGCCAGCGAGACGACGACAGACGCCATGAATTTTCCTAGGAAAATCAAAGTTCTCCCGGCAGGCCGACTGGCGACGAACAACCAGCTTTTGCCTTCCAGTTCCGAGTAAACGTTAGGAGTCGCCCATAGTAATAGGCTTAGCAGCAACACTAGCGCGGTTAAGAAAACTGCCAAAAATTGCGCTGAATCGATCATCTGTGCGCCGCCGTCGGCGCTCGATACTTTTGCTCCGAAAATCAACAGCGACAGCATCGCTGGCGGGAATAGTGCCATGCCAATCGAAACGGAGATTCGTTGCGCTGACATTGATCGCCGCAATTCAAACATGCAGGTCGCCGCAGCGCCACGCCAGAGTTTTACAATGCTGCCTATCATGAATTCGCCTGAGGGTGATATTCCATTTCGCCGCGATGGATTTTCATCAGCGTTGAAAAAAGTGTTTTCAATGAATCGTCAGTAGAAGTGATTTCGGTAACTTCGATTTGTCCACTGGCTGCCAAACGGGTAATGATCTCTAGCGTCTCTCGTGATTGACGAGTGGCGATCATTAGTTGGCCATTTGGTTCAAATTCAAGACGATCGATTTGGGAGTTATTGACTAACTCATTCGCGAGCAGCTTTGGGTTGGAGGAGCGAACGGTGAGCTGGCTGGGGGCGCTGGTTAAAATGTTTCGTACTTCCGCCGGCGATCCCGAGGCCAGCAAGCGACCTCCGGAGATAAGCAAGAACGACGGTTTAATTGCTTCGATTTCGTGCAAAATGTGACTGGCCAAAATCAGGCTCTTCCCTTTGGCCGCCCAACTTTTTAAGTATTCGGACATCTCATGTCGACCGACGGGATCGAGACCACTAAACGGTTCATCCAAAATTAGCAGGTCAGGTTCGTGAGCGATCGCTTGAGCAATTTTTGCTCGTTGCCGCATCCCTAAACTGTAGTTCCTCATCGGACGGTTCATCGCATCGGTTAACTTGACGGCTTCTAACGCGTCTTTTGCACGCCGCTTTGCCGCAGCGAAATCAAAGCCGTGTAGTTGGACCATGTAGGTGACCCAGTCCAGTCCAGTGACCAGCGGGTAATTTACTTCTAATGATGGGCACAAGCCAACTCGCCGCAATAACTGACTCTGTCGCCACGGATTCTGGCCAAACAATCGAACTTTGCCCAGCGTTGGTTTTAACTGGCCCAGGATCAAATTGATTAGTGTCGTTTTGCCGGAACCATTGGGTCCGAGTAAACCGTAGATGCCTTCACTGAGTTCAACGTTGATTTCGTTGACGCCGATGACGGTTTTGTAGAGTTTGGAGACGTTTTCTAGCTGGATCATGGTTGCAATTCGAGCCTCACTGTTGAGTTGATCGTGAGACGCGTTGGTACAAAAAGTACATCGAAACGAACGATAGCATGGTTAGCACAACCGCCGATCGCCATACTTCATCCCAAGTGGCAAAGCCAAACACCATTTCTTGGACTCGGCCGAGGCAGTTGTAGAGCGATAGGTGTGAGCAGGATTCAACAATCCGGTTTTCGGCGATTTCAGAGGCCAACGGGTTTGTTTGTTTTCCAAGCGCGGTCGCAAACATGACGGCCAAGTAAGTTCCATGACCTAGTCCCCAGACGGCGAACCAGGAAAAGTTAGCGAAGCGACTTTCTTGCGTAAGGGACGATAGCATGAGCGCCAGCAAAGCGGTCGGCACGATTACCACGACCGATGCCGCCAAAATACGGATTGGGATATCCCAAGTGCTATACAAGACGGTGAAGTCAGGCGACATGAAAACCGCAAACACGTACATCGCAAGTGCTGGTAGCGTAACAATGGCTCCGATGAAAACGGTAAGCACCATCAATTTGCCGAAGATGTATTCCAGTTTTCCGATGGGCCGCGAAAAGTACATTAAAAACGCTCGCGAGCGAATGTCTTGGGCGATCAGCGATGGCGCAATCATTCCAATGATGAACATGATTGCGATGGATTGTGGGTAGCGAAAAAACACCATCATCAGCCAACGCCAGACTTCTTTTCGGATCTGGTGAACGTCTTGGCTTTTGTAGGCGTCAGCAAGTTGATCCGAATGTGGGAAGTATTTGAAGATGCCGCTGCGCAGCATTCCCGCAACTGCCAATTGGCCTTTGACCGAATCTCCCGCGGAGAGACGTTTGGCTTGGTTGACGGCTTTGGCGACTGGTCCGAAACGAGGTATGCCATCCAATTGTTGTCCAATCGCCTCGCCGAATATGTGAGTGTCTTTTTCCAGTGATTTTTCCATCATGAAAAAGCAGACACTCCAATACATCAGTGGCAGCCAAGCTGCGAATAAAATCCGACGCACCCATGCGGATTTCATTGCCAAGCGGACTCCGGTTTTGGTAATGATCATCCAGCGAAACAAAGGCGACGTTTTTTTGCCTTCCCAGGTTCGGTAGCCGACATCATGAACTGGCATCGTGGCGCTCCCGAACAACTTCCATGAACAGTTGCTCCAACGAGTTTTTACCTTGATTCAAAAAGGCGACTTGAGTTTTGGTTTGCGCCAGACAATCCCAGATGGTCTTTAACAAATTGTCTCGTTCGCTCTCGAAACGCCAACCGCCGCCTTCCGCGGGAACACTCAAGAACCCTTGGTTTTGCATGGCAAGCACAAAGTCGTTTTCGCTGCCGTGTACACCGACTGTAATTGATGGCGAAGACGTTTGACTCAAGTCGGTCAGTGGGCGATGCAATCGAACTTTTCCAGTAGCTAGAATTACGATATCGTTACATATCGCTTGCACGTCCGGCAAAATATGAGTCGAAATCAAAACCGACTTCCCATTCTGATCACTCAATAATTTGATGCGAGACAGTAATGCATCACGCTCTTCGGGATCCAAACCGGAAGTCGGTTCGTCCAGAATTAACAACTCGGGGTCATGTGCAATGGCGGCTGCAAATTTGATTTTTTGCCGCATGCCCGTAGAAAACGTATCGATTGCTCGGTAACGTTCTTGCTTCATGCCGCAGAAGTCGAGGATTTCATGAGCGCGACGGAGCGCTTCGATATTCGGCAAACCTGCTAGGCAAGCGGAAAACTGAACGACCTCGACTCCAGACATCCCTGGAATGTAGCTGTCGTCTTCTGGCATGTAGCCTACTCGTGATCGGATCTGGCGTCCTTGTTTACCAAGAGTGTGCCCTAAGATGGTGCCGCTTCCTGATGTAACACGAACCAAGCCTAAGATCAGCTTGATTAATGTTGACTTCCCTGCACCGTTAGGCCCAAGCAAGCCTGTGATGCCTGGCTTGATTTCTAAGTCGACTCCGTCCAACGCTCGTAGGTTTTTGTATTCTTTGACAATGCTGTTCAGTTGAATCACAGACGCTACCAACCCATCAGCATGTTGGTTTCAATCGCAACACGGGCTCGGTCAAGATCGGTACCAGTTTGTGCCATGTACAATCGAATGGCATGGACTTTGTCACCGGATGATCGTTGTAGACAGTCACGAGCCACGCCGCATATGTTGGTGTCCGCTTCGTTGGTAATACCAAGCACCGCTTTAGAGATTACCCAACTGTTACGTGGACGTTTCGTTAGTCGCTTAATGTTTTCGCTAGGGTAGGCATCGGCAGCCATGCTCCGAGCTTCCGCGTCGTCGCTGGCCCAAGTAATGATAATGTGTCCGTCGGTTTCTATTTCAAACAGTGGCATGACTAGTTTCCATCGACGACTACAGGGCGCCCGAGAGAGTGTTGGAATTTCCTGGTTGCAGTCTAATTGCTTTCCTTGTTTACCCACAATATCCATTCGCGAAATTTAGCAGCAGGTTATTGTTCTATTGATTGAGTTGTTGGTTGAGTCACAATCGCCGCGCGTTATGTGTTGATGCTGAAACGGCCCGAATCAGCCTGTAAAACGCGCGTAAAAGGCTCTAAATTCGCCATAAAACGATGTTGACGTGGTTTTACGATCCTCCTACTCTCACCGCGATTATGCAAGGTCCGAGTGACTTTTGGGTAGGGAAGCCAATTTCAAATGAAATATGAAAATTGGCAACCAAGTATCTCAAAGCACTTTTGGTTCATTGAAATTTATTTCTACGGGTGTACCAATGTTGTTGAAGGCATCAAAAACAACGCTAATTTTACTAATATGTCTGGGACTCGCAATTTCTTTAGGTTGCAAGTCAGTGGATTTTGGGAAACCAAAACTTCCAACGCTACCATCGCTTGCCTTTTGGAAAAAAGACAGCGGTGACGAATTGCCACCGCCACCGGCACGGCATTTTGACCCGGCTCGTTTTGGTGGTGATGCTGAAACGCAAGTCGCCCATGATGGCAGTTCGACCCGAGAGGAAGTTCCCAGTGATGGCAGTTCGACTCGAGAGCATGCTTCCAATGATGGAAGTTCAACGCGAGACCAAGTTGCCAGCCAAGGAAGTTCGACTCGACCGAGTTTTGACCAGTATGGAAGGCGGGTCAAAGATTCAGCTGCGGAAGTCAGCGATCTCGTTTCGAAAGGTCTCAACCTTCCCAAAGATAGCCTGAAAAAATTAGCAGACCAACCGATTCGCAAGCCGTACACATTGGACGACATTCCGGGCGATGGTACGTTGTCCAAGGCAGACAATAGTTTCAACTTAGACGCGTCAAATCTGAAAAATCGATTTGATGATGCGAAAACGTCAGTCTCAAATCAACTTACCGGTGCTCAACAAGATTTCCAAGCGGCTTTGAATTCAGCCAACCAATTGAAATCTTCAGGTGACAACGCCATTAAATCAGGTGGTGCGTTTGCTGGAGGCGATAATTCGTTTGCTGCCGATCCGGTAGCAAAGGCCGTTGACACTGCCAAAGGTTTTGGTGGTGGAAGTTTTTTGCCAAAATCGGATGCGTTTGATAATGTCAAACAAAAGGGCGTAAACGCGGCCGTAGCCGCCAAGAACTCGCTTTATGATGCTCAAGGGAGGCTACGTTCGGCCGCTTCAGGGCTGGCCAATAAAACTCAAGATCTTGTTCAAGGGAACGACAATAATCAATTAAAGACGATGTTCGAGCAAAAACTACTGGCCGCTCAAAAGCAAGCAAAAACTAGTTCAGAAGCGTTAAAATCGGGCACGTTGAAAGCTAAGGATCAGTTAAGTGCTTTGGCGGATGTTTCCGACCGAACCAAGGAGTTGGTTACTCAGCCTTTTCCGAAGAATCTTGGCGGTGGGAATTTCGTGCCTAACAACTCTGGTCAGTTGACGAATCAGAGTGTCAGCCAAGCCAATAGCTCTCTAGTACAGATTAACAAACCGAATTCATTGGATGCACTCTCATTGGGGTCGGCCAATAAAGATTCGGTTGCTCAGATGCGTTCGGAGGTTGAAGAAGCGAAACGACAAATTGCGTCGTTAAAGGCTCAGGTAGCAGCTGCAAAGCAAGCGGCGGCGACTCAGCAAGGTCATCGCGTATCGCAAAACACAATCGAGGGCGTTGTCGTGCCAACGACACCACTGCCGCGAGCACCTAATTCGCTACAGTACGACACGAATTCTGGCAGCAATTCAAATTCATTCTATCCGTCAACGCCTTATGGTGGATTTGGTAGTGCGAAACAACCGCAGGCAACCATCGGGCGGGTTGGCTTTGATTCCGCGAACGAATTTCAAAACCAAGTTTCCCGTGCCAACGCCGAAATTACTCCGTCAACACAAGGATCGGATATTCCTCGCGCCAGTCGGATTGGTGATACTGTGACGGAAGTTTTGATACCGTCGTCGATTCTTTCGGGCAGCAGTAGTTTTACGCCAGGTAGTACGACTCCATTGCGGTAGAGATAAGTTCCATTTGAACACAAAAAAGGCTCGTCGTATTCGACGAGCCTTTCTTTTTGGTAGCACCGAGTTGTCACGTCCGTTCGGATCCACTAAGCAGTAGCTGCTGAGTATCGCTCGTTGACGGCGGCCCAATTGATCACATTGAAGAACGCTGCCACGTAATCAGGTCGGCGGTTTTGGTAGTTCAAGTAGTACGCGTGTTCCCAAACGTCCAATCCTAAGACGGGAGTACGACCTTCCATCAACGGACTGTCTTGGTTGGGTGTGCTTTCAATGACAAGTTTGCCACTGTCAACCGAAAGCCAAGCCCATCCGCTGCCGAAGCGGGTGCCAGCGGCAGCGCTAAACTGAGTTTTGAAGTCTGCAAAGCTACCGAACTGAGCGTTGATTGCATCGGCAATCGCACCGGTTGGCTCGCCACCACCGTCTGCGCTCAAGATGCTCCAGAATAGGCTATGGTTGGCATGACCACCGCCGTTGTTGCGAACCGCTCCACGCTTGGCTTCGGGGACAACGGACAGGTCGCCGATGAGTTCTTCGACTGATTTTGAGTCTAGATCCGTTCCCTCGAGCGCGGCATTGAGTTTAGTGACGTACCCGTTGTGATGTTTACCGTGGTGGATTTCCATGGTTTGGGCGTCAATATGTGGTGCCAAAGCGTCGTGGGCGTAAGGCAGTTCAGGTAGTGAATAAGGCATGGTTTTCTCTTCGTGAATATGCTTGCAGGATTGTTTTTTCGAGTGTTGAAACAACCGAGCAGCATAGCGAATCTGGTCACAGTTCGCAATCAGCTGGAAGAGCCGTTTGGCAGATTTATGAACCGAAAAATTGGATCAAAGAAGGGTTGTCCGGCCAACAGGGCAGCGGGGCGGCCTAAAACGTGCTTTGGCGATATGTTTAAGAATTGTCGAGGTAGATCGACAGCTTCGGTTACCGAGGTTTATCTTCGGTCGCAGGCTCGATGCCCACCACGATGTCACTATCATTATTGATCATGAAGTAACTGCGAATCTCGTTTAGCAAATCGGTGGCGAGTTCAGGAACGTTGATGCTAAACCATTTTCGCTTTGCCAGTTGGATGGAGACTCGCAAATACGTGTACGTCCGGCGTCCGTGTTTCTCGGTTTCGTTTCCTTCGACGTCTTCGATAAAATCAAATCGAACATCGAACCGACCTTTGCGAGAGTAGTCGTTGGGGTCTTCGAATTCTACAATCATCGTGGCCTGATTGGACTCGACATCTTTTAGCTCGGCGTCCATTTCGACAATGAACCCTCTTAGTTTTTCAACCAAAACGGGAATCGGTGTTCGAGTTTTAAACTTTTCACTGACGATTGCTGGAGCTTTTAAAGAAGGCCAGCGAATGCCATCGACTAAGGAGTCACGATTGGTTCTGTGTACAGCGGCGTCGATAAGTTCGTTTGGATCGCTCGTGATGACTCGATTGCGTCCTTGTTCTTTGGCTTCGATGAGGGCGGTGTCGGCGCGAACGAAAAGGTCGGTCGGTGCGTCGCTAGGGTGTAATTGCGACACGCCAAAACTAGCGGTGATGAATTTTCCGTCAAGCATTTCCATCGGGGTTTGGGTTAGCTTGTAGCGAATCGATTCTGCTCGTTTGGCCGCCGTTTCTAAGTCGCAATCGTGATACAGGATCACGAATTCTTCTCCGCCGAACCTTGCAAGGATGTCATTTTCTCCAACAAATTCGCTTAGTATCTTTGAAAAAGCCACCAAGGTTTGGTCACCGATATGATGATTGTAGTTGTCGTTGACCTGTTTGAAAAAATCGATGTCGCAAATAACCAAGCTGGACGTCGTGTTCGACACATCTCGGTTGCGAACGGCCAAGTCCATGGATCGTTCCAGTACGGTGCGATTGGAGACTTGAGTCAGGGGATCAAGTTGCGAAAATGCATTTAAGTCTTCGAGTTGACGTGTTAGGTTCACTTGAACCGAGTTGTCGTGGAACAACAGGACGCAACCAAGGAATTGTCCGTTGGGGTCGTGTACCGGAGATCCCGTAAGTTGAATGTTTAGTGGGCGACCGTTTCGACCGGCAATTTGATAGTCATCTTGAACCGTTTCTTGTGACTTCAATAGCAATGCAATCGGGTCATTTGTTTCGGATGATGGTTGACTGTTTTTTGGAGGCGCAAAGCTGAATATCGAAGAGTTATACCGTTGGTTCAGCATGTTTTTTGACGCTAAACCAGTCATTTGTTCCAGGCGATGGTTCCAAGCCGTGATCAATAGATTTCGGTCGAGGAATACTACTCCGTCGGTCATGGTGTTAAGCAGACATTGTCGAAAAGCGCTTGCTTCGTCTTGATGGATAGTTGTTTGCACGGTCATGACAGATACTTAAAGTAAAAACTGAGAGGGGGCAGCAATAAGAAGAGATGGTTGGTTGCTGTTTTTGATGGAATAAATCCTCAACTAAATAAGTTTAGGTTCCGTTTACTTCCGGGTGACGTTTTGCATTGCTCAAAGTTAAAACAGCTAAATCAGGTTGGAGGATACGTGGATTGGAACGGTTGTAGCGAATCTATCAGTCGAATTGTTGGTAGGTCAGGACGGTTTCGAGTTTGTATGTAGTTACAACCGCTAGCAAGTCACGAACGCGGCAAAAAGCCAGTCTGTCAGATGATCACCTCAGTTTGCCGATTCGATAGCCGATATTTTAAGAGGATCTTCATCGGTACTAGCCCAAGCTTGATACATGGTTCTCAATCGGAAAACTAACCGCCGCCGCCGTTTAATGGTTGATTCTAATTCAATCGTTGGTGAATCTGTCCCAGCAACCACAACCAAAAAGAAACGGTCGGCTAATGAAGAATCGATCCAGACAGACGTCCGCAAGGCTTACGCAGTGGGAGCCATGCGCCGTCATCAGCGTAAGGTAACGGACTTGATTCCTAAGCGTCCGTTGGCGTATTCGCTTAGCGTGGTCGCGTTTCTGGTTTTGATTGCCAGTGTGAACTTACTGGCCCACTTTTCTTCGAGTTGGCATTCGGTGATCGGCCAGCAAGGCGTGCAGGCATTGGCGATCACAGGACCAAATTCCTTGTCAACTTATTTGTCAACGGTTTTCTTTGCGGTCGCCGCAGCCTTGTGTTTGCAGATTTATGCTTTGCGTCAACATCGCTGTGACGACTATGAAGGAACCTATCGAGTCTGGGGTTGGTTGGCTCCCGTTTTTGTAATCGCAAGCTTGGCCTGCGTTTTGCCGTTGGGAGCGATGTCGCAGAATATTTTTACGGCAGTCAGCGGTCGTGGATTTTCGGTGACGTGGTTGCCGTTAGCGATCGGCGTTGGCTTGGTGAGTTCGTTGCTGGTTCGCTATTTGATGGAAGTCCGTTATTCGTATGGCACGGCTGCTTGGTCGTGTCTGGCGTGTTTCTCAATCTGTGCAAGCTGGGCCATGCCAGAGATCTTGACGGGATTGGATTTGAATGTGGATCGACAGGCGGTTCAAAACTTGGCATTGGGCAATGGAATACTGATTGCCGCTGCTTCATCGTTGCTGGCAAATTTGACTTACGCTCGGTTTGTTTTCTTACGGTCTAATGGTTTTATCCATGCTCAGCCCAAGCAAGTCAAAGCGAAATCCACGCTGCCATTTCGACCATTCCGCGAACGCACGAATGCTCGTCGCGATCGAAAGGCGTCTGCCACAGTGACTAAAGAAACAATGGCCGTTGATGCGCCGTCTAAGTCCAAGCCAGTAAAGACGCAGGCAAAGAAGTCCACCACTCGCAAGGCAGCCGCGAAATCGACAACGGCCAGTAAGCCGAAGGCCACCAAAACTAGCAAAGCGGCCAAATCAGCAGTCGTCGCCAAAACACCCGTTAAGCCTCAGCCTGTGCCAGAGACTCCGACGCTGAAAGTCGCGGCGGTAGACGAGCCGGCAAAGCAAGTTTCAGTTTCGGCGTCTGAGAAACTCCGACAACTTGCCGCTGCGACGCGTGTTCAAAAGACGACTGATCAAACGGATGATCAATCGCAACCGAACGGCAAGCCGATGTCGAAGGCTCAACGGCGAAAGCTTCGTAAGCAGCAAAAGCAACAAAAACGAGCTGCTTAGTAATCTGACGAAATTGAGTCGTAGCTGGAGTCACCAGACTTCAGGGTTCCCAAATTGTGGTCACGCCGGCTACTGTCTAATAAGCTCTGACAAACCAGTAGCTCGGGAATTATTCGGAAATGTGGTGACACGTCTTGTTGGCACCCTCGTTGCTTGAACGAACCTGTGGTTCTACGAGTCTGTGTGCGTGGTCACTCAAATAAAATCGATTCCGCACAAGTTGGCTCGGTTTAGGGTTATCGGTTAACGCGTGCGATTATATCATTGGAGTCGACGTGGCATTGTTTGGGCGACAGCCCGTTGCTTGGTGGACGTGGGATTAGTGTGCTCTATCGCCTGATTTATATGTCCAGCCAAATTAGTTTAATCTTTGATAGTTGTGGTCAACATGCAAATACACACTCATTCAGTCCTTCGAGTTCTTGGCGGGTTGTT
>CAZORR010000052.1:0-15413 GCA_964582115.1 uncultured Pirellulaceae bacterium
GGTTTCTGCTGCGGAGGTGTGTCAAGGGAAAACAAACGATGGCCAAACGATTCATTCACGAGTGGTCAACTGGATCAACAAATGGAGTGTGGTTCAGCCATGGCAGTAATTCGCTCTTCATTTGTTGTGGCAAATAAGCTTTGCGGACACAACGAGGCATTGATAATCAAATCCTTGGAGACGCATCGGACTAAATTTTTGCGGAGCAAGATGATTTATGATCGTTAACCGGTTGGCGTGGATCGCGTTAGTTTTCGCTGATCGTTTTGGTGGTTGCCGGAGCGAGTACGCGTTTGGAGTCGCGTTCGGTGGGGTAAAAGTGAAGCACACCCGGGAGGATTCGAACCTCCAACCCTCGGTTCCGAAGACCGATGCTCTATCCAATTGAGCCACGGGTGCGTCTGAATTGATTGGCTTTGTTTGGCAATCACTTGCCTCACTTATTAGCCGCTCACTTCGATTGCTAAAACATACGCGGTTTTCGTTTCGTTTCAACTCCTAGCAAGCATAAATTCTAATTTTCGCCGGTCTCCATCAGCAACCGGCTTCCGATTGTTCACTTTATTGTGGGGGCTGTTGTGCTTATCACCCGTTGCCTTCGTCCACCACGACGTAGCGGACCGTCTGTATTCTTCCACTAATTCATTTCGCTGAAGTCCACCCACCAAGATTTTCGGCTCAGAAAAACTGAGCCGCTTGGGCATTTTTTGGCTACTAATGCTGGGCTACCGTGCCGCTACCTGCCCAGCAGCTGCCCGAAATATCAGATTTGTTAGAAAAAGCTGCTTGTTAACGTTAACTTTGGCGCACAAAATCGGTTTTTGCGAGACCTTCCGTAACAAAATGCGGCTCCAGCGTTGTGATTGTGCTAAAATTAGATAAGCCCGATGACGCGTTCCTGGTAGCAACACTGATTATCTAACCTCCCACCTTCATGTCTTCAATCACCCTTAGAGTACTAGACGGCACAGATCGCGGGAAAGTATTCAGCTCGGTCAAAGCTCCCGTTACAATTGGCCGTGAGGAAGGCAATACGATCCAACTAAACGATGAACGGATTAGCCGGTTTCACCTTCGAATTCAGCAAGACCACGACGATCTGGTGTTGACCGACTTGGAAAGCACCAACGGGTCAAAGGTGAACAATGAAGACGTGCAGCTAAAAATCATTCGGCACGGGGATTTGATCTCCATTGGTCGCAGTACACTTTTGTTCGGTACTCGCGAAGAGATCAATGAAGGCTTAGAGAACATGATCTCGCCGAGCGGCCAGCAGCTTTCTCAAGCTGGTTCGGAAGATAAAAGTGACGTCGCCGTTGTCGACGAAAACTGGCAGCAAGATTCTCGACTGTTACTTTCCGACAGTCCGCCGAGTCTACCGGAAAGACTCTCACCGGGGCAGGCGGCACAACTGTCTGAGGTTCTTGAGTTCTTGCACTCGCATACCAAGCAAGCTGTTCTGGAATCTAAAGTCGATCGTGGCAACAAACACGTCACGACGCCTGCGGACAAATGGCAACGCTTACTCGACGCTCACGCTTATCTTTCAGAATACATGCGAAAGATCAGCGACCCAGGCGAGTAGGCTTGGTTGCTGGTTGCTGTAAAGTCGCCTTTGCTCGTTGCTGCTATCGCCAAACTTGCAAATTTGGCAAGTGACTGCCAACCAAACCGCATTCCTTGGCCAGTTGCGATAGCTTGGTGAGTGCCGTTTGTCCTTCGGTCCCCAAATCCACCGTCCACTGGTTAACGTACAGGTCAACGTGGCCAAACAGTACCGCGTCATCCAGCTCTTGGGCATACTCGCGCATCGTGGTGAGGGTTTCTTCGCGATTGGCCAAACCGTATTCAATTGACTGACGTACAAGTTGCTGGATGGCGGAGATGGTTTCGCGTGGCTGGTCACGTCTCGCTAGAATTCCGCCCAGCGGCAATGGGCATTTCGTTCGCTGCTCCCACAGTTCACCTAAGTCAGTGACTTTGGCGAGCCCTTGTTGTTCCCATGTAAAACGTCCTTCATGAATGCAAACACCAAAATCAGCCGCCTCCGTTTGCAGCGCAGGCATGATCTCCGAAAACAAAGCATGCTTGACGATCGATTGACGTTGCTGAATCGCTTCGTGGTAAAACATTTGAAACAGCATGTTGGCGGTCGTATGCAGGCCCGGACAAAGCGTAACGGCAGGCGTCTTACTAGGATCGGTGGCACTGACTGGCCATTGGTCTGGGCTTGTGTTTTGTTTGGCCGCCAACAGCAGTGGACCGACGCCGAACCCCAATGCGGATCCCGATGGCAACACAACGGTCTGATCAGCCAACAGGGCTGCCGCATGAAAACTGGCTTTGGCGAAATCAAAACGGCCCGCAAATAAACCATCATTCAACTGCTGAATATCCAGTAACTCCACTTCGATATCGAGGCCCCCGAAGTCGATCTTTTGGTTTAGGATCGCATGAAAAGCAAAAGTGTCATTGGGGCAGGTTGAAATTGCCAAACGAATGCGATGATCGGATGGATTCGTCTTAAATGTATGGGTAGTGGGAGACTCAGGCATACTGTGGCGTTCGTTTTTTGGGTTTTTATGCGATTTCAAAGTAACTCGTCAAACAATTTCATGCGAATTGAAACAACTTTTAGATTCTATCTTATCAGACGACATTGGTTCTGATGAAGTGATCGCCTATGATTTAACTTCGTCATCTTCAAACGGAAGCAAACCATGATCGAAATTCACCCTTCTAGCTCAAACTCGTTCACGTCGCACACTGTCAAGCGTTGGGTGTTTTCTGTTTTAGCTTGCGTGCTCTGCAGTGGCATGTCAGCAACCACGCTGCTGGCTCAACCGGGAATCAACACGGTTCCTCCCGTGCCTGAGCAAGCCGACGGATCGGCGAAAAAAGCAGAGGAACCGAAAACAAAAAGCAAGCCGATGCCCTTTGATGGCGCGAAAGCTTGGGGGCATCTTCAAGCTGTCTGTAGTATCGGCCCGCGGATCAGTACTTCGCCTGGCATGAAGCAACAGCAACAGTATCTGGAAAAGCATTTCCAAACCACTGGTGGCGAATGGCTGACGCAAGAGTTTATTGTCCAGAGCCCCGTTAATGGCATTCGAGTGCCGTTGCAAAACATCATGGTCCGATACAACACGGACCGAAAACGTCGTTTGATGATCTGCTGCCATCACGACACACGGCCCTTTCCTGATCAAGACAAACGCAACCCAAGGGGTGTTTTTATCGGCGCCAACGATGGCGGCAGTGGCGTCGCGTTGTTGTGTGAACTGGGGCGGCACTTGGCCGATATGGAAGGTGATTGGGGGGTCGACTTGATGTTCTTTGACGGTGAAGAGTTTGTAATTGACCGGCATCATCCCATGTTCTTGGGCTCTACTTATTTTGCACAGCAATACGCTGCAGGCCAGATACCTTGGAAATACGAATACGCGGTTTTGGTCGACATGGTAGCGGATAAGGACTTACAAATTTATTACGAAAAGAACAGCTTGGCTCCTGGCCCCAATGGCCTGACTCGTAGCATCTGGAGTACCGCTCGACGCTTGGGAGTGAAAGAGTTTGTGCCAAAGGCAAGACACATTATCAAAGACGACCATGTGCCGTTGAATAATATTGCTAGAATACCAACCTGCGATATCATCGATTTTGATTACCCCAATCCACGTAAGGGCAACGTCTATTGGCATACCACCAAGGACATCATTCAAAACTGCTCTCAAGATTCCCTACACAAAGTCGGAGCCGTTGTGCTGGAGTGGATTAGGGAAGTTCAAGCCATGCAACAAAAATAACCTGTTCCGATTGATACTCTACTTCTCGTTCGAAAGAAAACATGCTGGTACCTTTGATCGCATATCTAGCCATCGGTGCAGGGCAGGGGATCGTCGCGCAATCCGATTTCAAAATGATTTTGTTACTAAGTGGGTTAGTCGTACTAACTGGCGGCCTATGGCAAGCTTGGTTTCATCGCGAGCAATTCAATCATTTGCCGAAACGGCTAAAGCAAGATTCACCGCAGTATCGATTCGAGCATCGAAAGCACCATCGACGGACCATTGTCGGGGGCTTGGTGGCCAGTTGCGGGATTGTGCTGGCTGGATTTTTCTGGGTGCAAGAGGGAGTGGCCTTTGCTATCCTGTTAGTGTTGTTGTTGCTACTGACGGTTAGCATCAACATTCTAGCGATGCTGGATATGGTTTCGGTCGGAATCAAACGCGGCATCGAACAACTTGCCGAACCGGACAATGAAACCGACCAAGCGATTGCTGCCGCGATCGCCAAACATCACGATGCCAACACAAACCCGAACGCTTCGACAGACGATCACTAGTTTGTAGTATCGGCCTCAGCCGAATTCCGCGTCTGAAAGCGGTGCTGTGCCAGATTCACTTCATGATGGGCAAACCAATAGTAGCGGCTTTTGGAAAATTAACCTGACGATTGAACCAACAAACCACCAGAAACAAAAAATATGTCATCCGAATACTCTCTCGCTGCACAGCGACTTTACAACGACCCACGCGTAGCCGAAGCCAAGCAATTATTATTAGCCGCGGTGGCGGACCACCAAAAAGATTTGTCTGAAGTCCGAGGACCCAACGCTGATTTGGCTGCTGGCTACGAAGAATTACTAGAGCAATTTGGTCAGCATCGCGGCGGTCGAACTTTCTTTCCGTATCTTGGCAGTGGCATTGGCAACGGCAGCTACGTTGAACTTGCCGATGGCAGTGTCAAGCTAGACATGATCACGGGGATCGGAGTGCATGGTTTCGGGCATAGTCATCCGATTTTGATCAACGCAGGAATCGATGCCGCGATCAGTGACACCGTGATGCAAGGTAACTTGCAACAAAACACCAACAGTTGTGATCTTTCTAAACTACTAGTCGATACCGCTTGTGAAACGGGTGCGGCGTTGAAGCATTGCTTCTTGACCACCAGCGGTGCGATGGCAAACGAAAACTCGCTAAAACTGGCTTTTCAACACAACCATCCCGCCAACCGAGTCATCGCCTTTTCGCATTGTTTCGCGGGTCGAACCCTGGCACTGGCCCAAGTCACCGACAAAGCCAAGTATCGTGTTGGCCTACCGGATACGATCGCCGTCGATTACATCCCGTTCTTTGACCAAGATGATCCTCAAGGCAGTACCGAAGCGGCGGTGAGTAAACTCAAATCGCACATCGACCGCCATCCCGGCAAGCATGCAGCATTGTGGATGGAATTAATCCAAGGCGAAGGCGGTTACTATCCCGGCGATCAAAAGTTTTTTGAAGCCTTGATCGAAGTGGCTCGCGAACACAACATTGCGGTCATTGCTGACGAAGTGCAAACCTTTTGCCGAACGACTCGGCCATTTGCGTTTCAGCATTTTGGACTGGATAAACTGGTAGACCTTGTCACGATCGGCAAGTTCTCTCAACTGTGTGCAACATTGTTTACCGACGAGTATGCTCCGAAGCCGGGGCTGATCAGTCAAACCTTTACTGGCAGTACCGGTGCAATCTTTGCAGCACATGCGATGATTCAGGGTTTGATCGAAAACGGTCACTTTGGGGACAAGGGCAGGAATGTTCAGTTGCACGACCATTTTGTCAAAGGACTGAAGCGTGTTGCTGACAAACACCCCAATTCCATTTCTGGCCCGCATGGTGTCGGAGGGATGGTTGCTCTAACGCCATTTGATGGTTCGGCGGACGTTGCAAGGGACATGGTAAAGCGAATGTACCAACATGGTTTGATGTCCTTCATGGCTGGCGGTGCCCCAAGTCGTGTACGTTTCCTGATGCCGCTAGGCTGCGTGACGGAACAAGACATCGATGCGGCCTGCGATATTATCGAGACCGTGGTCGCCGAAATGGCGTAGTGCAGTTATGCTGTTAAACCGATGAAGCCTTGTCTGATACGAGTGGCGAGGTAATCGTTTTTTTGGAAATACGAATTTTTTTAGTTTGAGTCGCATCCATGTTGATTGTTCGCCATGTTCACGAGGATGACTTAGACGCGCTGTTTGAATTGATTCAACGATCCGAGTATGGATTGACGACTCTGAAAATTGCAAAAGACGCTCTCGCTGCACGCATCGAAAAATCAACGTTTGCGTTCCAACAAAAAAGCTCCAAGCCAGACGGTTTGCCGTACGTGTTCGTGATGGAGGATTTGAGTAAGGGCGCTATCATCGGTACTTGTTCGATCTATTCCAAGGTCGGCGGCTTCGAACCGTTTTACCACTATCAAATCGAACAGTCACGGCATGCCAGCAGTGACTTGGACGTTGAAAAGAACATCGACGTCCTGCACCTGAGTGAGGTCCACGATGGGCCGACGGAAATTGGTAGCTTGTTCTTGTCGCCAGATTATTGGGGCAGCGGACACGGTCGTTTGCTTAGCCTATCTCGTTTTTTGTTCATGGCAGATTTCAAAGAAAGGTTCGAAAACGAAGTGATCGCAGAAATGCGAGGCGTGGTAGACGACCAAGGAAAATCACCATTGTGGTCTGCGTTGGGGGCTCATTTTTTCCAGATCGATTTTCCCAAAGCGGAAACGATGTCCAGTAAGTCGAAAAAGTTCATTGCTGACTTGATGCCCAAGCATCCGATTTATATCCCCTTGCTGCCACAAAAAGCTCAAGAAGTGATCGGCGAAGTCCACGATAACACCCGCCCTGCCCTTGCGGTACTTGAAAAGGAAGGTTTTGAGTTTCAGAATTGCGTCGACATTTTTGACGGTGGCCCGACGGTTCATTGCGAAGTGAATGACATTCGCACCGTTCGTGAAAGTCGCTCCGGATCGGTCCAACAGATCAAGCCTGCAGCACCCGCCGGGTCTCAACCGCCTTCTCTCGAATTAATCTCGAACTGCCAACTTCACTTTCGCTGCTGCATGGGCGAGATTAGCTGGTCGGAGTCGGGAGCACAGATCGATGAAGTCACCGCATTGCGACTGAATTTAACCGTCGGCGATTCGGTTCGCAGCGTTTCGATTCGATAGAGCAGGGTGGAAGCGGTTGGTTATCAATTAGCCGGAATGCAAATCCGACACGCGTAATTGCATCCGCCTATTTTTCAAAAATACACTTGCTTGCGCCGCGAGCTTGTATTTCAAACGGTCGAGTCCCTCCGGGCTTACACCACCGCTGCGACTCGCTCGCTTAAGAATTCCATCAATTCACTGCTACTGGCTTGGCCAACTTCCGAAAAGCTAAGTCGTACCTCGTCCAGATCGCTTACTGAATTAATTTCAGCCTCCGAAGCCAATCCAGTCACACGGTCGTCTGAAACTTCGCCTTTGGCTACCGAAAGGTTCAACCACAGTCCATCGGATTGCTTCGTCAGCATTGTCGCCCACGGTTGCTTCTGTCCAGGCAATAGAACGTTGACAACTTTTTCGTTGGCCCACTCGAATTCACTGCCGGGCGCGACTTGCGTTAACGTTTGCTCTAGGGCCTCAAGTACAGCCGGATCCCATGTGGCCGCCTCGCCATCGGCAAACCCTTTTTGTAATAGATGCCATTTCTTGCCTAGCTTGGCCCATGGTGTTTGAGTATCAAGATCGATTGGCTTGAGATGTTTTTTGTTTTGGTAGCTGTTGACGGCTGTTTCCAGGAAATCCCAGAACCCTGCGATGTCAATTTCTTTCAAGTTATTCACCTTGATCTCGACCTCTTGCCAAGATGCCTTGATGCTGGTCAAACGAACTCTTGGCGCGTTGCCATAAACCGGGATGTCGTCCAGATCGTTTGCGGACAACAAAGGAACCTGCGCGACTAAGTCTTCGCGTTTGAAGGTTTTTGGTCGCACGCGGAACTTGAGTTTTAAGAACCAAGGGTCGCCAGTCAAAGCCTGGAAGAACCAATTCTCGTTTTTCTTAGTGCCTGCGATTTCAACGACTGACTGATTGTTCCAGTTGGTCGCCGCAAACCCTTCGCTCTGCTGGATCGTATCGACAACTCGTTTGAGTACGTCGCCGTCCCAGTTCACTGTTTCGCCGGCCCGTCCGACTCGGTCTTCGGTATGCCAGCGTCGTCCATCGGATTCCCATGGCATCAATGCAGACAGTCCTACGTCTTCGATGTCCAAATCGCCCTTCTTCCAGCGATCGTCTTTATCTGGGTCGTAGGTTTTTCGCTTTTTGTACGGATCTTCGTCGAGCACTGGAATCAACGCTTCACCAGTGTAGCTACGAGGAATACCGGCTTTGCTTTTACCTGTTTTGGACGCCGCCGCGAGGGCTGCCTTGGCGTACTCAACCACCATTTCTGGCGTGCCTTGAGCCACGATGGCACCGCCGTTGATGCCGGCTTCGGGGCCGAGTTCGATCATCCAGTCGGCAGCTTTAATCAAGTCGAGATTGTGTTCGATCAAAACGACCGTGTTGCCAACATCGATCAAACGTTGAATCACATCCAATAGTTTTTGCAAATCGTCAAAGTGCAATCCTGTCGTCGGTTCGTCCAGCAAATACAACGTCCGCCCGGTGTCAGGTCGCGACAGTTCCGCCGATAGTTTTACCCGTTGAGCCTCACCGCCGGAGAGCGTTGGAGCGGATTGTCCCAGCGACAGGTAGTCGAGCCCAACATCGCACAGGGTTTGCAAGATTCGGCGAATTTTTGGGATGTTGTGGAACAGTTGAACTGCTTCGCCACATGGCATCTTCAAAATATCGTCGATTGACTTTCCTTCGTAGCGGACCGCTAGTGTTTCTTCGTTGTAGCGACGGCCTTTGCAGGTTTCACATTCGACCCACACGTCCGGTAGGAAGTGCATTTCGATGCAGCGTTGGCCGTTACCAGCACACTCTTCGCAGCGACCACCCGGCACGTTAAAGCTGAATCGCCGCGAGGTGAAGCCTCGAAGTTTGGCGTCCGGCAAGTGAGCAAATAACTCACGGATCGCATCAAAAGCACCTGTGTAGGTTGCCGGGTTAGAAGAAGGACTATTGCCTAACGGAGTTTGGTCGACACGAATCACCTTGTTGATGTGTTCGATGCCGCGGATGCCGCGGTGAGAACCAGGCGTCTGAGCCGATCGGTGCAAGCGACGAGCAAGCGCCCGGAACAAAATGTCATTCACAAGCGAACTCTTGCCGCAGCCGGAAGGGCCGGTCACGACGGACAACGCTTCAAGTGGAAACTTAACTTCAATGTTTTTGAGGTTGTTATGCTTGGCACCGACAACGTCCAGTGTTTGCGCCAGTAAATCGGTCGAGTTAAGCTTCACGTTGGCGAGCACTTTTGCTTCGGCCTTGGTGGGCGCTTTAACCGCAGCCGGTTCTTTGGCAGCAGTTTTTTTAGTTGCCTTTTTCTTAGTCGCCTTGGTGGCTTTGGGTGGCTTAACCACGCTCTGAGGAAACTTTTTTGGATCCAAAACGGGACGGCGATTGAGTGGGATCGGAATCGCTTTCTTGCCGCTCAAGTAAGGACCAGTGACCGAGCCCTTTTTGCTGCCGAGTGAATCGGGAGTTCCTTGGGCGACGATTTCGCCACCGCCGACGCCGGCTTTGGGACCAAAGTCACAGATCGCATCGCTGTTGGAAATGACTTCTTTGTCGTGTTCGACGACGATCAACGTATTGCCAAGGTCTCGCAAACGATGAAGTGCTTTTAACAGTCGAGTATTATCACGCGGGTGCAAACCAATCGTTGGTTCGTCCAGTACATACAGGACACCACACAGTCCGCTACCAAGCTGACGTGCCAAGCGAATACGCTGGGCTTCGCCGTTGGACAGTGACGACGCAGTACGGTTAAGCGTTAAGTATTCAAGACCAACGTCGTTCAAGAAATCGACTCGACCAACGATTTCGCGGATCAATTCTCCGGCGATTTTCTTTTCGCGTTTGTCGAGTTTCCAACCTTTGAGCATTTTCGAAAGGCCTTCGATTGGCATGCGACAGATCCCATCAATCGTCGTTCCTTGGAACCGCATTGCGGCCGCGTCTTCTCGCAAACGACTACCGCCGCAACAACCACATTCGACTTCTCCAATCAGTGATTGCATTCGCTGACGCAATATTGCCGACAACCGCGAAGCCTCTTCCATCGTCGGGTAGGCCCCTTTGTACTGGAACGAAAACAGCTTGTTGTCGTTTTCGTCTTTTGCATCAAACCAACGGTCGCCGGTTCCATAAAAGACCATTCTGCGATGGCGAGATTCCATTTGTGAAAACGGCGCGTCGATCGGAATGCCAGTGCCTTTGGTCCAAGCAACTAACATTGCTTTGGAGATTGGCGATTTCATATCGGGCCACAGCAACACCGCACCTTGCTCAAGCGAAAGTTCTGCATCGTTCATGATCGCCGCTGGTGTGGCACCGGTTTGAGTACCAATGCCTTCGCAGTCTGGGCACCAGCCGAGTTGGCTGTTGAAACTAAAGTTGTTAGGAGTCAGCGTGTCGAAACTGCGACCGCAACAGCTGCACGACAGGTGTTGGCTGTGCTTGGTGACTTTCCAATGTTGTTCCGGCACGTCCTCAGAAGGTTCGGCGACGTTGATGACGCCTTTACCGATGGACAAAGCGGACTCGACGCTGTCAGCAATCCTAGATCGAGACGACGCTTTTATCGAAATCCGGTCAACAACAATTTCGATTTCGTGACGCGAGCGACGATTGAGCGCGGGTACTTCATCGATCCCATATGTGACATTGTCAACGCGGACGCGGATGAAACCGTTGCCTTGGATTTCTTCAAATAGTTGTTCAAAGGTTTGGTTGGTGTCCAGTTCCACCGGCGCCAACAGCAACAGGCGTTGCCCTTCTGGATAGGCCATGATCTTATCAACGACCTGATCGCTGGTTTGAGTTCCAACGGGTTCATCGCAATCGGGGCAATAAGGTGTTCCCAGTCGAGCCATCAAAATCCGTAGGTAGTCGTAGACTTCGGTGACTGTTCCAACGGTACTTCGCGGCGTCGACCCAAGATTCTTTTGTTCGATCGCAATCGCTGGAGAGAGGCCTTCGACCTGTTCGACTTTCGGTTTTTCTAACTGGTTGACGAACTGCCGCGCGTAAGAACTGAGGCTTTCGACATAGCGACGTTGGCCTTCGGCGTAGATCGTGTCCATTGCCATCGACGACTTGCCGCTTCCCGAAGGGCCAGAAAATACAGTCATCTTGTCGCGTTGGATGTCCACGTCCACCGAACGCAAACTATGTTGTTCAGCGCCGCGAACCTTGATCGTGGTCGCTTCAACGGGTTTCTGGCTTTTGGTTTTGGAAGGTTTAGGAATCGTCGGTCGTTCGGCAAGTGCTTTCTTTAATGCTCGGCCCGTATAGGACTCTTCGCACTTAGCGATCTCTTCTGGCGGACCACAGCAGACGACTCGTCCTCCGCCGGAACCGCCCTCTGGACCGATGTCGATAATCCAATCCGCCGTTTTGATCACGTCCAGATTGTGTTCGACCACCAAAACTGTATTTCCAGCTTCCACGAAGTTTTGCAGCACCTTCAGGAGCATTGAAATGTCAGCGAAGTGCAATCCAGTTGTCGGTTCGTCCAACAGGTACAACGTCTTGCCGGTACTACGCTTGACCAATTCGCGAGCCAGTTTGATGCGTTGGGCTTCACCACCGGAGAGTGTTGGGGAAGGCTGGCCGATTTTGAGGTAGTCCAGGCCAACCGCGTCGAGGGTTTGTAGTTTTGAGAGGACTTTCGGTTGGTTTTCAAAGAAAACCATCGCTTCGCGAATGTCCATATTCAAGACATCGGCGATCGATTTACCACGAAACTTCACTTGGAGTGTTTCGCGATTGAAGCGTTGTCCTTCGCAGATGTTGCAGGTCACCCAAACGTCAGCCAAGAAATCCATTTCCAACTTGTTCGAGCCATTGCCTTCACAGGCCTCACAACGTCCACCTTTGACATTGAAGCTGAAACGTCCCGGTGAGTAACCACGGGTTTTTGATTCTGGTAGCTGCGTGAACAATTTGCGGATTTCATCAAACAGCTTGATGTAGGTTCCGGGGTTAGATCGAGGAGTACGACCGATCGGCGACTGATCGATGGCGATCATCTTGTCCATCAGTTCGACACCTTCAAGCGATCCGTAGCTGCCAGCTTCGGAGATGCCGCCATTGAGTTTTTCGCGCAGCTCTTCTTTGATGATATCGTTTACGATTGAACTTTTACCACTGCCACTAACGCCAGTAACGCAAACGAATTTTCCCAGTGGGATTTCAACGTCGACATTTTTAAGGTTGTTGTGTGTCGCCCCATTAACTCGGAAAACGTGGTTCCCATCGAACTTGCGGCGTTGGTTGGGGACCTCGATTTCCAAGCGTCCCGATAAGTACTGAGCGGTCAACGACTTTTCGGATTTAATGATCTCCGATGGATGTCCTTCGACCACCACTTCACCACCACGAACGCCAGGCCCCGGCCCAAAATCGATCAAGTAGTCGGCCGCTCGCATGGTGTCTTCGTCGTGTTCGACGACGACGACGGTGTTCCCCAAGTCCCGAAGGTGCTGCAAGGTGTTCACCAAACGATCATTATCTCGGGCGTGCAAACCGATCGAAGGCTCGTCCAAAATGTACAATACGCCAACCAAGCCAGCACCGATTTGACCGGCCAGTCGAATCCGTTGGCTTTCGCCGCCGGAGAGCGTTGGAGCGGTGCGGTTGAGCATGAGGTATTCCAAACCGACGTTCAGCAAAAAGCCAAGGCGATTACGGATTTCTTTCAGCGGTTCGGTGGCGACGTATTGTTTCGTGTCGTCCAGAGTCAAGCCACTGAAGAACTTAACCGCGTCTTCGATCGAAAGGTCGCAAACTTCCGGCAACGATAGGCTCGGTTTGTCCGCAAACTGCTCGTGTGTTGTTTCCAGTCGGAAATGCCGCGCCTGCTCATTCAGCCTCGCACCGTTACATCGAACGCAGTGGAGTTCGGACATGTAAGTTTCCAGCTTGCGGATCTTCGCCGCTCCGCTGGTGCTTCGATATTTTTCGTCAAGCTCCGCAATCACTCCGTCGAACGTACCACCGTACTTCATTGGCGACGCGCCACCTTTCCAGGTGTAAGTGATATTGAGGTCACCGGTGCCGTAGAGCCAGAAATTCTGCTGGGCTTCGGTTAGGTCTTCCCAGGCGTTTTCCAGCATCGTGCCGGTTTCGAACCCGTGTTCTTTTTCGATGGTGTCCGCAACGCCTTGGTAGATATGCTGTCGCCAACGGCCGAGGTCTTTCCACTTGCCTAGTAGTTCAATGCAGCCTTGCTGAAACGACCGCGTGGTATCGTTGATTAGCAGTTCCGAATCGAACGTAAATACTTCTCCCATTCCATCGCAACCGCCACACATGCCTTGCGGGCTGTTGAAGCTAAACATCTGTGGAGTTGGTGGATTGAAGCTAACACCACAAGCTGCACAAGCGTAGTCGCAGCTATAAACGCGATCTCCAACGGCGACGGTTTGGGCGGATGATTTTTTCCGGCCTCGTTTGCTTTTTGTTTTCTTGCCGGGGGCTTCGTCGTCGGGTTCCGCTGTTTGCGTCGGCGCAGCGGGGGCTTCGCTTTCGTCTGCCGGAGTGACGATCAACGCACCCTTGCCTAGCTTGAGGGCCGTATCGACGGACTCCGTGAGACGAGACTTAATGGCTGGCTTTAACTCAAGCCGGTCAACGACAACTTCCACGTGGTGGCGACGCGTACGATCAAGGTTAATCTCTGAGTTCAGCGAAACCATCTCGCCGTCGACTCGAGCCCGCACGTAGCCTTTTTTGACCAAGTCAACGAACAGTTCGCGATGTTCACCTTTTTGGGCGCGGACCACCGGCGCGAGCAAGTAAACTTCGGTGCCTTCCTTCATCCGCATGATCCCGCCAACAATTTGGTCGCGGGTTTGAGCAGCGATAGGCTGGTCACATTTGGGGCAGAATCCCTGGGCCACTCGGGCGTACAAAACCCGTAGGAAGTCATAAACTTCGGTGATCGTCCCAACGGTTGAACGCGGGTTTTTGCCGGATGATTTTTGCGAAATCGAAATAGAGGGGCTCAGGCCAGAAATCAAATCGACATCTGGCTTAGGCATTTGCCCCAAAAACTGTCGCGCAAAACTAGACAGGCTTTCGAGGTAGCGACGCTGGCCTTCAGCGAAGACGGTATCAAACGCAAAGGAACTCTTACCGCTACCGCTGACTCCAGTCAAACAAATCAGTTGGTTGCGAGGTAAAACGAGGCTGACGTCGCGAAGGTTATGTTCGCGGGCACCTTTGACAACAATATCCGAGGAGGGCATAGAGGCAGCGTTTTCATCCAAGTTGAGCAAGCAAAAACGAATCTGGTCAAAGCCAAAATCCGAACCGAGCATTGTAAACGTTTTACAAAATAGCTAAACCGCACTTTGACAACACAAATTCATTTTTACGTGAACTTATGTTATCTTGAGTCTGAGACACAATTATGGAGCCCTGCCTTGTCAGACGAAAACGATGCAATCCAATTTAACCGTTCCGCATGGGATCGAATGGCGCTGGCCGGTGATCGCTTTTACCGAGCGGTAACGGCGGCGGAGGTTGCCGACGCACGCGAAGGAAATTGGCATTTGCGGTTGACGCCGACCAAGCACGTACCATTAGCATGGTTCGGTGACCTAAAAGACAGAAAGGTGCTCTGTTTGGCAGGCGGAGGGGCTCGGCAAGCGCCGATTTTGGCGGCTGCTGGAGCCAGGGTTACCGTCTTTGATTTGAGCGAAAAACAGCTCGACCGCGACCGCGAGGTTGCTCAGCGAGAGCAATTGGAAATTAAATGCGTGGCCGGCGACATGCGAGACCTGAGTGTTTTTCCGGATGAATCGTTCGATTTGATCGTTAGTCCCTGTGCGACATGTTTTTGCCCGTCGGTGCAAGAAATATGGGAGGAAGCATTCCGAGTGCTACAGCCGGGGGGGAAGTTCATGACGGGTTTTATTAACCCGGTTTATTATCTGTTCGATGCAGCGAAGATGGATCGCGGACAGTTCGTCGTCCGCCACAAAATCCCTTATTCGGATTTTGATTTGCCTGCTGACGAACGTGAGCGTTTGCTGGGATCAGAGCGACCGATCGAATTCGGTCACTCGTTGGAACAATTTATTGGCGGGCAGTGCGAGGCAGGTTTCCAGTTGATCGGTTTCTTCGAAGACGGATGGGGCGGCGGGGACCAACTGAGCAAGCTGATTAGCGTGTTCGCGGCCACCTTGGCCCTGAAGCCACTTTAAGAGTAACCGTTCACGGTCATTGTCGCTTGATTCTCCGAATCGAAAGCGTGCGAAGGGGGAATGCTCCAGTTGTTTCTGCGTTGCCCGAGAATGAATCTACTGTGATTCACGCTAACAACATGGAAAGGGGCGCATCCTGCGGCCCGCGTTCGTCTTGTAGCCTTAATTGGCGTCGCGAATTTCGGTCTCTGGTTCCAATACTAGGCC
>CAZORR010000053.1:0-15205 GCA_964582115.1 uncultured Pirellulaceae bacterium
TGGCAGTCACTGGCGCGAAAATCTGGGCGCGCCTAACTCTGGTCTTAATCCCTCAATGGGTCGAACGAGACGAAAATAGCTTGGTCGTGCTTTGCTCAGTGGGAGCCGCTACGGATGTTATAACTGGCGTACCAGAAAAACAATTGTTGTCAAAAATTGTTGCAATTAAGTTTCAAAGTGTTAGTTTTAAGTCACCTGATCGATCCAACGCAACACAACTGCGTGCCCCGAAGGATTCTTAGGGGCTATCTCGACTAAGGTTCGACGGTAGAAGTTAAAAGCGACAAATCGTACTTGGAGAAACCATGGCCAAAATAAAGAAAAGTTCGGCAAATGAATTAGCCAAAATCTGTCTGTGGGCATATGACTTTGACGAAACGACACATGCTGCTCGAACCCTTTTTAACGGCAAGCCGCCAATCACAACCGTCGAAGTTTTCGACAACGAGCAAACTCCCACGTCTTTTGCGGCAGTTCTGGAGTACGAAAAAGTAGTTGTGATTGCCTTTCAGGGGACGATTACTGAAGTCGAAGTCAATGGGCAGATCTCATTTTCTACGATGAAGGATTGGGTCCAGAACTTCAAAGTGAAGCAAGTTGACACAAGCAAGTCTGGGCTCCCAGGGAAAGTTCATTTCGGGTTCCAAAAGCAGTTGAACTTGATCTACGAAAAAGTGAAACTAAGCATTCCAAGTGGCACAAGAAAGCCGCTTGTTTTGACCGGTCACAGTCAAGGCGGTGCTGTGGCTGTTTTGGCAACGAAGAAACTGGAAATCGATGGCTACAAAGTCAAAGACACCTACACGTTTGCGGCGCCGAGAACTGGAGATCGGAAATTTGCATCTAGCATCACAACGCCGGTTTTTCGCGTTGAATTTGGGCACGACCTGGTGCCTCATGTGCCGCCAGCCCTAAATAAGCGAAGCCTGCTTAGTGTTGGGCTCGATAGTCTTAGCAAATTAATTGACTTGCCGGAACCATTGGAGGCGTTTCTGAAGCTCACCAAGCGGCTGCGAGATAATAGCTACCAGAGCGTAGGTGTGCTTACCTATGGGAAAGATACTGGAGAAGTCGTTACTGACTTAGCCCCCAATGAGGAAGCTGCAATCTTCAAGAAACGGAAGCGAAAGTTGTTCGCTGCTGGTAAAAGTCTAGGCGCTCACCATCATCTAGCGAATTATATCTCGATGTTCCAGTAAAGCGGTGATGGGCTAAGAACGGCTAAGACTTGAGGATCTCAAGGGCCGCTTTTTCGGCAATCATGTAGATTGGTACTGAAATGAAAAATCCTGGAATGTCTGGGAAAACCGAGGCATCTACAATCCGCAGATTAGCTACCCCGTGCACTTGGAATTTGCTATCGACCACCGATGGTGAACGCTCGTTCGTTTTGTCATCATGTTTTGAGCCCATCCGACAAGTTCCACAAGCGTGATGCCCCCAAGCTTCGTCTCGGACCCATTGGGATAACTGGTCGTCTGACTGCTTATCAACTCCTGGCAATAATTCTGATTTTATTAAGTCACGTACTTTTGAGGATCCAGAAGAAAGCTCGCGAACAAAACGTACCCCGTTTGCTAGTGCAATCGCATCGGTATCTTTCGCGCCGTCGGGAAAGTAGTTGAATGTTATTTTCGGTTGGGCAAACGGACTCTTACTTACCAGCGAGATTTTGCCTCTTCGATTGGATTTCGATGGCGATTTTTTTAAGATAGCCCAGGTAAAAATGTCGACTGACCGCTCTCCAGAACCATCGGTTAGAATATCGCGATGATAGTCAGGGTAGTAACCTCGAAAGTAGCCAGGCATGCCAAAAACAAATAAGTCGGGCTCTTCTAAATCCGCCGACGATTTCTTTGTAAATGCTAGTGTGGCTCCTGATGTTGTATAGAAGCCGTTACGTTTCTTGGCCCAAGCTTCCAACCAACGATCGTCGGTTTTATTGGGGTTTAGGGATGCGTTCTCCCAAAGATCAAATGAAGATTTAAGGCGATTGACAACTGTCACCTCGTATCGGTCGTGTAAGTTCTGCCCTACCCCGGGCAGGTCCAGCTTGGTTTCGACTCCAATTTTGGCTAATTCATCCTTGGGGCCGATGCCCGAAAGCATCAAAATCTGCGGCGTATTGAACGTCCCGGCCGACAAGATGACTTCTTTGCGAGCGAATGCTGTTTTCAATTCAGCTTGGCCGATGTGGTACGGATCGAAGTGCGGTCCAACCGAGTATAAGTGGTCGCCGGTCAAATACTCGACACCTTTGGCGGTCAGTTTTTTATCGTCATCGGTGGTGTTAGGTTCAAGAATTAACTGCGTCACAAAGCTGGATGATTCGACAATCAGTTTTTTAGGGTCTTGCGATTGGATGCGTTCGATAAATTCGCGGGTGCTTACCCGTTTCGCATCTTTGGTAGAAAGCGGTACGAAAAATGCACCTTCCCGTCCTGAAGCCACCCCAAGTTCATGGTTAGGATCTAGTACGACAAGTGCGAATTTGATTAGGTTGAGGTCGTTTTTGCTTACCTCTTTCTTTTTTGACTGAGTCAACAACGTCGTTAGCGATGGCAGTAACTTAGTCAGTTTTTCTTTTTTTGAATTGTCTGTTTCGTTGCTTGAGACATTTTTAACAAACTCAAACGCCGCTGCGATAATAATGGCGAGAAGTTGTGGGTCTTCAGCTATCAATCTTGGTTCAGGGATTTCTATCGGCAGCCACTTTTGATTTGGGTTTGCTACAGCAGTTTGCTCAGTCGTCGTGCTGCGGTCGACAAACGAGTTGTAGATTTTTCGCATTGCTTTTGCATTCCAGCTTTGGTCGCCGGTCATTTTTGCAATACGGTTCCAGTCTCGATCATGAGGATAGATCGAGATCAAAGCATGGTGAACCGTGCAGCCGCCAACAGCTGCAGCTCTTGGATAAAGTACACCTTGGCTAACTAACTTGGAGTCCTTATTTTCTGGTGGGTTGGATTGATACTTAGAATCTCGAAGCCCTTGGTTTAAATCCGGATAATGGTCAACCAAAAAGTCCCATCGCGTATCCTTAGCCTGGCTTGCCCAGCCATGCATCGCTGGCACATCGTATTCAGTGCCAGTAGGTTTACTGCCAGCTTCGATTAACAGGACAGAGTGGCCGGCTTGCGCCAATCTAGACGCTACCGGCCCACCACCAGACCCAGAACCTACGACAATGTAGTCATATGTATTGTTCAAAACCGTCTCCAAAAATGGATAGTCTTTTAGCGTGTTTCTTTTTCATCTAGGCTTTTTGCGGAAATTAGTGGCTGAGACAAAACTACGTACAAACTTGACGCACTATCGAGCGCATCGTTCAATTTGCTGTCATTGCACTTGCTTGGGCCTTTTGATGTTGCGCTAATACAAGCTCGCAGTGCAAGCGAGTGTATTTTTATGAGTCTTGTGGTGCACTTGCTTGCGCCGCGAGCTTGTATTTTAGGTGTTTTCATTGAGCAGTTGGGCTGCCGTGCCTAGAGAGCACAAAGCTCTCTAGGCTGACAATGCTTGTCCGTGATCAAAGTGTTTTCAGATACTCGATAAGATCTCGCATACTTCCTTCGCCTTCGAGCTTGCGTTGTTCTGGCGTTGGAAAGTGGTGCCCTCGATCTTCAACGATATCAGGACAATCACTTAGCTGTAGCAACGCTTCGGCAAGTTTTCGAGGGTCATCCTTGTGGGAAAGTAAGGCTTGAACTGCGTAGGGTGCTTTTTTGATATTCTGATTCAGAATTAGGTTAATCGGTGTGCCACGTGGAATCTCCGGAAAGAACAAACTAACGGGACCAGCTCCGACAATTCCATTTCCATTTTCAATGATTTCTCCCAAGTCAACCTTCTTGAGCACCTCAACGAGTTCCGAGCTTAGCCCTGCGGGAAGGTCAGGAAACGCTTTTTCAAGTGCTTTCACGAGGGTCGATTCGAGCTTCTTTTCGAGTAGCTCGACTAAAAACGGTTTGACGATCTGTTGGACATCTTCCTTGAGTAATTTGACTCGTGTTTTGAGTTTCTGCTTGTCCAAGCTGTTTAAGAAATCCGGAAATGATTCGCGAGCTCGGTTGATCGATTCATCGATCGCGGCTTGAGCAATCTTTCGGACTTTGTCGTCTTCTATTTTCGCTTCTAGTTTCTTTTGAATAATCCCCTCGACTTTAGGAATCAACGATTCACTCAATGCCTCGGCAATCAAACGTGATTTGGTTCGATCCAGGCCGGTCAGCAGTGATGCTTGAGCATACGAGAGTTTGATCGATCGTTCATGGTCGCGCGGTTTAAGCCCGAGGAGTTTTTCAATCCCATCCTGAAACAGATCCATTCGGCCTTGCACCGTAACGACATCGTTTGAAAAGCCTACTGTTTTGGGATCGAATGGATTGTCAGTCTGGTAGGTGAAACGGCGATACGGATCTCTGCCAACGGAGTTGTTGTGCAAATACGGCGCGGTTGCCCACAAGCTGACCAGCGAGGCCGTGCGATAATAGCCTCTACCTCCGCCTGGCGCGACAAACGTTGTTTTAATTGGCTCTTTTCCAAATGTCGGACTTAGCAGGTGAAGTGGCGATTCGAACTGCATGGTTCCAACAGATGGCAGGGCTTTATAATCTTTGGAAGAAAACTCAGCCCAAATTTCGCCATCGATTGCGTTGGTAGCAAATGCACGCTGGGAGTTTGTCCCTAACTGAGTGACAGGAATTCGGGCATCGTTAGTGAGCGGATTGCCAATAAGGAAATCATCTGCTTCAACTGATTGTCGGAAAAAATCGGCATGATCCTTTTGGGTTAAAGGGTATGTAGGTTTGCGATTTGAATGGCATTTGGCGCAATAAAGCCCAAACATTCGTCGCCCGTTTGCAAGTCGTGTTTCGTCTGGCAGAAGGTTTGCCAACTCCTTTATTTTTTCTTTATCTGCATTTGGGTCAAGCTTTCCTATTTCTCGCGCGACGGCATCTTTTAACAAAAATGGGCTGTTGTAACTGGTTAAATAATTGGCCAGCGCGGGCATCCTTTCTTGAACTCGTTTCCAATCGTTTCCAATATTTGGAATTGATTCCTTTAATTCGCGTCGCCTGAAATCCGAAAGTGACTCGCCTAGATTCATTTCGTCGATTGAAAGCGGATATGGCCCCGTTCCTGTCAGTGGATTCCATAAGCGGGTTAACCAGTATTCTGATTCCGCCCCGATGTTGACGAAAACACGAGCAAGTGCGGCAGGTATTCCGACGGAGTCTGCGCCGTCTTTGAGAACGTGTAACGTTTCAATCCGTTCACCAGTTGGAGACGTTTCAACGAAGCGAGGTCGACCAGCAACAAAAAAGATCTTATTGATTGTGTTGGGGTTGTTGATAAAATCGTAGGAAAAACGAGAAGTCTCCGAGGTTCCAGACTGCTGCGATTGAGCGTAGTGAAACAGTAAATTGGTTAAGTGTTGCTTGCCTCTACCAGCGGGGGCATCTTGTAATATTCCAACAGCCTCTTTCAATGTCATCGAATCGATTGAACCAATCTTGTCAGCAGAAATATTGGCTGAAGCGTTCCCGTTTGTAGCATACGTAGTGCCAGTCCTGTCCTGCATGATTCGGATTTCAGAGTTTGGAAACGCCTTGATGACTTGGCCCGTTCCACAACCGCCTAGACCAAGCGTTTGATAGGGATCAGTTTCACTGGTGCGATTCGCATCTCCTCCCGTAATACGTCCCCAGCCAAAAAAGAGATCTCCTTCTCGAAAGTACTGGTTCCCAATATTGGCCGAAAGATTCTCCCACCTTGGTTCGGCAGGATCTGCTGGTGGGTTGGTTGGGTCAAAAGCTACGTGGCAAAAAGCGCAGGTGATTCCAACTAGATATGGCGGTTCAACTTTTCCTGGGTTAGCAAAGTACTTCTCAACAGGGTTGGGAGGCTCAACAGCCGCACCTTTTTCGGACTCATCCAACTTATTCCAACCATCCCATTCGGCCAGTTCGCGGAGCCATTGTTTTTTAAGTTCTCCGGAGAACTTTGGATTAGGGAATTTCCGCAGGCCAACGACACCGGTAGGCAGGCCATAGTCTCTTACGTTATCTTGGGGGTAGTATGGATCTGCTGGGTGAACGCCATCGCTCTGCCAGTTGCTTTTATCAGAATAGTAGCCGTTTTTTTCGACCTTTGAAAATTCCGGATTGGTTTTGATGGGGGTATCCATCCAAAGTCCGAACTCATCGGGCTCAGAGGCTTGTTCAAAGTTAGGTTCGTTTATCAAACCTAATTGCTGAAAGCGTTGATCGCGGTTTCTTGAATCGAGTAAGCGAAAGAAATCAACCGACACGTCCAGCTTGCCAAGCTTGACAGCCAGTGCTCGATAAAATCGCTCGTTGCCAGCGGTGAAAAACCACCAAGTGTCTCGCCCTTTTTGCCATGTTTCTTGGTCTAGCATCCCATTGGATTGCCAATACTGCCATGTCCGGCCTGGTCCATAGTAACGGATACTGTCTGGCTTCGATTGGCGCGGATCATTGACGGGATCATAAACGCTGTCGGAATAAGCCAACTCCTGATCATACGATTTACCTAGAGGCTTGGGGGTGACTGAGGTACTTGGCTGATCGTCTTCTATCTGCTCGCCGCTCGATGAGCCCTGTTCCTCTTGCTCTTGAGCGACAGCAGGACTTCCAAGGGGCGTTGTCACGATGAACATTACAACTAACAACGACTTCGCCAGTAGGCTTGATTCAAGTGTTTTCGATGGATAGGTCATTTTGTTTCTCACAATAAAAAAATCAGTCAATTGTTAATGTAAAGCAACCATTGCGTGCTAAAAGTTGATCGTCGCCGCACGCTCGGCGAGTGCCGCAATGGTTAGCGAGGGGTTTGTTCCAATTGGCTTGGGAATCATCGCTCCGTCGATCACGAAAAGATTCTTGTATTCGAAGACCTCTCCACAGTGGTTAACAACGCCGTCACTACTTGATTGCCCAATTTGGCATCCGCCCAACGGGTGGACGGTGATCATCATGCGCAACTTTTTCCAAAATTTTGGGACGTACAGCTTGCCGTCGGTTGCTTGAGTCAAACGATCATGAATTCGAATGATCGCTTCTATCAAGTCGGCATTTTTCTCGGTGGAAAAGTTCAGCGCGAACTTCGGGCTTGAAAACGGTAAATACCATTTTCGTTTTAATGAAAGTTCGCCATCGCCTGAATCGACACCGGCTCCCAACCAGATCATGATCTTGGCTAAAGGGTTTTTTTCATTAAGCCCTCGGTCGAGATGCTGTGAAAATGAACGAGCGATGGGTGAAAAGATTCGTGCTGAATAGTATGAATTGAGTGCGTTTAATAAGACGTTGGGGAAACCATCGTCTTCGATGACAAATTGATGGCCGCCTACGGTTCCATCCATAAAGTCGAGAGCTGAGGAGATCGTTGGGCCGATTCCTTGGCGTACTTGATCTCTGTCCTTGTAAATTGCGGGCGTCAGGAAGTTACCATTTGCACTCCAGTTCTTGCCCAACATTTGGCTTATCTTTGGCAAGGTGCGGTGTTGATCGCGACACCGGCTAAGCAACTCCGTTGAACCAATCGAGCCGGCAGCCAGCACAACTTTTTCGCCCCATATTTTGGACGAACCTGCGTAGTACGATTCGATTCGGTCGACTGAAACACGATAGCCACCGGAGTCCGGGGCGATGCTTCTTACTAAGTGAAGAGGGCGGATCTGTGCGCCGTGGAGTTCAGCTTCAGCAAGGTAGTTTAAGTCCAGTGTGTTTTTTGCGCGAACGTTGCATCCAATGTCGCAATTCCCAAGGTGAACACAGGTGCCTTGCCAACGCCCATGGCGATTTTGAAACGCCTTGGTATGTTTCTTGTCGATAGGATCTTCTAATTCGTAATTGAATTCTTCGTCAAAGGCGATGGCGAGCGGGGTGTCAAAGAAACGGTTTTCGTAGCCAGCCTTCTGCGCCGCTGATTTCAAAAGTTTGTTGCGCTGAGTCACTTGGCCTGTTGGGATCGTCTGAGCTCCAAGCATTTCACTGGCTTTTTGATAGTGCCCCTGCATGGATTCAAAAGTAATTTCCTCAGGCCAGCCATTTTCGAAAATGTCGCGGTCCGCTGGCATGATGACACTCGAATAACAGAGCGATCCCCCTCCAACACCCGCGCCTGCAATGACAGTCATTTTCTTGAAGAGTCTTAAGTCTAACCATCCGTTCTTTTTGACTGGGCGATCGTTGTCAAAGAGCCAAGGGTCTTTGACGCCCCGTGGGAAACTCGAAGGCGACCACCGACGGCCACGTTCTAATACAAGAACACGAGCGCCAGCTTGGGCAGCGCGGCAGGCCGTAACCGCACCGCCAAATCCACTACCAATCACGATCAAGTCAAATTTCTCTGGCATCCCGTCACTCGCTCCAATGGTCGTTAAGTCGTAGTTCTTGGAATCCAAAAATGCAATCGCTTGTCGCCGGACTCGGAAGTAACATCCTCTGTGAAGGATAATTTGCCGATTCGATTCCAAGCGGAGTCGTTTTCGTTGCGAACGTATATCTGAAACACCAGCTTGCAATCTGGGTAATGTTTGATCCGAAGCTCTTCACGAAAATCTGATTCACTAATGCGTGGCATCTCGGGATCGACTTTGAGCATCATTTGATCGGGCGTGACAACTGCTTCACCGGGTTTTAAACCTAGGGTGGAAATCGGATGCAGCGATCGAACTCCTGGGCGAGTATCAAACAAACGGAAAATCACACGATTGATCAGGTTCGGTAATGGGCCTAAACCGATCTGCGGTGCATTGCTACTATCAATGTCGATGATATGCTGGGTCCGAATACCACTGAGGCGAGACACAGTCACGAAGTTTGCTGGGTAGGCTTTTTCGTTGGGATCTAACGTCGGAAACAACTTCCCTCCGAATCCGAATGCTCGACGAGTGTTTGCGGTTATTGCTAGCCCCGCTACCGAAGCTCGTGCCAGAACAAGGCCTTGTGAGCCATTGGAAAAATAGCCAGAAAAAGGATTGTCTTCAGTGATTTGCCAGACTCCAGTCAGACTGATTCCATTTGAATGGATCAATTTGTCGTAGTACGGGAGCAAGTCACGTTTGTCAGCGAGGTTTCGAGCTGAATGGTTGAAAAATGTAATTAGCTTGATTGGCCCCAGCCCTACATGATACGGCAACTCGCCTTCGTATGGATCGCTCCAGACCACTGAACGCAGGTCGGCGAAACTCGTTCCCGTGTAACCAAACGGTGATTGGGCTTTGGGATCTACCGGATCACGATATTTTGGATGGAGTTTTGGTGTTCCGTAAAACGCGAGCGCCAGCGTTGGAATCTGAATCAATGTCAGAACCGTGTCAACGATTCCAAACAAAGGGTAGTTGCCTGGGTACAGAAAAAAGAAAAATATGATTCCTGGTGGCCGTGCCAGAACTGAAAGCCAAGCTACCACGGGATATTTGTATGGATTGACCGCAGCGGGAATATACATCGCTCCCAAGACGACCAGAACGGTCGCCGCGAATGAAGCGTGGGAAGGATCGACGGCTTCGGTTTGGCCAAGCAACGCCAATAATTGATTGGGGAAAAAGATGGCAGGAAACCCAAGTACAAAGTCCTGAATGATTCCCAACCAAAGCGCACGACGAAACCAAACCGCCCAATAGTTGGCGTTAGGATTCTGCGTTTTGTCAATGTTTAATCGCAAAGGGATCTCCGATCAAAGTGTTTTTAGATATTTCACAAGCTTCATTTTTTCTTCTTTGTCAAGCTTTGTCCCCCAGAGATGGCCGTCGTTTCCGTTCCCTTGAACAGACGTGATATAAGGGATTGGTAGGCGTCGGTGCTTAACTGCGGAACTGTTATGTTTAAAACCAACTAGGTCTGGTGTGTTTTCGTCCGACTTGGTTAATACGTCCGAGCCTCGATAAAAGATAGGAGGACGTTTGCCCTTGGTTCGCGCAATTTCGATCATCGAGTCGACGAATGTTCC
The DNA here is from genome assembly GCA_964582115.1 of uncultured Pirellulaceae bacterium. Taxonomy (GTDB): domain Bacteria; phylum Planctomycetota; class Planctomycetia; order Pirellulales; family Pirellulaceae; genus Mariniblastus. Next base: position 9,982 of record CAZORR010000053.1, read on the forward strand.
TAGACGGTGAAGACGCTTTGATGCTTGTTCGAGCGGCAGTTCTGATGTACTAATCTGACTGAAAGATGCGATCAATTCTTGATAGTCAATTGTTTCGCCCACACCTGTGGCTTTTACGTTAAGTAACTCCACGGCTTCGTTAATTTCATTTTTGGTCATCGGTGGATTTAGTAAATCTCGCAAAGTAGGAACCGAACCGTTGTGAAGGTAAGGTGAACGGAGCCAGATGCCATTCAGTGGCACGGCCACGTACCCGGATGTGCCTACGAACGAGTCTAAATATCCATTGGCAAACGCGTTGTACCGCGTTGCGGGATGATTTTGTTGGTCTGGATCACTTGGATTTGCCAGTGTAACTTGATTCCACATATCGATTCGGTTAACGTCGGTAGCAATCGCGGGTTCCCCCGCCCACGATCGATAGAACGCATCCGCGTGATTCGGAGTTTCTTTTAACTCACGAGGAATGACGGTGTTGACCAGCTGTCTGTCTTCGGAGGAGTTAACCGGCTCATGGCAGATCGCACAGTTTTGCTTGAAGATTAATTTGCCTGCCAAAACATCGGGGTCTGTTGCCTGCGGTGCATTTGGATGTTTCGGCGCGACAAATTTGAACTTGCCTTCACCCATAAATGACTTCACCAGCGCCCTAATATTGTCATCGGGGATCGATTTTCGTGACGCCCCGTCCCCCAACGCACCCGCTAGGGAGCAATGATTCGGATTTGTGCTTAGGCCATCCCAGTGAAGATGCCATTTTTCCTCTTTGGCTTGTCTTAAATTCAATTCCCAGACAGGCATCATGTCCGAATTTCCAACGGTCGCATCAACTTTCATTTCAAGCATCCCAAATTTCACCGGATTGAACGGGTCAATTCGACCATGCCCCCAAGGTGGACGACTCAACATCCAGGTTGAGTTTTCTGACTGCTCGAGAATGGCTTTACGTGTCGCTGGAATTAAAACATGCCGATACAAAGCGCGATCTAACGTCGACAACTCAACGTTGTATTCGATTGCCTCAAGGATGGTGTCGGGATTGAATCGAGGGTCATTTGCACATCGCCCTAGAAAGCCGATATAGGCTTGTGGGTCCAGGCGTGTCGCTGCGCCGCCAGGTACAATCACGGTCTTTCCTGGCCGACCGTTTTCTTCTTGGCGATAAGTTGATGTATGACAAAGGGCGCAGTTAAAGGCCACTCTTTCATAGCCAATTCGTTTTTTTGAAAACCCGACTGGCATGTCGTGGCCAGATTCCCAAACCAAACCAAGAGAAGCGTAGCCTCCGGGGCCTGGTAAATGTTCAGGAAACACTCGCGGCAAAACTAACCAAATCAAATATGGAATTCCAGATTCGTCTTCGACTCCAATTGAGCCGTATTTGAATGCCTCTTGAGAACCAGGAATATACGTTTGAGGGATTGTTCGAAAAAAACGATCGTACACGATCCAGGCCGCGAGCAATATGAATATCGCCACAACGATCGCTGCTATGCGAAACAGGTGTTTTTTGAATAATCTTACTTTAGGCGGTAAAACCGACATCGGCTTCTCCAAAGTTAATCAAGTGGAATCGACGGCTTGCGAATGGCCTTGATGAAGAGGAATAATTGCAGCGCTCCGAGTCCGAGTTCTACGCCCCAAATCCAAGGCACCGCACCAGTTTCGGTTTTTAGTGGGTAGATGCAAATCCAGAAAAATGCAAAAACAAAACGTGCGACAACACTAAGAAAAGCAGTTGGCAAATTACCCAACGGATTCATGGCCGCCGGGATGTAAAACCAACTCACCAAAAATGAAAGCAAAAATGCAAATGCCAACCAAACGGGCTGCGTTGGTGGTTCGACACCAATTAAATCGGCAACCGCTTGAGGATAAAAAATCCCGGGGATCGCAAAAAAATTGCTGATGATAAAGCCAAGGATCAATGCCCGGCAAAACCATATTCTGTAAGTATTCAAAACACTATCCCCTTGCTCAGTTTGAGCTGATTTCTGAATCATCGATCAGTTTGAGGTACTCAAGTAACGCTTCTCTTTCCTTGGCTTGGAGATCGCCTCCGTAATCTTTTCCACCGTGTCCTTGATTACCGTTGCCGAGTGTGTCGACTGCTGGACCATTTTTGCCAAAGCGAAGGGTCGAAAACAAAAACAATCTACGGCCATCGTCCGAAATTTCCCGATCGCATCGGAAGCCGAGATTGGCTGGGTCGTATTGGTCATCGCCTCGATAAAAGACCGGCGGACGCCGATTCATATTTCTTGCTTCTTCGATTAGTTCTTTAACGCCATTTTTCGAGCGGATTATTTTTTCAAAACTGCTTTGGTCTTTGATGCCAAGCTTCTGTAATTCACTGGTGCTACATTTGGGGTTGAGCAAATCTCTGATGGTCGGAACCGAACCGTTGTGAAGGTAGGGTGCACGAGCCCAAACCCCATCTAGAGGCGCGTTGGCATAGCCTTCGGTTTTCTCAAACTTTTTGAACTGCCACCACTTCCCAACTCCAAGTTGCATCTGGTTAGCACGAAATTCCTCGGTGTAAGAATCAAACCGTGCCGGGTCGGTGCCGATACTAGAAATCGGCTCTACTTTTCCTACGTAAGGGCCATTCCATCCATGGCAACTGGCACAGTTCGTGTTGAAAACTAACTTGCCAGCTTTGGCTAGATCACGATCAACTGAAAACGGATAGTTTGGAATGGGGAGCTCTCCAGTCTTGGGGACTGGATTCAAACGAGCGGCAGATTGTCGCGCTTTCACCGCTTGAGTAGATTCATTCTCGATCCCGCCATGCGCCTTGTTCGGTGGCGGAGGCGAACCAATCCACTTCGCTACTCTTAACATCCGATGCATGTCCAGCGAGTTTGGAGTTGCACCGGCTCCCAGTGACGCGCTGATGTTACGTTCGAAAACCGATACGTTATTTCCGTCCCAGTGAAGTTGCATGCCATCGCGTGGCCTTTGGTTCCAGATGGAAGGAAAGTCCGCAATTCCCGACGTGCCGTCCCATGGAAAAGAAAACTGAATCGATTTATACGGAGTAAACGTATCAACGCGGCCCGGTCCAAACCTCGGCATTGATGCTTCGTCTGCTCCGTGTGGCAGGAGAGCTAAATAATGGAGTTGCTGCTTTCGAAGTAACAGGGTTTTTCGCAAACGTGTGATCGAGCGTTCGATTCCAATCCGCTGAATAACTCCCGTTTTTCCGTTGGCTTCTTCTTGGTCTTTGATTGCGGCCATGATAATGTCCGCAGTAAACCGTTCATCTTCAGCACACCGAAACAAAAAAGTAAAGTAAGCTCCTAGGTCAACTGTATTGGCAGGCATGCCAGGAATGATTGCTCTTTTTGTGTTGCCGGTCCCAATCACATTGGGTAATGAATCAGGGCCATATATTTTGGCCAGTTGGCTGTCGTTTACCTGAACCGTGCTGGTATGGCACACGGCACAATTCAAACCAATCAAGTTCACTCCATCACGCCTAAGCGAGAATCCAATCGGTGTTTTGAAACTTGGTTCAACTAGAAAACCAAAACTAGCGTAACCATCAAGGTAGTGGCGTTGATTCGATGGAATGGCGAGATACTGTTCGCCTTGATTAGGAAGGTACTCGGGAAAAAGTGAAGGCAACACCTGCCAAACACGAAACGGAATTCCACCGCTGTAACGAGTGTCTGAACCAATCGAACCGTATTTGAAGTGATCTAAGTCGCTTTTGTAATCAACCGGGATTGGTACATAGATACGCCAGTAGATGCATCCAAATGCGATCAAGGCTAGAGTCAGCGCGATGAACCAACGACGAATACGTTGGCTTCGATATGCGATGTCAACCGGAGTTAAATCTTCATTGAATATCATATCTAGTCCCCAAGCTGTTCTGTTTGAACGTTGTCGAGTTCGTTGTCTTTGAAGTCAGGACCGGCAACTTCATAGATCTTGCGATCCATCTCTTCTTTGGACGAGAAACGCGATAGCTCATAGCAACCCAGCAGATCGTTTAGGTCGCGGAAAAGACACTTGTTACAGTACGTGCATGGATTCCGATTCTCGATTGGCCAGTTTTCATCTGGAATGTAAGAAGCGTCTTCCCAATCCATCCCGCTCATGAAAAGCTTGGGTAGGTCGCGATTGGCGATTAGCGGTCTAGCGATCGAAACGCCGTCAACTTTCCCACTTGAAATAGCTTCACGGATGACTCTTGCGTGTTGAAAGCCGCCGGTAACAAGTACCGGGATTTTTACACCGTCGGGGAGTCCTGCTGGCTGGATCAAGGCTTGTTTAATCTTTGTAGCGAATCCCAGATTGATACCGCCTGATATTTTTTCATAAGGTATACCACGACGCTTGTTCCACCAGTATCTAAAAAGGGGACCTAAGATCGGATTTCGGAAAACCCAAAAATTGAATCGCGTTCTAATGCCGGCATCCATGATGTGTGGATACATCCTGATCGCATCTCGTAAAGGTAGGTCACCAGCTGGATTACGGGGATGAGGAAAGATGCTGCCACTGGAAACATGGATTGCGTCGACGCCTTTCTCAACGGCCCAATTGCAGACCGAAATAGCGTCTTCCAGAGTGTTGCCTTTCTTTCTCCACGGATACAAAGCGTTGTCGTAATCTGCGGCGTTAGTTTTGATTTGCAAGTGAAAAGTATCTGGGTTCTTCACGGATTGTTTGATTGAATCCACGACATCCAACAAGAACTTTGCTCGGCCTCTTAAAGATCCACCATACTCATCGGTGCGGTCATTGATCGCTGAACTGAGAAACTGAGTGAATAGGTAGCCATTGGCAGCGTGAAGTTCGACTCCGGCGAGCCCTGCTCGTTCGGCGCGTTCAGCAGCATCACCAAATTGCTTGATGACTTCCAGGATTTCTCTTTTGGTCATTGCACGGCATAAAATTCCGTGGAAATAATCAGGCCGACTAGTTGAGCTAAGCGCCTTTTTATCTTTGTTTTCAAACCCGCCTACGTCTTGCTGGCGCCCGCTATGGCTAAGCTGGACGATGTACTTGCAGTCTCCCGATTGCGTTGGGTGATTCGGGAACGCTTCCTTGCCAGCCTGAGCGACTGATTGACCAACTTGCCGCCAGAACGGGATCTTGTCATCGTTGTCGATCATCGCGTATCGAACGAGTATTCGGCCTCGAACATGCACGGGGGCATAAGAAGAAAGGATACACCCGACGCCACCGCGAGCGAAACTGGTCTCCCAAT
>CAZORR010000054.1:0-14668 GCA_964582115.1 uncultured Pirellulaceae bacterium
CTCGCGACAAAGTAGAAAAATGCGTCGCTCGAAAAGGTTGTGGGATAAGCTCTTAATTGAAGAATGAGCGATTGTTCATTGGTGACGGTTGTTCGTATGAAAACCGTGGGCTACCGAGTGATCGCTTCAATTTGCTGATTCCAGTCGTATTGGATGTCTTCGTGGAAGGTGGCCACGGCTTTATTGATTTTCTTTAGTTGCCCCAAGTACATGTTGTTCATCACAGGGTACTTATGGAACGGCGTATCACTGGCCAGCAACGATTGACAAAAATGAATTCGGACCTGGATTTCGGTGTCTTTGTCACCCGAGTAACGCAGGCATTTGTCCATCCAGCGAATGAGTTTCCGCAGGGTCTTTTTATGAGCGTTGGGGGTTAGCGAAAACTGTTCATCGATTCCATCACACAACAAACGAACGTAGCCGGATTCATCTTTTGACAGGTACAACAAGTAAGTCAACAGTTCTTTGTTGTCTTTTTTGAAACGAGCCAAACGCAGAACCGCCTCCAGCAGCTCTCCTTGGTCCAAGGTAACAAGCGTCCGTTTTAGTTCGGCGATTGTGGCTGCTTTCATGGCGAGCAGCTTTCAGCGTTGCTGGCGTCGGACTTGACGCTGTTGTTGCCACTGCCTTGGGCTTTGTGCATTTTGCCGTCGGGGTGACAACCTGGAAGGTCTTCGCTGTAGAACTCGTCCAGTACGGCTTCCCATTCTTGGCGGCTGCGGATTTTAACGAAGGCCGATCGCACCGCTTTGAACTCGGGATGCAAAATCGAATACTTAATCCCAAACTTCCGCATCAATGGACCAACGCGGCTTTCACCGTACAACGATTCGGCCAGAACGTAATGTTCGCGAATCACTTCGCGTTGGGTATGTAGCGAAGGCGGATCCGGCAGTGGTTTGCCATCCGCGAGTGCTCGGGTTTGCTGGAAAATCCACGGATTACCGATTGCCCCACGAGCAACCGTAACACCATCGACGCCGGTCTGCTGAATCATGTTTAAGCAATCTTGAGCAGTAAACAGATCGCCGCTGCCTAAGATAATATTATCGCCGGCGTGGGCCTTTAATTCTTTCAAAAACTCCCACTTGGACGGACCGATGTAGCGCTGAGTGACGGTGCGTCCGTGGACGGTGATAGCGGCTACGCCAATATCGAAGGCTCCGTCAAGGATTTTGAAAAAGTTGTCGTAGCTTTCGGCGGAATCATCAATGCCGCGCCGCATTTTTACCGTGACCGGAATTTCGTCGGGCACCGCTTCTCGAGTGCGCCGGACGATTTCTAAAGCGATGTCCGGCTGGCCCAAATGGAATCCGCCTCGGCATCGCCCGAGCACTTTTTTGACCGGGCAGCCAAAATTGATGTCGATGATATCGAAGCCGGCTTGAACCAGTTTAACAGCACCGGCGGCGAAGTTCTCTGGTTCGGCACCCATGAGTTGCCCACCGACAGGGTGTTCTTCGTCGGAGATGTGCAAGAAGTGACTAGTTCGCTTGCGCTCTTTCAAGCTGGTCAAAAATTGATCCAGCATGACTTCGCAAATCGTATACGGGGCTCCAAGTCGACGCGCGATCACGCGCATCGGCCAGTCGCTGTAGCCCGAGAGTGCGGCTTGGACGACTGGAAAGCCGATTTCGATGTTACCAATTTTTAGAGGACGTAGTTCGACCGCTTGCATGTTGGGTTGGTGGCGAGATGCCGAATAAAGGGCTGAAGGAATGAGGTTGCCAGAGAGTTTAGCCGATAACCGCCAAAATTCCGACAGGATAGTGTTTCAAATCCGCATTATTGCGACTGGCGATTTCAGCTAAAATCCCGACAGCGGAAACTCATTCGTATTTAATGTCGCACTTATATTGCTTTGGACAGCTCCCTTGTTTGAATTTGCCCAACACATTCTGATCGCTTGGTGGCCCTTCTGGGTGCTGCTCGGAATTGCCATTGCATTGATTCTGTTGCTGCGAACTTGGGCCAGTCCCGAACGGATGCCTTATATGGCTAGGGGGCAGCTAGTGACCAAGTCAGAACTGCGATTTTACAAAGCGTTGGTTAAAGCGGTTCAGGACGACTGGGAAATTTTCGCGATGGTCCGAATTGCGGATTTGCTAAGAGTGGAGAAGGGCCATAAAAATCATCGTAAGTGGCTAAACAAAATCCTAGCTAAGCATATCGATTTTGTGTTGTGCCATCCCGGCACCCTAGTGCCGGAAGTGTGTATCGAACTGGATGACCCGTCACACAATCGCCCCGATCGAATTGAACGAGATATTTTTGTTAACGCGGCGTTCGATGCTGCCGATTTGCCGCTGCTGCGGATCCCAACGGAGCCTTCATACCGAGCCCGTGACATTCGCGACATGATTGACGAAGTCGTTTAAGAAAGCGACCGTTTTTTGGGCGCGGGCTAATCGCCAGCGCCGGCCAGTTGATCGTTAGACTTGTATTCTTTCACAAGTCACTTGGCACGAGGCACAGGAACTACTTGACTTTTATGTCCGAAAAGTCCGCTTCGGCGGGAGGGAATTGGGGCGCCATTTCTTCGAGCGTCGATCGTAGTAGTTCGCTAACGACAAGATTGCGGTACCACTTGCGGTCTGAAGGGATGATGTGCCAAGGAGCGTAATCAGTTGAGCATTGTTCCAAAGCGGCTTCGTAGGCGCATTGGTAGTCGTCCCATTTCTGTCGTTCGGACAAGTCACCAGGGTTAAACTTCCAGTGTTTAGCCGGATCGTCGACGCGAGCTTGCAGGCGTTCTCGCTGAGTGTCTTTGCTGATGTGCAAGAAACACTTTACGATTCGCGTGTCGGTTGATGACAACAGTTTTTCAAAATCATTAATCAACTGGTAGCGAGCCTGCCAAGCTTCTTCAGGCACCAGCCCATGCACGCGAACGACCAAAACGTCCTCATAATGCGAACGGTTGAAGATACCAATGTTCCCCCGCCGTGGCACGACTTGGTGGACTCGCCAAAGAAAATCATGATCGAGCTCGACTTCGCTAGGCTTTTTGAAAGAACTAACCTGACAACTAGTCGGGTTCATTCCACGCATGACAGAGCGTATCGTTCCGTCCTTGCCTGCGGTGTCCATACCTTGCAGAACCAGCAAAATTGAACGTCGGTTTTCGGCGTAGAGTTGTTTTGCAAGCCCTGCCATGACGACCGCGTTGGCCTCAATTCGCTTGTAGGCTTTTTTTTTGCTGAAGTCACTGTCTTGAAAGTCGCTGGGGATCTTTGCAAGTTCGATTTTTTCACCACTGCCAACGATATACGGTTTGGTGTCGATCAGTTTTTTCATCGAAACAAACAATTCAAAAAAACTAGGTAATAAACAATGGCTTCGACTGAGGCAGAGAAAATCTGCACCTTGCCACGTAGAGACTATCTTAGCGGATTGGCAGTTGGAAAAGCTTGGAAAGCTTCCCGAAGCTTTTCATGATCGATACCAGGCAAGCCATGGCTCATTTGAACTGAACGTGTTCGATGCTCCGGTATTGTTAGCAAATGCTTGCCGCCCTGCACGATGGTATCCCGCATTTGAATACTTGCTACGCTTGGAGCCGACTGCGGTTGATCGATCGGTGATACCGCTTTGAGTCGCAAAATTTGCTCGGGTGGAATGTAGTATGTTCTCTGATCCCCAACGGGTTCGTCAATTTTAGCAGGTGGAGCCATGACGATCCGTCCTTGATCATCACGATAGACAACCTGTACGTTCGTTGCTGACGGATTGTCACGGACACCCGTATGACCTTGTGCAAGCCCAGCAGCACTACCGTATTCATGGTGAATATGAACCTGCAAATGCTGAGCCTGTGCAGACGAATCGGTCATAGGTGCCTCGATTGTTGGCAGCGAATTGAAGCTCACGTTATTACTCAAAGGCAAGCCATAGACTGGATCAAGTTTCGAATCCTGAACAATGCTTTGATGCTTAACTGGCTGCTGAACGGAAGCTGACTGGACAGCACCGGGTCCATGAGTGGGCACCATACGCTGCTGGGCAAGCCGTGATCGAGCGTAAAGAACGATTGGTTCCTGAGCGATTGGTTCTTCATGCAATTCGCCTTCGACAACGGCTTCAGACTGCTGGACCAGCTTGGGTGCGAAACGATTGGCAACAGAAGCGAGCTGAGACACTGGACTACTGATGGCTGGCAGTTGTATGTATGGTTGTGATTCTAATTCACCACTAACAAGACCGGGGACTTCCGGTGACTGCTCTTCGGGTGATGAAAGCGGCGTTGACACGGCAGGATTTGGCATTCGCAAATTGTTACGATCCGTAGAATTCTCCAATACAGGAATCAATTGCAGTGGAGGCAAACCCGGCCCAGGTTGGCTGATCTCTAAAACTTCGTCACGCAAAATCGAAGGCTGCTGCGCAACCGGTATTTGCATACCAGATTCACTATTGATTTTAGAGAGCTCGGAATCGAAAGGCCGAAAATTGACTTCTGGCGTGTCCTGAATAGAGCTTTGGCCCAGAGGAACCTCTGGCGTTGCTTCCAACTTGAGCTTGAGCTCTGGAATATTGCCGGGCAGCAAATCACCCGACGGCGTTCGAGGCTCGTCACGAACAGGGGCAACCAAGTCCTGCGGTGATTCACTGTTCATGTCAACGGGGTTACCACTGGTAAACGGTGACTCTATTACAATTTCGTCGCCGACATCATTTGAGTATTCAGGTGACAAACTGTTCGATTCAGACGCAGTGGCCAAATCTTTGTTCTCAGGCTCAACTACCTCGTAACCCTCAGTTTCAGAATACTCAGAAACCTCAGAATGCCCGAAATAGCCTGCTGGAATCGCACCAGATTCTTCTAGTCGCTCTTTCTCAAAACGACAAGACTCACAGGCGCAGGAACTTGTTGAGACAGGCCTGCGATGAACGCGCCGATGGCTGCAACCGCATACAACCGTAATCACCAAGAACAACGTGACAAATTGGTAAGCTCGCATGTCTAACCCTAGTACCCTTTTTGGAACAGCAGCTATGAAATCAGATTGATTCCTTCAAGCCGCAGATTGCAACATTTCTAATCTTGCATATCGACGGGCAAAATCGGATTGGACGTTTTTTTAGCGCGGCTTATTAGAACCAAACCAACCGGTGGTACTATCAATAGCGCCAGAGGCGGCATTTGGATTAGAACCGTCATATTCCCTATAGAAGGCCCCCACCAAACAGATATAGCTTTTTAGTAGCAGAGAAGATCAGGGTAGCCAGTGGCAGGAACGGTTGCGCATAAAAAAACGAACCCGGAGAGTTCGTTATTGATTAGTACCGCAAGCTTTTTAATCAATCGAAAGAGCGATCGATTCAGAACATCCTAGTTAATCCGCATTGTTCCACAGCAGACACAGCGAGAAGGGCGAATTATCAAGATCAGTCCACAAGTCGCAACGATCAAAAACCCAAACACAATCGGCGAATAGCTCGCGCGAAAATGAAAGTCTTCTCTCCAACAACTCCTGCAATACTTCTTTTGCTTGAGTGTCGTAGTTGCTTCGAAGGCTTCATCTTGAAATAGTTCAGCAGGTTGCATTCTCAACGCCTGGCTCGGTGCCGTTAAGGTATCACTGGAAAAGTCTTGTCGTCTAACTGAGTGTTGCTTATGATTTGGCATAAAATGCAATAATTTTAAATTTTTTATTTGATGGAAACGACTTTTGTTTGTCTTCAGAAATGTTATCGGCACAGATTATTGACAAATCAAATTACCGCATTCATAGCAAGGCAGAGAAACTCTTATGATTCTGAGGGTCAGTAAATCCAAGCCACACAAGCGTTACAATCAACAAAGTCAGTTACCGTTCTTTCGTTGATCGTGCCTTGAAAGCCGCGCCGTCGTGAAACCTAAGAAAAGCTCGATACGACGGCAAGCAATTTGGTGTTTCCCCCTGAACGCCTATAGCTAAAAGCGTCTCCTTGCAGTTAGCTGCAAAGCATTCCTAGCACCCAACACCCGGCTGAACACCTCACAATGATGCAACCATCGAACACGGTGGCCGAAGCGCAGCAAAATGGTTGCTCCACTTGGACATTAGCATGCAGATTTTGATTGGTTCACATCATGGTAATTGGGCCGTCGCACCGATGCGGATTAATTTAGCTGCATATCAGCGTAGAGAAGAAGCCAACGGCTTTTTAATGCGATAGTGAAACGCGGGGACTAAAATGACTACGGAATGTATGCTGCCAGCATTGATCGTGACCAATCAACCTGAACTGCTAGCAGTTCAGGTTGATTGGTCAATCTCTCTCGCCGGGTAAGCTGCGATTTTGCTATAAGCCAGAACGTATTTTCTTTGCTGTTCTATTACATAGGTCTAATTAGCACGATGCGCCGGAAATCGATTAGCTGGAAATTGGATCTCTTAGCAACGATGCTGTACAAATTTGATTGTATTGTACTGGCCGCAATGTTTGTCAGTTGTGTTTTATGCTTTGGTGTTTGCGAGTGCCAAGGACAAGCCCCCATACCGGACGCAGGGACGATCGCGGGCTTAGCAGCCGCTGGGCAAACCGATGGGCCTGAAGATTCTGATGCCACGCTTAGGCAGTTTGCGGAGTTTGAACGACAACTGAACGCAATGTTAAAAACAAGACGGGACGAGGAAAGGGAATTCGTTGGATCAGTCGTCGATCAAATTCGCGCTGGCCAGCTTCCGTCTAAACTCGTTACAACCAGTTTCGAATGGGTACGCAACAAACGACCAACGACCAAATATCCGTTTGTTTATTTTGAGCGAGTCTTGCGTTTACAGGCTGGTCGCTTGGGATTGGGAAGTCAGATTCCGTCGTTTAATTATGCAGTTTACAGCCAGCTACCGCTGCCACTAACGACGTTAGCGAGTCCTGTCGGAGAGACACCTGGCAGTGACAACGCGTTTACCGAACGCAACGGTGGCTTCGCCTTCCAAGCCGAAGGCGGTTTAACAGACGACCGATTCGGGCCTGTTGGTGGCGGTCTGGAGACTCAACCTACCGAAGGCGCTGAAACCGAACGCGAAAGCAACATCTTTCAGTTAGGTCGTTTGCTGCTGGACCGTATTCGCAGACAATAAGTCCTGTGCCGATGCGGCACTCAATCGTTCGCCTATCCACTGCGATATTGCAAGCGACCATCAGTTCGCCACGTTGCCAGCGTGCTTGGCCGATTTCGTAATATGCCGACGAGCAATCTTAAACACGTTGTCCAGCATTGCCTCTGTAAGTCGGCCGGTAAATGTGTTTTGTTGGCTTGGGTGGTAGCTTCCGACTAATAATTTTTGGTTTCCAAGCTTCAAGATTTCGCCGTGAGAAAACTTGGGCATTTTCTTGGGGCGGTCGATCAAATCAAGCGAAACCATCGACTTGATGGTTTGCTTCCACGCAAGCTGCCCGAGCGCCAGAATCACAATCGGATCGACCAGCTGTAGTGTTTGCGAAAAAAATGGCTGGCAGTTGGTTAGTTCTTCCGTTGTTGGTTTATTGCCAGGCGGGGCACAACGCCCGATATTGGTAACGACAGCATCAATTAGCTTTAAGCCATCACGAAGCTTGTTCGACTCTGGCTGGCTGGCAAACCCCGCCTTGAACATCGCTCGATAAAGCCAATCACCGCTACGATCCCCAGTAAACATCCGCCCTGTCCGATTCGCGCCGTGAGCCCCAGGCGCAAGCCCCACAACCAACAAGTTGGATTTCGGCTGACCGAAGTCAGGCACTGGTTGCCCCCAGTAATTCTGGTCCCGATAAGCACGACGCTTTTCCACCGCGACCTGTTGGCAGTGTTGAACGAGTCGCTCGCACTTTTCACAAGCGATTACCTCGCGACGAAGCCGTTGCCACTTAGCTTTGCTCACCAGTACCTTCGTTGGAATCAGACAAAGATTGTTGTGCCGCTTCCTCGGCCAAGAATTGTTTCTTGAGGCTTTTGATTTTCCGTTCGAAGAGTACCAAGGCAAGAATGATCGCCACGACCCCGGCGATTTTTATTTCCAAACGATCCTCCGGTAATACTTGTTTAATTGCTTTAGCGCCAAACAGCATTATTCCATTACCCAACAAGCTACCGATTAAAATTGCGATCAACACACGAAGCCGAGTCATCCCGAGCAAGCGACCAAAAATCGTTCCACCAATACTGCCAGTGGTCGATGTTGGAAAGATAACAAACATCACCAACCCCGAAAAAGCTGCTCTTCGAATCCATGGTTGTTTTGCCAAGATGAATCGTCCATCGGAAACCAGATCTTGCAGGCGACTGCCTGCCCATGGAATCTTAAACAGGAAAGCCATATGGAATGCGACGAAAATCGCAACCATCATGTCGATCCAGGTCAGCATCCAAAACAAATGTGTCGCATGAAGATGCTTAAGAAAAAAGTGCTGATCTTGGTTGGCGGTTTCACCACCGATGATGATGACAAACCTTCCTAATGCAAAAAATGCCGTCGCGGCTGCAGCGATATAACTACCGGCGACATTCCAACCTTGGAAAAGCCCGATCGCCAGCAAGAGCACAAGAGTCGCGACCAATGGTCCGACTAAAGAAGCCCACCAAACCGTATTTGTATCTTGCCGTACTGCCAAATCAGCCAGAACATCATCGGAGGGCAAGAGAGCAGAGTTTTCAGATGAATTGTCGTTCACAAAAATTCTTGAACCGGCTTACGCTGTCCGTGACTAACTAAATTTGGGAATAAAATAAATCGGATACTGTCGTCGGGGTCACAATGTTTGCGATGCCCCATCTTTTCGGCAGCGCAAATTGATCATCGTTATAAGGCCCTGCACGCTTCCGGAACCAGAGGGGGCTTTCACGATTGAACTAATGTCGATCTTGCGCAACCCACAGGTGCAGGAAACTTTACCCCAAATATCCCATTTTTAGTACATCTGAAGGCCGAGACGATGAAAAAAGCACCCGACAAAATCTAAACGCATGTTATCAGCCTTCAGACCCTTACGAAATCGGGCTCAATCATGATAAGATTATGTGAAATATAGCGCAGCACGAACAAGATGCTGGCATGCCCCATGTTAAAAACGGACGATCCCCTACCATGGATCCCATCAAAATTGACGTTTCAATAATTGCACGTGACCTCAAGCTCGCTCCTCAAAATGTAGAAGCGGCGCTGAACTTGCTCGATCAAGGTAACACGATCCCCTTCGTGACTCGATTCCGTAAGGACTTGACGGGCGGGTTGAACGAAAACCAATTACTGGAAGTAAAAAAGCGAGCCGCGAAACTGCGGGCGTTGGCAGAACGAAAAGCGACGATCCTGCGCGCCATCGAATCCCAAAACGGGCTCACCGATGACATCCGCAAGCAGATTGAAAAAACCACTTCCAGTCGACGGTTGGAAGATCTGTACTTGCCCTTCAAAACCAAAAAGCAAACCAAAGCAGCCGTTGCTCGTCAACAAGGCTTGCTGCCGTTGGCGAATGAAATTTTGGAATCGAAAACCACCGATGCAGATCTTGCAACGCGTGCCACTGAATTCGTTCGAGTCGACAAAGGGCTGGAGTCCGTTGACGCTGTGATCAAAGGCGTTAGCGATTTGATCTCTGAGAGCTTAGCTGAAAACGAAACACTGCGAGCTTCCTTGCGAACGCTGTATCGAGATACGGCGAAGCTTTCCAGTCGGCTAATCAAAGTTGATCCGCCGGCCGCACAAGCAAATGCGACAGAGCCTGAAGAAAAAACTGCCGCTCAAGATCCTGCTGCCGTCAAAGCTGACGCGGCAGAAACGACCTCAGCACAAACAGCGCCGGATACATCGGAGCGACAATCCGAACCAGTTGCCGCGACTGAAGAAACGAATACTACTCAATCGGAATCTGCATCAGCGTCGCCAGTATCGGAACCCCCAGTGGCAGAGACACCTGCGACTGCCGATGCAACCACGACACCTACCGAAGCGCCATCAAACGAATCCCCGCCAACCGATACACCATCAGCGTCTACCGAATCAACAACATCTAATGAATCGGTAGCCCCGGCTAACAGTGAAGCACCAGACGCGGCCGCTACAACGACGACCCAATCGATGCCGGCTGCAACCAACGAACCAGCCCCTGCTAAGAAGAAAAAAAAGAAGAAGAAAAAGAAAAAGCAAGTCGACCCGTTCCAAGACTATCACGAATTTGACCAGCCCATCAGCAAACTGCCCAACCACCGTGTATTGGCGATCAATCGCGGCGAGCGAAGCGGCAAGCTGAAAGTCAAACTGACTGTCGACCAAGCCAAAGTGACTCAGCTGGTCAAAGAACACTCGATTCCAACCGACCACCCTTCGGCCGATTTCTTAGAAAAATGTGCCAATGAGATGCTCTCCCGCTCTCTACTTCCCAGTATTGAGCGAGAGATCCGCAGGGAGTTGACCGAGCAAGCCGAACGTCATGCGGTCGAGGTTTTTGCGAATAACTTACGTAATTTGTTACTACAACCGCCAACTCGAAATCGAGTGGTATTGGCGATTGACCCCGGTTACAAACGAGGATGCAGTGTCGCGTTGATCGATGGTTGCGGGAATTTGATTGAGACCGGTCAAGTCTTCGTCGTCGGCAATCAGACTCGAAAAGACGAAAGCAAAAAACGTATTCGCGATTGGGTGAAGGCCCACTCGGTCAGTGTGATTGCGATCGGCAATGGTGCAGCTTGTCGCGAAGTCGAACAATTGGTCTCCGACGCGATCGCCGAATTTTTACAAGACAATAACGTTCAGTACGCGATCATCAACGGTGCCGGTGCGAGTGTCTATTCAACTAGCGAAGTGGGTCGCGCTGAACTTCCAGACGAAACACCAGCGGTTCGCAGCGCGATCTCCATCGGTCGCCGCTTACAAGACCCGCTGTCAGAACTGGTTAAAATTGCGCCTGCGAACATCGGTGTCGGTTTGTATCAGCATGATATTAAAGCCAAGCATTTGAGCGAGTCACTGGACGAGGTTGTTCGGGTTTGCGTCAACCAAGTTGGCGTCGACATCAACACTGCCAGCCCGGCGTTGCTAAAGTACGTTTCCGGCTTCAACTCGTTGACCGCGACGCGGGTGGTCGAGCACCGGACGGCCAATGGCCGGTTTAATAACCGTGAGGAATTGAAAACCGTCAACGGTGTCGGTGATGCAACCTACGTTCAATCGGCTGGCTTTCTGCGTATTCATGGCGGCGACAATCCACTGGATGCTACCGGGATCCACCCTGAAAGCTACACCGTAGCAAACGACATCCTGAAAAAAGTCGAAGCGGAAGTGGAAGAGGTTTTTCCTCGCTGGCTAATGCAACCAGCCAAAGCCGAAATTCGAGCCCGCGAAATGGCGGAAGCGGCGAAGATCGAAGCGAGTCAGCCGAAGAAGCCCGCCCCAGAATTTGGCGAAGTTACGGTAGCCCCCACCATCGAAACCAGCACGACTGCCGAATCGCCCGTGCCGACTGAAACAACCGAAGCTTCAACCGCTCCCGGTAGTGAGCCAGCAGTCGCGTCATCGACTGATGCACCAGCCGGTGCTGACAACCCTGAAAGTCCTGCCGAACCCTCAACTAGTTCGACACCGAAATCTGATTCGACATCGGCGACCGAAACTACGGAGACGACCGAGTCGGCTCCTTCGTCCGACCGACGCCAGTTTGACCAACGCCGCAAGGTGATCGTCAAGTCAATGTCCGAGTTAGACTTGAGCGAAATTGCGACACAGCATGGCACTGGTAGTTTGGCTGTCAAAGACATCATCATGACGCTTAAGCGGCCCGCTTGGGATCCTCGGGATCGGGTTCAAAAGCCCATTTTCCGTCGTGGCATCCTTAAGGTGGACGACCTGAAACCCGAGATGCAACTGGAAGGGCAAGTCGTCAATGTAGTCGATTTTGGTGTTTTCGTTGACATTGGTTTGGGAGAGAGTTCTCTAGTCCACGTGAGCCAGTTGTCCAACCACTACATCGCCGATCCGCACAAAGTCTTTGCCGTTGGCGATGCGATGAAGGTTTGGGTGACCGAAGTGTCGGCACAACAGCGGCGAGTCCGTTTGACCGCGATTCGGCCAGGGACCAAAAAAGCGCCCAGCCGCGGTCGCTCCAATCGAGGACGTTCGAAGGATCAAACAGGCCGTGCACCTGCCAAGTCGGGAGACGCCAGTTCAACGGAAAAATCTCCTCAGGGCAATCGCGGTCGTCGACCGGGCAAGTACGACGGTGGACGTGGTGGTCAGACTCGCCGAAAAGACAACCCGAAGTTCAAACGGGAAACACGACGATCCAAGCCTAAACCGGTTAAACCGATCACCGAAAAAATGTTACAGGGAGACGAACCGATGCGGTCATTCTCTGATTTGGCGCAGTTCGTGAAACGAAAGCCTGACGACCCCAAGGACGGCGCTGAAAAAAGTAAATGATCTTAGACAAGTAAACCTTAGCAAATAGTCACGGTATAAAACTAATGACGACTGCTCGGAGGTGTTTGGCTAAATTCGCATACGGTTGGCAGGGCAGGGCGTCATCAGTTCTGTCGTACCCACAAGTAGCCAGCGTTTTTCAAACCAGTTAACTTCAACTTTACTCATCCAATTTTTACAAACCCATGACACCGACTGAAAAACTAAAACAACTTGGCTTGGAACTTCCTCCGGCTCCTTCGGCACTAGGGATCTACAAGCCAGCGATGACTATCGGCGATCTTTGCTACACGTCTGGCCACTTGCCCGTGCAGCTTGACGGTTCGCTCATCAAAGGCTGTGTTGGCAAAGATGTCGACCAAGAATATGGCTACAATGCGGCTCGGCAAGCGGGACTAACGATGCTTTCGACGCTAACCGAGTACCTCGGTTCGATCGACAACGTCGTCCAAGTCGTGAAGTTGTTTGGGATGGTTTACTGTGACGATACCTTCACACAGCAACCAGCGGTTGTTAACGGATGCAGTGAATTGATGCGAGATGTATTCGGTGAAGACATCGGCATCGGCACTCGAAGTGCCGTGGGGGTCGCAGCATTGCCGTTGGGCGTGACGGTTGAAATCGAAGGAATTTTCAAAGTAAAATAATCTACCGAACGATCGCCCCCGATCGAACGTAGCTTCTATTGGAGCAATGCGTACTGGCTTGGTTACTGGTGGCGTTGCGATGGATCCGTTTTTTGGCGTGGGATCCGCTTCTTCAGTACAAACGAAGCGGATATCCCAAGATTGTTTTAAACGGACGTCAAATCATTTTGAATTCTGTTGGTAACGACTTAGAGTGGTTTTATGAACGACAGCCCTTCAATGCAACAAAACGACGCTTTTTCTGGATCACATTCAGCTGGAAATGAATTTCAGTACCGAACCATCAGCAAAGCGGCAGTAGCAAGCCTCGCGTTTGCCGTGCTCGGCTTGGGCGCTTTTGTATTTCAGGCGTTCGTATTGTTGCCAGTGTTGGCAATTGGGTTTGGTTTTGTTGCGTTGATGGAGATTCGAAAGTACCCAGAAGAGATCACTGGCGGCCTAGCCGCGAAAATTGGATTAGGCTTGGGCTTGTTGATCGCGATTGGTAGTATCGCACTGCACACTTACGTTCACTTTACGGAAGTCCCAGAAGGGTATACCCGGATGGCATTCAGTGATCTGCGACCTAATTTGCGGACTCCATTGCCGTTTTCGGAAAAATCTAAGGAACTCGACGGGAAGAAAGTGTTTTTAAAAGGGTACGTGCGCCCGAGTGACCAGATGACCAATCTGAAGAGTTTCATTTTGGTGGGTGACTTTGGGGATTGCTGCTTTGGCGGCAACCCAAAAATCACCGAGGTCGTCGCAGTGGATATTACAACCGATGATCTGATCGATCACTCGTACTTCCTTAGAAAGATTGGTGGCACGTTCCATCTTGATTCGAGGTCGCGTCGGATCAACGAAGACGGCATTCCAACCGTGTTCTACTCGATCGAAGCAGATTACATCCGTTAACCTTGGGAACCGATACCATGCGAAGCTTAAAAACACCCTTTGCCGTGGCGGTCACCTTGGTACTCTTACTAGGGCCTGGCGCATTACTGGCTCAAACTGAAAAGCAACCGCAGGAAGCGGAGCAAACTGGTAGCCAGACTCAATCGGATTCGGATAAAGCAGCAACCGCAGAGCAAAAAGCCAAACCAGCTCAAGCCGAATCAGTAAAAAAGCCTGCCCCTGCTACTCGATCAAAACAGAGACGGTTCGCGTTGACTTTCGATGACTTAAAGTTTGACATGGAAAAAACAGAAACCTTCGATCGGGCGATGTTGACTCCAGAGATCAACGGCTACCATGGCGGGAAGATTAAGATCCGAGGCTATATTCGGCCAAACTTCAAGCAATCCGGGATCACGAAGTTTATTTTTGTCCGTGACAACAAAGAGTGTTGCTTCGGTCCTCAGGCTGCGATTTTCGACAACATCTTGGTGCGACTCGAAAAAGGCGCCAGCACCAACTTCACGGTTCGCCCAGTAACGGTTGAAGGTGATTTTGTGTTGAAAGAGTATTACGGCGATGATGAAACCGTTTGGTCGCTGTACCGAATGTACAACGCGAAGATTAAGTAATCGTTACAGTATCTGTTTTGGGTACTGCGAATCTCATTGGGCGAAAAGGGGATCAGGTAGTCTCACACCTATTTCTCTTTGTCTTTGCTTGGAGCCAGTGTTTTGACGGCTAGTTTGGTTTCTTTCC
>CAZORR010000055.1:0-14560 GCA_964582115.1 uncultured Pirellulaceae bacterium
ATACCACGATTGATGTACATTTTGAATTGGTTGTCAATTTCGAAAGCACCTGACACGTACTCACGATTGACTACTGGCAATACTGGCGCTCCGATGACTGGAAACGTACATTGACCGCCATGGGTATGTCCGCATAGCACCCAACTATCGAAATCTCCCCAAATAGGCAGGTCCGCCGTGTCTGGATTGTGCGACAACACCACAGAGGGTTTTCCTTCGAGTTTCTTGATGACTCGTTTAGACAGTGATCGTCGCAACCCGCCGAACCATAGGTCTGGTAAGCCAGCGAAGTGCAAACCATTCATTTCTATGATGTCATCGATCAACAACTCCAGTCCATCAGCATCAGCAAACGCATCGATCAGTCGACTCGTCCCGCCTGAGTCGTCTAGCCCGTGAGATGGGTTTACATAGTCGTGGTTACCTAGGACACAAACGGTACCGAAATGGCCACGTGGAAAACGTTCCATTAAACGTATACCTTCTTGGACATACCAAGGATTCACTTGATCAATAAAGTCGCCGGTGAAGCACACAAAATCCGGCTGCAATGACGATACGTAATCGAACTGACGTAGTAAATACTCCGGATCAACTCGGCTGCCGATGTGAGTATCACTCAGCTGGACAAGCGTCTTGCCAACCAGGTGTTTTGGCAAGTTTGGAATTGCCATCTCATGATGCTCGACAGAAACCCAACGCGGTTCTACTCCAAATGCGTAGCCAGCCAAACCGGCTACCGTACCTAATGCGCCCAACGCCATTACCGAACGGCGAGAAAGACGTGACCCTGCTTGCTGGGCTGGCAAAGCAAAGTCGGCAGATGATTTTGGCAATGGCATGCGGTTTAACGAGTGCTAAAAGGCGTATTGAAAATATCAGCCTAAATTTACAGTTCGGCTTGATAACCAAGGTTTTAGTGAATCTTTGGTTTTAGTGAATCTTTGTTTCGCAGCAGCTTAGGTTTTATCGGAATATTTTAGCGGTAATTGCCTGTTTTGTCTTGGAAAAACTGGTTAGTACGAGTTAGCACGATTAACCCAGCCAATCAATTGATATGACATTACAAACAATACGCTGCCGGGAGTTATTAAGTTCACAAGATTGAGTGATGTATTTATCGCTTTAAAATAAATAACACGAACTGTGCTTTCAGTGAGTTAATCGCCCCCTTGTTGGCGCCTACGGGGGCAAGCATTCCCGAAGTGATTTTGCTAGTTACAAATGCTGTCGTAAGAGGCTGCCGTGATCGATTGTTTTTGGTGTTTTCATCGGAAGGATACTTCTTCTTAGCGATTGACGACACAACTAACGGTAAATACAGTCTACAAGATTACCAGCAACAATTTTTATTTTTTCCGGAGCTGAAACATGCCCACGATGTACTTCGAATCAGACATTAACGCCAAAGCACTCGACGGTAAATGCGTCGCCATGATTGGTTATGGCAGCCAAGGCCGAGGCCAGTCGCTGAACCTCCGTGATAGCGGCGTCAACGTGGTCGTGGGTGTTCGCGAGGGCGGTAAGAGTTGGAACCAAGCGGTGTCTGAAGGGTGGACTCCATTGACGATGGAAGAAGCCACCAAACAAGCAGATCTTGTTTGCATGATGACCCCTGACATGGTTCAGCCAAAAGTTTGGCGAGACGCTGTCGAACCGAACCTGAAGCCCGGTGCGACCGTTTTGTTCAGTCACGGTTTTTGCGTTCACTACGGCGCGATTACGGTTGCTCCTGAAAACAACGTCGTCATGATTGCCCCGAAAGGCCCTGGCGGCATGGTGCGTCGGCAATATGAAGAGGGTAGCGGCGTGCCAGCTTTGGTCGCGGTCCACCAAGATCCAACAGGCGATGCGAAAGAAATGGCATTGGCTTACGGTTGGGGAGTCGGTTCGGCTCGCGCGGGAATCATCGAAACAACTTTCCCAGAAGAAACAGAAACCGACCTGTTCGGCGAACAAGCTGTACTGTGTGGCGGGGTCACCGAATTGATCGTTGCTGGTTGGGAAACATTAGTCGCAGCTGGCTACCAACCAGAAGTCGCTTACTTTGAGTGTTTGCACGAAGTCAAATTGATCGTCGACTTGATCTACGAAGGTGGCATCGCACGGATGCACGAATTCATCAGCGACACCGCTGCCTATGGTGACCTTGTCACCGGCAAACGCATTGTTACCGACGAAACCAGAAAAGCAATGAAGGCTGTTCTGACCGACATTCAAGACGGCACGTTCGCCAAAAACTGGATGGCCGAAGCAGAAGCTGGCTACCCAGAATTCAAGCGAATGATGCAAGAAGATTTGGACCACGACATTGAAACCGTCGGCAAGAGCATTCGCAAGCAATTTAGCTGGCTCAAAGGCAACGACGCATAGTGGATCGGTTCACTGAACAGAATCCAAAAATAAAGTAAACTCCAGCCGCGTCGGAACCATCCAACGCGGCTGTTTTTTTGCGATCACCTCGATCATAGGCTTACCTAAACGTGTCTCAACAACCCATCACCGACTTACTCGTCGAACTCGAATCGCAAACCAAGTTTGCCTTAAATCGCATCTACAAGATCGATTCGGAAACGCCACTCGATTCGGTACAGCTAGACAACGGTTGTTTGCTGCACCTCAAACGCGAGGACACCTCTAAGGTCCACAGTTATAAATGGCGAGGAGCTTACAACAAGATCGCGGCTTTATTGGAATCCGGATTTACCGGACCGATCGTCGCGGCCTCCGCCGGCAATCACGCACAAGGCGTCGCCATCGCGGCTTTCGGGAACCAGCTTAAGGCCACCATCTTCATGCCACTGTCGACCCCGCTGGTCAAACAAGAAGCTGCGCAGGCATTTGGCGGGTCGTTTGTTGAGATCCGTTTGGTGGGCGATTCGTTTGACGAATCTTCCACAGCCGCTAAAGCCTTCGCGGCCGAAACCGGTGGTACCTTGATCCCGCCCTACGATGATCTATTGGTCATCGCCGGACAATCCACGATCGCTGTCGAACTTTTGAAAGTACTCCAGCAAAAACCAACCCACGCCTTTCTGCCTATCGGTGGTGGTGGCATGGCCGCTGGGGTTGCGGCAGTACTAAAACGGCTTTCTCCCGATACCAAAATCATCGGTGTTGAAGCGGTCGCTCAAAATAGCATGGGCGTTTCCATCGCCGGTGGTCAGCGACAGACCGTAAGCTTGCTCGATCGATTTTGCGATGGCACCGCCGTAGCGATTCCCGGTGAACTTCCGTTTCAAATCTGCCAAGAAGTCGTCGACGATTTCACGACCGTCTCCAACGCAGAAGTCTGCGATGCAATCCAAGAACTTTGGAAACGCAAACGAATCATCGTGGAACCGTCGGCAGCACTCGGTGTCGCCGCTGCGTTCAAGCACGACTTGAAATCAACCGACCGCCCGGTGACCATCCTTTCCGGATCCAATGTCGACTTTTTGATGCTGCCGAAAATTGCGAGGCGTGGCCTGCTAAACCGTCCTGAACGACGTTATGTGGGCTTCAAACTGCAGGAAGCCGCAGGGCAACTGGCCGGCCTACTGCAACGTTTTGGCAACGACATCAACATCATCGATTTCCAATACGGTAAAGTCTCCGATTCAATCGCCTATCCAATCATCGGTATCGAAGTTTCCAAACAAAAGATTGACGAACTCGATGCGCTCTTGGCTTCACCGGATCTGCCCGAACACTTTGACGTAACCGGCACGGCAGTGATCGACTTCCGCGTGATTCCGTTTAACTTAGAGCTTTTCCATTATCCGTACTTTGCCGTGATCCAGTTTTCCAATCGCCCTGGTGCGCTGCGGGAATTC
Organism: uncultured Pirellulaceae bacterium; assembly: GCA_964582115.1. Classification (GTDB taxonomy): domain Bacteria; phylum Planctomycetota; class Planctomycetia; order Pirellulales; family Pirellulaceae; genus Mariniblastus. The sequence goes on from CAZORR010000055.1 coordinate 3,816, forward strand.
ATGCGCGAAGCTGGCGAACAAGCCAATGTCTGCTACATGAACTACACCGACGATGGACAGACCGAAGGTTTTGCCTTGATGGGATTTGAGTTCACCGACATTGGCAAACAGGGCCAGTTTATTGATTGGTTGGTGGAAACGACCGAGTTCCAGCCCGTGCCGATGGAGCAAGTCAAGCACTTGGATCTAGCGAACATTAATTCCGACCGCTTTCAATCGCTCTCATCCAACGTACCCAAATAAGCTACGATCGAAGGTGCGACAGTTGCTTCCAGCCTGTCTACGCGGCAGGCGGAGAGTCGAGCCTTACGAAAGACGTTTCACTCGCCTTAATTCCCAATCACATCCTTGCCAATAAACGGTCGCAAGACTTCTGGGACCGTCACCGAACCATCGGCGTTTTGATTATTCTCTAGCACCGAAATAATCGCTCGGCTCAACGCAAACGCGGTGCCGTTGAGCGTATGAACAAATCGTGTTCCCTTTTTGCCTTTTTCTTTATAGCGTATGTTCAACCGTCGAGCTTGATAGTCGGTACAGTTCGAGGTGCTGGTCACTTCCCCGTATTCGCCACCGTCACCCCGCCCTGGCATCCACGCCTCTAAGTCGTACTTTCGATAAGCCGGGCCGCCCAAGTCACCGGTGGCCGTATCAACAATCCGGTACGGCACACCAATCGCATCGAACAGATCGCACTCGATCTGACGAATCTCTTCGTGCATCGCACTACTCTGTTCCGGCAACGTAAACGCAAACATTTCGATTTTGGTAAACTGATGAACGCGGTACAACCCACGTGAGGCTCGGCCAGCAGCCCCCGCTTCGGTGCGATAGCAATGACTAATGCCGCACAGTTTGACCGGCAAATCGGTGTCCATCAACGTCTTACCGCTGTACAAACCACCCAACGTTATCTCAGCCGTTCCGATCAACGAGATGTCCATTCCTTCCACACTGTAGATCTGAGTCTCGGGACCACGCGGCATGAAACCAATGCCTTCTAAAACCGAATCTCGTGCTAGGTCAGGTGTGATGGTCGGAACAAACCCACGAGCGGCCAGCTGAGTAATCGCGTACTGTTGTAACGCGAAGTCTAACAAGACAAGGTCGCCTTTGAGGAAATAAAAGCCCTGCCCTGTCGTGCGAGCCCCGCCTTCGAAATCGATCCAGTCGTGTTTCTCGCCGAGCTCTAAATGGTCCAGTGGTTTGAAATCAAATTCACGAGGTTCGTGTTTACCGCGTCCTAGTTCTAGGTTTGATTTATCATCGACTCCAACGGGGCAATCTGGATGAGCCATATTGGGGATGGTCAATTCGATTTCACGAATTTTCGCATCTAGTTCATCGTGAGCTTTTTGTGCGGCGTCTTTATCCGCGCGAAGCTGGCGAGCACCTTCTTTGAGTGACTCTCGTTCGGCATCGTCCTTGGCTCCGCCGATTTTCTTGGAAGTCGCATTGGCTTCCGCGTTTAACTTCTCAGCCTCTTGCAGCTTTTCGCGTCGCTGTTTTTCGAGTTCGACAATTTTACCGACATCGGACGATACATTCCGATTGGTACAGTTTTGTAGAACAGCGTTGGCGTTTTCAATAACGAATTTGCGATCAAGCATTTTACAATTGACGGTTGATTGAGTGGGACATCAGATGATTGAAGTCGCAAATTTTAGCCAAGGCAGCGATCTATGACAGCAGCAAGTTGCGAGTAAACGCGGATTTCTAGTACCAATACCCAAGAATTCGCAAACAACGGTCTGGTGTGAAGTCTTACGAAGCCGGCCTGGCAAATGCTGGAGTAGGTTTAGTAGCCATGTAATAAAAGCAACCGCGAATGAACACGAATAGACGCGAATGTTATCGATGTAAAATTCGCGTTTATTAGGAGGCTTCTCGGTGAAGACCACTGCAAGGTAATTTTAAAAACCTTCAACAACAAGAAAATCACAGCGTGGAGTTTCTCACGCAAAGGCGCGAAGGCGCAAAGATTGTTGATTCATTGACTTTCCGCCTTTGCGTGAGGTTTTTTTCAGACTTTCTGCACACGCGGTTTCTTGCAAAAGCCAGATTGGTGGCGTTTACCGAGAAGTCTCTTTAATAGCGTCCATTCGCGATTGGAAAAACAGTTGCATTGTTGACTCGTCTACGTAGCGCTCAGCCTCCATCGCCACCTAATCCATTTTGGCAATCTCGCCCCACAGGCAGGCACTTGAATGAATGCCTTTGTGGAAATCAGCCAACGAAAACTTTTCGTCTGGGCTGTGTAGATTATCGTCATTTTGGCCCCAACCCAGTAGCAGGGTATCGATGCCCAGCATTTGCTTGAACTGATTGACCACGGGGATACTTCCGCCACTTCGAATAAACACCGGCGCGGTACCAAAGCCGGTTTCGATCGCTCGCGAAGCAACTGCCATGAACGGGCTGCCTAACGGTAGAACGAATCCAGGCGCACCGTGATGGTTTTTCAATGCAAAGCGAATCCCCGGTGGGCAAATTTCAGTTAACATCTTCTTTAACGCGTCGTAGACTTTATTGGGATCCTGAGCCGGAACCAAACGGAAACTAAACTTCGCTCCGGCTTCAGCCGGCAAAACGGTCTTTGCTCCCTCGCCTTGGTAGCCCGACCACAGCCCGTTGATGTCAAACGTCGGTCGTCCCCAGCGTCGTTCCAGCGTCGTGAAGCCGTCTTCACCAAATACTTCATCAATGCCTAAATCCGCTTTGAACTGATCGTCGGAAAAATCGAGCCCGTTAAATTGGCTGCGTTCGTCGTCGGACATGTCGATCACGTCGTCGTAAAAACCCGGCACTTGGATTCGGCCATCATCGTCTTTGATTTTGGACAGCATGAACGCCAACGCATTGGCAGGATTGTTAACCGCTCCTCCGAACCCTCCCGAGTGCAGGTCGCGATTCGGGCCATGTACGAATAGCTCGAAATAAATAATGCCCCTCAGTCCGTACGTGATCGCAGGTTGGCCCGGTGCGTACTGGCTGCAGTCACTGATAACGACAATGTCGGCCGCCAGCTTTTCGGCTACGCTCATGCCAATGTCTTTGTCGTACTCACCCTTTAAGAACGCGTCCAAACCCGCCCCGCCGGATTCTTCTTCGCCTTCGATCAAGAATTTGATTTGCACTGGCAACGATTCATCAGAACCGTCCGAATTTCGTGAAGCTAAATACGCTTCCAGCCCGAACAGGTGCGTGATCATCTGGCCCTTGTCGTCGGTGGCTCCACGAGCATAAACGTTGCCGTTGCGGACGGTCGGTTCAAACGGCGGCGAGGTCCAAAGTTCGATCGGATCTGGCGGTTGGACATCGTAGTGGCCGTAAACCAAAATGGTCTTACCATTGGGCACGGGCGGGGTTTGTGCGTAAACCAACGGTTGCCCACAGGTCTCAATCAGATTGGTTTCAAGGCCCAGATTTTTGAATTTTTCGGCGAGCCAAACCGCTGCCTGCCGGGTCTGGTCATCGTAAGCCGAATCGGTCGCGATGCTGGCCATACGGAGCCATTCGAATAAATCGGCTTCAAACCGCGGTTTGTTTTGAATAAGGTAGTCTGTGATCTTGTCGTTCATTGCCTGTTTTCGCATATAGGTTGGTTCGGTGGCATTATATTGATGGTTTCAACTTGTAACACCGGTTAAAATCAGTCAAATTAGAGTGCGTGCCGGTACAATTTTTTTATCATTATTAAGTAGGCTTGGCTCGCAAGTTGAAAGATTAGCCCAACACCCATATAAGCAAGCCGGCAAAAAGAGTCAGTGAGAATGTCTGAAGAAACTGCCACAATTGAACCGCCCGTCGCTGTCGAGGCTCCAACACGCAAACGTAAGCAAGACACCAAACGTAAGAAGCAACCGCGTTTTCACGTCGTGTTATGGGATGATAACGATCATTCCTATGGATATGTGATCATGATGTTGCGAGCACTGTTCGGGCATCTTCAACCGATCGGTTTAAAAATGGCTCAAGCAGTTGATTCTCACGGACGAGTCATTTGTTTGACGACCACCAAAGAGCATGCCGAACTTAAACGCGACCAAATCAAAGCCTTTGGCAGAGACATTACGATCAGTCGATGCAAGGGTTCCATGTCGGCCACGATCGAACCTGAAACAACCGACGACTAAAAAACAAACCTTGGCGACATAGAACATTGGCCACACTAAAAACCGCGACACTCGGCTGCAAAGTTAATCAGTACGAGACGCAACTCGTCCGCGAAGGACTACTAACCGCTGGGTTCGAAGATGCCGCTGAAGGCCAGAACGCTGACCTATGCATTGTGAACACTTGCACGATCACTGGTGAAGGCGATTCCAAGAGTCGGCAAATCATCCGTCGCATGAACCGCGACAACCCCGACGCTCGAATCGTCGTGATGGGTTGTTACGCAACACGTGAACCCGAAGCCGTCGCAGCGCTGCCGGGTGTAAGCGAAGTCGTCACCGACAAACGAGAGATTCCAGATCTGCTCGGTCGCTTCGGTGTTGTGGATATCCCCAACGGAATCTCTGGCCTAAACAACCGACATCGCGCCTACGTCAAAGTCCAGGATGGTTGCTTGCTCCGTTGCAGTTACTGCATCATCCCCCAAGTCCGCCCGCAAATGTTTTCGCGGCCGCAAGCCGAGGTCCTAAAAGAAATCGGCGTGCTGGTGGATCGTGGATTTCGTGAAGTCGTTTTGACGGGCATTCACTTGGGCCACTACGGCGTTGACTTTAATAAAGGCAAACCCAAAACCGAATGGACGCGTCTATCCAGTTTGGTTCGTGAAATTTGCAAACTGTCGCCGGACCTTCGTGTGCGACTATCCAGCATCGAAGCCACCGAAGTGACGCGTGAATTGATCGAAGTCATGCAAGCGTACTCGGACCAAGTTTGTCCTCACTTGCACGTTTGCGTTCAGTCGGGCAGCGATCGCATCTTACGTCTCATGAAACGACGTTGGACTCGGCGGCATATCATCGACCGCTGCAACCTGGTTAAAAAAGAACTCCACAAACCGGCTTTCACCACCGACCTGATCGTCGGCTTCCCCGGCGAAACCGAAAAGGACTTCCAAGATTCATTGGACGCTTGTCGACAGATCGGTTTTTCCAAGATCCACATGTTCCCGTTTAGCCCTCGTAAAGGAACTCCCGCGGCGACCATGCCCGACCAAATCGAAAAAGCGGTCAAGCGTGAACGTGGAGCGATCGTACGTGGACTCGAAACCGAGCTGCAACAAGCGTACTTCCAAACGTTGGTCGGCGAGCGATTGCAATTGCTGGTCGAATCCGTAGAACCCGACGGCAGCGTTAAAGGTACCTCTTGCCGGTACGGGCAAGTGGTCGCGTCTGGCTTGGAAGCCAACGACAACGATTTAATCGACGTCCAAATCTCGGGCGTCGGACAAGGTGTTTTAATTGGCGGGCCGGACCAAGGTTCCGCAACTTCATGATTGCTTATTTGAACGGTGAGTTTTTACCTCTGGTTGATGCAAAGTTACCAGTTTGGGATTTTGGTTTCACGATGGGGGTTTCGCTAACCGAGCGACTGCGGACTTATTCTGGTCAACTGCCGCTATTGGATTTGCATTTGGAACGGATGTTCGCAGGAGCCGATGCAATTGGCATGAGCGGGCAGGTTGATCGAGCCGAACTGGATCGGGTGATCGAAGAAGTTGTGCAACAGAACTTGCCATTGGTGCAAGCCGGCGTCGAACTATCGATCGGCGTTTGCATTACTCCCGGATCGATGGGCGCGATGTCTCCCGAAGGTGTCTCGTCTGATGCGGCCACTGTCTTGGTCACTGCCACTCAGCTACAAGACTGGATGTGGCAAGACGCCTATCGCGACGGCGTTCGGTTGATGACTGTTGACGTGCAAGAAATCCCCGGCGAGTGCATTCCGCGAACACTCAAACATCGCAATCGATTGCATTATTACTTGGCCGAACAGCAAGCGACTACTAGGTCACCAGGTTCTCGAGCGTTACTATTAGATGCAGACGGTTTTATCACCGAAGGCACGACCGCATCGATCGTGGCGGTCAAAGACGGAAAACTCATTCGCCCCTGTGTGGACAAAGTTCTGCCAAGCGTTTCGTTGAGTTACGCATTGCCGATGCTGATCGGGATGGGCTTGGAAGTGGTTGAAAAAAATTCAACCGTTGCCGAGTTTCAAGCGGCCGACGAGGTCCTTTGGTTTAGCTCGCCGATGGCCGTGCTTCCCGTAGCGGCAATCAACGGAGTCACGATCGGATCGTACGAAGGCCAAAACGCCGACCCGAATAACGCGATGCACCGTCCGGTGCTCAACAGCGTGCTGAGCATCTGGTCCGAGCGAACCGGCACATCGCTGGTGTACCGCAAGAAACGGAAGAAGAAAAAACGCTAGTACGGATTGGGAATCACAACCACTGGAGAGTTCATAATGACCAGTAGTGCTATTGAATCGAATTCTAAAAAATCGCGTCGCTGGTGGCAGTTGTCGATTCGCACGTTGTTGATTTTATCCGCCATACTGGCCATTACGGTCGGCGTGTTTTTTCGACGAGTGCGAACTCAAGGACAGGCAGTTACTCAAATCGAGAACCTTGGCGGATCAGTTACTTATCAAGATACATGGTTAGGAGAATGTCTGCCGGAGTCGATTCGCGAGTCCGTCGGCGATCACTATGTTGCAAACGCGGTGTCAGCCAGTTTGTCGCCTCGCACAATCAACGGGCGATCAACCCCTCCATCGCAGGATGAACTAAGGCATTTCGTAGATGCCGTGCGTAAACTACCAAAAGTCACAACATTAAAGACATACAGCTTAAATTTGAGCGACGAAGATCTTGCGATTTTCACCCCCTTAAGAAAACAAATCGAGGAACTAAGCGTCTATCAACCGCACTGTGTAAAATTTCACGGATCGCGTCTAGATTTACTTTCGGGCTGGAAGCAACTGCGATCACTAAGCATCTACAGCAACAGTCTCTACTCTGACGAACAGCCCGATCAACTGAACATAGCACCTTTGTCTAAGCTGCCACAGCTCGAACAGATAACGCTTGGCCGTGGCGATTTTAACCTGCAAGTTTTTGAAGACTTGTCAAAGCTAACTCGCTTAAAACACATCTCGTTTTCGTCCAGTTACTTTGAAGGAAGCCATCTTGCATTTTTACAGAAACTTCAGTACCTGGAAACGCTGACGTTGCATAACACTCACCCCGAAGTCAAGCGTGGCCCGTATAGAATCCGTCAAGACGGGACACGACATTACTTCGAAGAACCAACCTTTCGATTCGAGCGAAGCGATGACAGTCACATGGGACAGCCGAAGAGCGGGTTTCCCCAAGAAAAATACAACAAGTGGATCAAGGAGACGATGGGAGAAGTACAAGTCATTCAATGGTTCATTACTTAGTTTCCTCGTTGGTTCGTGAGCGATCTTTCACGAGGAGGCTGATATTTTTACGTGATTTGTTTGTAGTAATGCCTTTAGGCTTATATCGGCTTATCTCTCCGAAGTGAATCCGTTAAACCTCTTCTAAAACGGACACTAGAAAACGTTCAGTTGGAGAGCGAACCCGAGACTCTTAACCAACAGTACAGCAGAGCGATCCTCGGCTGTTCCATTGATGATCAATGCCCCGCATTAGCAGTGCGTTGTCAAACGTAACCGATCCCTCGGGAAAAACGTCTCGGTCATCAAAGAATGACGACTGAACATTCGTAACGGCAAGCGGTTGTACTTGCCAATTGACTGTCTGCAATTCAAGTCCGTCAAATTGATCGGTCGTGCTGGCAGGCGAATATCCTAGGGATCCGGCTTCGAAGAACTGCGAGCATTGCGCCAGCGAGTCAAAAACAGAATCGTCGGGCGGTCTATCGGTCGTCCGACCATCGACCGCAACATGAGCCGAACCGTCCACGCTGTTCATGGCGATATGGTATTCGTTGTTCGTTTCGCGAACATCGAACCGTGCGTGATGCTGGATGCCAGAAAATATCCGACCACCGACAAACGAGTTTAAAAGCGATGACGTATCACGTCGAGGGACATACACACCAGTCTGCGTAACGCCATCTTGGTCCCATTGAACCGCAATGCGATGCGCCGCATTTTCTGATCCGATGCCAAGGTAAGCAGGAAACGTTTTCGGTCGAATATGTTTGAGGCGAATCAGACAGATTCCTGCAACACCGAAACCGTTAACGATCTGCGGGCGGAACGGCGCCGGGCAAACACGAGCCAGTACCTCTGGGGCAACTCGAAAATTAACAAGCACTCGCCGGTCGATCAGTCCTCGGATTGTTGGAATTCGCATCATGGTTCCTCTTCAAAGCGGTAAGTGTTAAGTATCAACCGTAGTGCCGACAGAGAATTAACATTGCTGAGCTGGCTCGTTCGTAGCATTGGCTTTTAGCCGAAAACGGATTAGTTCACGTGGCTGATAATCAGCTTTTAAAAAACGACGCTTGAGAATTTACTGCAACTCAAGGTCGAAAGTTTGTGAACTGGTCTTGAGTCAAAAGCTTGTGTGAAATACGTTTTGAAGTGAGAGCAGGCTTTCACGAAAGACCGTAACACTTCCTTGATTGTTGATTCAAATGAAAAATAAACAGCCTCGTCAGGGGGTTACTTGTTTTGCCGCGATCGTGTTGTCGTTGTTATTCACGGCGTCTTTGGCGGCAGTGGAGATTCATCTTAAGCGACCTAAAGATCGAGAGTTCGTCCGAGATTTAGCTGGGATGCTTGACCCGGAATCGAAGGAGCGGATTCGAAAGCTGTGTGACAGCTTGCTGACGGACAAAGCAACTCCGATTACTGTCATCACCATTGAATCAATGGCCAGACACGGAGGGGAAGGTATGCGTATTGAAACCTTTGCAACGTTGCTTTTTGATCAGTGGGGAATCGGACATGCAACTTTAGCGGGGCAGAAATGGAACACCGGCATCTTGTTACTGGTGTCCAGAGATGATCGTAAAGCACGGATTGAGCTAGGTGCTGGGTGGGGGCAACGTGAAGATGGATTGTGTCAGCAGATAATGGATGAGCATATTGTTTACTACTTTAAACAAGGCCAGTTTTCCGAAGGGATCGAAGCCGGTGTCGTCGCTCTAGACAAGATGGGGCGAAAACTTGAATTGCCCGCATGCCCTCGGCCTTGGTGGCATTACGCTATGGTCGTCGGTTACATTGGTTTAATGATTTTTACAATCGTTTCGCTTGTTCGCAGTGGTGCCAGTGGTTGGGCTTGGATTTTTTGGGCGACGGTGTTTGCTGTCATTGGATATATTCTCTACACAATAGTGACGAGTAAAAGTAGTAGCGGCGGTGGGTCGTTCGGCGGTGGATCGTTTGGTGGCGGCTTCTCTGGCGGCGGCGGTGCAACAGGTTCTTGGTAGGAAGATAGAAATATGCAACGAGCGTCTGAATTTCTCAATGAGGAACAACGGAAGCAAATTGAAACAGCGGTCGTTGAAGCTGAAACGATCACATCCTGCGAAATCGTGCCGGTGGTAGCCACTTCGTCTGGTCGGTACGACCGAGCAGAGGACATGGTTGGTCTTTGGTTGGCGGTTCTTGCAGCAGCGATCGTTTGGTGGTTCTTTCCGCGGCAACCCTCCGAACCAGGCAGTTGGGGTGGGACGTTCGTCGGTACTGGGTTGTTGACAATGATTATCGCCGTGTTGGTGTCATTTATGGCAGGTGCCATCGCGGCAAGTCGACTAGGGTGGCTCCGGCGTCTGTTCACGCCACGCAAGCAAATGTTGGACGAAGTTTCGGCCCGTGCTCGGGAGGTCTTTTTCGATCAACGTGTTCATCATACAAGTGGAGCGAGCGGCGTGCTTATTTACGTTTCGCTGTTCGAGCACATGGCTGTCGTCCTAGGCGATCAAGCGGTCCTAGAAAAGTTTGGCCAAGAGTCGCTCGACCAGCTTTGCCAACAACTTACCCAGGGCCTGCATCGCGGTGGTTCAGCGGACACCATTTGCAGTGTCATCGCAGCGACAGGAAAACAGTTCGCCGAAGGAATGCCTCGTACTCAAGAAGATGTCAACGAATTGCAAGACACGCTAATCTTGATCGATTAGTTCAGTTTCTGGTTCTTGGCTTGCATTTCTGTTGCAGAAAAACTGTGCTTGTCACACAAATATCCAAACACACGACATCGAGACTGCTAATGAGGCAAACCGAATGTTGGATTGAATCAGAATAGGCTGTCGTCAATGGTATCTAATTTCGATTTGAATTCTGTCTCGATGTGTTTGATCTTGGCATCGATTTCCGCTCGCTGAATAGCACTAGCTTCATTTCTATGTTTGCGCAGGTCGTTCAGCCGCAGTTCGTATCGCTCGCGGAGGCTTTTCTCGTATACGTTCGGCCCGTCGGCCCAGAATGAGTCTGTCATTGTTAGGAGCTCTGTTCGTCGTCAATCGATGCACTCGGGTGCTCGTAAAAATCTTGTGGAGGATCAAACTCGCCGTCAGGGAGGATGCGAATCGTGATTTCGTCGCCAATAGTGACTTCTGGAATTGGCCAGTTCGCATGATGCGGGTGATCATGAGACGGAAGGAATCGTCCAAGGGCACTGGTCGACAAATCGTACTGTCCCTCCTCATCAGCGTGCTTCACAAAGTTCACAATCGCAGTCAGTACGCCATCATCTTCGAGGCCAGAAACGCAAACGCGTTCGCCGTTGACTTTGATCTCGAATCGGGCTGCCATTGAATTGATCTCGATTGAATAGTTTTAGCCGT
>CAZORR010000056.1:0-3528 GCA_964582115.1 uncultured Pirellulaceae bacterium
TTAAACGGCAACAACTCGCCGTCACTTGAACGAGTGCCTTCGGGAAACATGACCACCATTTCGCCGCGTTTGAGTCGTTTGAGCGATTCTTTAATTCCTGCGAGGCCAACGGCATCTCGATCAAAGGGAATAGCGTCGTTGCCACTCAAAAACATCCGCACAGGTGCTACCACATCAAAAAGCGTTTTTCGAGCCAAGTAGTTGAGCGGTCGCGGACAAGTGGTGCCTAGTACGACTGGATCGAGAAAGCTCTGATGATTACTGCAAATTAGCGTTTTCCCGGGTTCTGGGAAATTCTCCAAGCCGTGTACACGAATTCGATAGATCAACGTCAGTTGAATACGAAACATCCACCGCACGAACCACTGAAACGCGGTTTTCGGAATTGAACGTCGGTGATGTGGATCGGTAAGCATGTTTTTTGTTGTAGCGGTTATCGAAGTTCCATCTTAAACTAAACAGGGTCTCACGAGAACCTGTACTATGGCTTGGTATCCGCTTTGATCATCAATTTAACGCCCATCGAAGACTCGTTCGCTGAAGCCTTCAGCATGCGTTTTACTCGGCTGATCATCACCGCTCTAAATCGGCGTTGGTTGCAAAATGCTGTGAATGAAATTTGTGGGTACGGTACGTCCGTGCTTGGCTGTGATGCGGAAGTGGGTTTTGAAGGCTGGGTCGATTCCGCTGATACATTCGATGGTCGCCCCGGCGCAAGCGTGCTGTTGTTCGGACTATCAACCGAGGCACTGCAAAAAGCTACCTTCACTCGAACCGGACAGTGCTTGATGACCTGCCCCACCACGGCGGTATTTGACGGACTGCCTGCTGAAATTCGCGGTGGCGACGAACTGGTCGATTTTAAACCAAACGAAATTCAAGTCGGCGACAAGATCCGTTTCTTCGGTGACGGCTATCAAAAAAGCAAGTTGATCGGTGAGCGACGATTTTGGCGAATCCCGGTAATGGATGGAGAATTCATTTGCGAAGACAAGGTTGGGGTGGCCAAGGGCGTGGCAGGCGGCAACTTTTTGATTTTGGCCAGTGACCAAGTTTCCGGTTTATCCGCTGCCGAACGCGCCGTGGATGAAATCGCAAAACTGCCAAACGTGATCTGTCCTTTTCCGGGTGGTGTTGTCCGCAGCGGCAGCAAGGTCGGAGCTCGCAATCAAGCAATGGCCGCGTCTACGAACCACCTGTTTTGCCCGACTCTGAAAGGCGTTGACTTTGAAACAGACCCAGATCACCCACCCACTAGCGGAACTTGTCGATCGTTGTTGAGTGATCAGGTGAATTGTGTCTATGAGATCGTGATCGACGGGACTTGCTATCAGGCAGTCGGAGAGGCAATCGCAGTAGGGATTAGGTCCGCTGTGGGTGCGGGAGTCGTTTCGATTTCGGCAGCTAACTACGGTGGCAAGTTGGGCAAGCATCACTATCATTTGCAAGAATTGCTAAGCAAAAATGATGCTTCACAAAACGGTCAAAGTTACCCGCAGAGGGTACGCTAGTTCATGCTTGTCCCCGATAACGAATTTGAACCAAAATCAAAGCTCAGGCCTTGGCAAATTGCGCTAAACCGTTTTTTTAATCGAGCGTCGTTTGAATTGGTGATTGGTACGCTGGTGCTGTTTTCGGTTGTGCTGACGCTAGTCGAGTTTTGGATGGAGTCAGAGCTAACGCCTACTTCACCCCAGATCGTAACGCCTTGGGTAACATTGAATCAGTGGCATTTGCGGTTAGTAACACTGATTAACGACTACATCACCAATTTATTCATTGCCGAACTCTGTTTGCGGTTTGCTGCGGCGAGTTCGAAGTCTGCATTTTTTGCTGAGTTCTGGATCGATATCCTTGCGGTGATGCCGCTGTTTCGAATTTTCCGGTCGGCACGAGCGCTGCGATTGCTGCGAATCGTGCGACTGTTCAGACTGTTGGGGGTGTTTGCGAGACTGTCGAGCCATTACCCGCGGATCTTTCGTAACAATGTGGTCGACTTTTTGATCGTGGTCGGAATGTTATTGATTGCCGTCGTTTTTGGGACAATCGCAATCACTCACTTTGAAAAACACGCAAAACAAAATAACGTGCCGCAGGTGAATCTGGCTAACGCCAATTTGGATCCATTGGACCCTGCGACCACGCGTGACAGCAATTTTGACATGCAATCGTCGTTTTGGTTTAGCATCTACACGCTGTTGGCTGGCGAGCCAGTACCTGCACCGCCTAAAACGGTCAGCAGCCGAATTGTAACTGTATTTTTAATGTTATCCGGGATGGCAATTTTCGCCATCTTTGCTGGAACGGTGTCGGCCTTCATGGTCGATCGTATGCGAACGGAGGGCCGAGTGGTTGAGTGGGATGCTTTGTCGAATCATATCGTGATCTGTGGTTGGACGCAAAAAACAAAGATCATTATCCAAGAGTACCGGGCGAGCAAAAATTCACGACGAGTGCCGATTGTGGTGATTACGGAGTTAGACTCCGACATAATCGACCGCGATATTCACGCTTTGAAAAATGTCATGTTTGTTCACGACGATTTCACTCGTTCGAGCGCGTTATGTCGAGCGGGAATCGAGCGAGCGACGACGTGCTTGGTCTTGACCGACACCAGTGGCGGACGCAGTGAGCAAGATGCTGATGCGAGAACAATTTTGGCAGCACTAACGGTCGAAAAAATAAACCCCGACGTTTTTACTTGTGCCGAATTAGTCAATCGAAACTACGCCTCGCACTTGAAGATTGGCAACGTCAACGATTATGTAGTCACCAGCGAATACGGGGCTCATGTACTGGCTCAAACAGCGATGAAGCGCGGGCTTTCAAACGTCGTGTCCGAGCTACTGACCTACGACCAAGGAAATGAGTTTCATCGCGTGCCCATACCCGCCAGTTGGGTGGGGGCGACGTTCGATGAAAAGCTATCGCAATGCCGAACCGAGCATGCAGCGATCTTGGTAGCAGTTCACACGGCTGGCGAAGCGCCAAATATCAACCCAGCGGATTATCAATTCGTTGCCGGTGACGAAGTCGTTTTGATCGCCGTCGCTACGCCAAAACTAAGTTAGTAATGGCGTAGCCCACGGTTTTCACTAGGCTAACAATACCCCTTACAAAACCGTCTGCCCCTATATCAAGCGGCAACCAACCACTAGTAACCAGGCCAGCGACCGAAAAGTGGGCGACCAACGGCTCGACCGACTGGCGGTACGTAGCTGCGAGGCGGTGTTAGCAACGCAGGCACATGGCCGCGACCAAACGGAGAATCGCAAGCAGTCCGAACTGGTAAATTTGGAAGTGTTCCAGGAATTGTTGGACCGGTTGGTTTACATCCGTCAACACAGCCTGGCTGTTTGCATCCACAGCCTACTTTGGATGCAATCGGCGCCACGGAGTGTGCCCCGTTCTGAGCGACAACCGATGCAGCAGCAGCTTGATTACATGACGAACACTGAGCTTGTACTTGGCCACTAAAAGCGAACAATCCGCCGATGACCAGCATTAAACATATATGCATTTGAAATC
>CAZORR010000056.1:3628-14547 GCA_964582115.1 uncultured Pirellulaceae bacterium
GCACATGGATCAAGGCAAATCAGTATTACAAGCGAGGCAGACGTGTCGAAATGGTAACCGGACGCGTTAGCGAAGATTTTTACGAGGGCCTCGCTTGCGTGTCGGGTTGCCCAAGCACTCAGATTCAAAAACTGATTTGTCCTTGTCGTAAAATCCGTTTGCGCCTTCGCATCCAAACAACACAACACACGAAGTGTTAGTGAGAAGTCTTCTGTAGTCGATGAGCCTGCGGACGGTTGCAGAGTTGTCGAGCTTCAAAAACTCGCAATCTCGTCTATCACATTTTTGCCAAAACAAAACAACCAACTAAACCATCAGGACTTGCAGGAATAACCTTGAATCGAGATGGACAGTGATGTAAGCCGCATCACGAAACGTTAGGAAAAGCCAATTTTTTAGGTTGGTTAGCGACGTAAAGATAAGTGTAGCATCGAGACCGACCTTTCGAATATTTTGGTAAACAACTAAAATAAACGGTAGCAAAGCGGTCGGCTTCTAACGACAAAGCAAATTGTTTTTTGGTAGTTTGGAGCCTTCATCGGAGGTGGACTCCACATCGCTTTTGCTGATACGCCGTCAACGCTAAAGCATGGGGTTGACGACATGAGTTGCAGGGCAGTAGCCCTTGGTTTTGTGTGGGCAACCTTGCCAGCTCAAAACAGCTCATCCTCAAATTAGGCTGTGACAAACCGCTAGGCATTGCTCAAAAATCGTCTTTCGCTCTGTATCTTTCACCAAATGAAAGGTGGCACTGACATTTTGGGCGAACCAATTGTTTTGAAAGCGAATTTTGATTCGCTGCAGCTTGACTGTTTTCTTTCGTTCAAATCGTATTACTTGGTGCCCCTTATGACACTTTGCAACTCGCAATCCCGCATCCGCCTGACCATTCCCATTGTCGCTTGTCTTCTGTTAACAAGCTTAAACTTGATTTTGTCCGATTCGGCCAGTTCAGTTGCCGCAGCGGTCTTGCAAGACACACCCTTGTACTCAGCGCCAGTAGAGCCCGCTCCAGAAAGCTCTACTGCAAACAGCCAACAAGAAGCCAATGAACCAGCCCCGAGCCAGTCGCTGGACAAGCTGGCTTATGATATTCAAATTGAAAAGTCCTGCCCAGTAAATCCAATTCAATCTCAAGGAACAACTGGAACTTGCTGGTGTTTTGCAACGGCTTCATTTATCGAAGCAGAAATGTTACGTGAAAACAAAGGTACACACCATTTTTCAGAGATGTTCATCGCAAAGAATATCTACCGTGCGAAAGCCAATAATTATTTGTTACGTCACGGTAAAGCGCAGTTTTCTGAAGGCGCTCTGGCTCACGATTTTCTAAACGCGATCGAGCAGCATGGTTTGGTCCCAGAAGCTATTTACGACGGTCTATTTGAGGGGCAAAAAAAACACAATCATAGTGAAATGGCGAGTGCGTTGACCGGTATGTTGGAGGCGTTATCGAAACGGAAGACTTTGACTGATCGTTGGGCTCCGGCAGTGGACGGTGTTTTGGACGCTTACTTGGGAAGCTCACCAGAGCGTTTTGAATACAATGGCCGTAGTTATTCGCCGTTAGAGCTTTCAAAAGAACTGGGCTTCAAACGGGATAACTACGTTTCTTTAACGTCGTTTACGCACCATCCGTTTGGCGAATCGTTTATTTTGGAGATTCCTGATAACTTTTCCAACGGCAAGTTTTTGAATTTACCGATCGATGATTTGGTTAAAACGATCGATAACGCAATCGCCAATGGCTACACCGTTGCTTGGGATGGCGACGTTAGCGAAGCCGGTTTTTCATCCTCCAAAGGAATGGCTATCCTGCCCGAAAAACCAAAACGTAAAGACTTGTTCAAGCACATCGGTGAAGAAAAAACCGTCAGTCAAGCTGATCGCCAAAAGACATTCATGTCCTATTCAACGACCGATGATCACCTCATGCACTTGGTGGGCATTTCCAGAGACGCCGCTGGTAACAAGTACTACATCATCAAGAATTCTTGGGGAGAGATTGGTCCCTTCAAAGGCTACTTGCACATGTCAGAAGCGTACGTTCGAGCAAAAACAATTGCACTGATTGTCAACAAAGAAGCTGTTGTCAATTCAACCAAAGAAAAACAGTAGTCCAACGGTTTTTCTTAACCCTAGGCAGGCCGGCGGCACTGTCACCACGCTTTTTAAGTGGTGATGGAGCCTCCGGCCTGTCTTTGCGCTATCGAATGACTTTCAGTAATATTAAGCCCGTAAAGACGTGGCTTTCATCTATTCTTTACGCCAAAAAAATCAGTTTTTAACGCGGTTTTGGCATTTTCATGCAATATCCAGCTGAGTTTTGATTGAGTCAAACCGAACCGTGCTAGCACCCCAGCCGCAGATGTTGTGCATGCATTCGCCTTGCATTGAATATACAGTAACTCGATTGCAAACAAGATTGATTCCGTAACAATCCTCTCCACGTCGCAAATGATTGCGGTTGACGAGACTTTCCCGACCAAAGCTAAGGATTGGCTAGTGTCAAACAGAAGTTCTCTAGCGTTGCTAGAAAACGACTCTTGCACTCCCTAACACATAAAATTTGTAAACCACAAATTCTGTGTATCTCCTGAAGCTTCCGCCGGCTTTCAAGTCAAAAACGCGTAACACTTCCCTTTTAAAACTCACGACGAGTTTAAACCCCCTGGAGAGCAAGATGCATTCAAAACCTCTTATTGGAATCAACGCAGACTTCCGAAGCGCCCAAGGCAAGCAGCCATCGTTCTCTGTAGTTACTTCTGGATATTACGACAGCATTGTCGAAGCCGGAGGAATTCCAGTGATCGTGCCGCCGATGACAGACGAAAACGACATCGCTGCGGTATTGGACCGATTGGATGGATTCGTGATGATTGGCGGAGCCGATCTGGATCCTCGTCTGGACGGATTCATGTTGCACCCGACCGTTCGCCCGATGGATCGTCGCCGCGAATGTTACGATCGAAAGTTGATGCAACTGATTGTTGACCGCAAGATGCCAGTTTTTGGTATCGGAGTTGGCATGCAGTTGCTGAACGTGACTTTAGGTGGCAACCTATTCTTTCACCTTCCGGAGGACGTTCCGGCAGCGATTCCTCATCGTGACCCGCAAGACCCAGGTCATCGCCATGGCTTGGAAGTTGCGGCTGATTCGTTGATGGAACGAGTTTACGGCGAAGGTGAAATTCGTGTCAGTAGCCGTCACCATATGGCGATCGACGAAGTTGCGGACGGTTTCCGCGTGACGGCTCGTTGCCCCGATGGTGTCGTCGAGGCAATTGAAAGCGAACGCCATGATTGGGTCGCCATCGGAACTCAATTCCACCCTGAAAATGACGCAGCATCTGCGTTGGACATGAGAATTTTCGAAGAATTCTTAGAGTTAGTGCGTGAGCCTGTACCTATGCTACGTGCGGTTGCCTAGGAAATACCCGAACACCTTGGTTTTAGATCGTCGTTAAAGCTGAAATCATCGTCGGTCGGTCCCCTATAATTTTAAAATACCGAAGCGTCAGTACATTTGTGCTGGCGTTTTTTTTTGTTGGCGGCTCCTGACAAACTGCTAGCGTTTCGGCCACCCATTTCCCGTAAAACAGAATTTAAATCCATGGTCTAGATGCCGATAAAGAGTTAGTACACCATTCGTAGTACCACTTTTAAGCGGCTGTTTGTAACGCCGCCTTTCTGTGGAAATTCCGGTTAAAGCCAGTACGCCAGAGTTCAGGAGTAATGGCAGTTCGCCCGAAGTCTGGCGACAGCGGCTACTACTTACAAACTCCAACGCATTCGATGAAACTTTTCCCGACCGTGGCTTCATGACCTTTCCGTTGCTTAAATTTTGGTCGTCTCGAACCGATGAAAGCGAGCCTGATCTAATTCATCGGTCGTTGGAAAATCGGCAACATCGCTTATGCGCGGGAATCTCTGTCGACACCAACTTTCGAAAGGTTCACGGCTGCCTGGCGGTTTTGAAAGGCCGAGGAAAGTTCTCGCGGTTTAAGTACGCAACTGGCGCGAGCCACGAACTTTCAGCTTCCCTTCAAAAAGGATGCCAAGAAATTTGTCGCAGCGCGTCGCCCAACACGTTTGACCTTCAGTTTCTGTTGAGAGATCTTGCCGATGCTCAAACGCTGGTCATTGAACAACTCAAACAAGAAGCCGGCAAGTACGTTGATCGAGTCTTAGCCATCAGTATTGAAGATCCAGGATTATGGTTTTCCGACTTTGATGATCAGCAGCTTTACTTGCCAATGTGTGACCCAACGACGATTGCCGAGGCAACTGGGATTGCGGTGATTGATGCCTTGCCGCTACGAGACCTCTCGGTTGGTGGCAGTGGTACCCCGCTGGCGGCATTACCTTTATGGATGATTTTAGCCGACCGGAATTCAAAAATCGCTGAAACGGACTGCGTGCTGATCGATTTGACAAAGCAACGCCCGGAAACATTTTGGCTGCCGGCTTCTGACGGTTTGGATGCAGAACTTCCAGCGATCAAATGGGAAGTCGCAAATCCCGGTGTAACCACGGACGAATTAGTCCAGCATGTGGCACGGACGAATCCACAAGCGACCTTGTTCATTCACTTGAATGAGTTGGATCAGGATCGTAGTGATCGTTGGAACGTCCAGTTTGAGCGTCTAGACTCCGTGATCGGTTCGGAGATCAATCTCGAAGCGCTCGTGGCAGCGATCCTAGGAATGTTCCATATTGATCAGTTGCCGGGCAATCTGCCGATGTTGACAGGCGCTACCAGTCAGAGAATTTTAGGACGCTTAACACCAGGTCGTCCATCGAATTGGCGTCAGCTGATCCGCGCCATGGCTCAGCACCACCCCGCGCCGATGAAACTAAAAGACGCGATCTAAAATTTCATTTCCAGTACCGGCCAAGAGTCTCTAGTCAAGGCGCAAAGATGATTGTCAGTTCTTTGCACCTCCGCACCTTTGCGTGAGTTCTGGTGAGCGATGTGAAGATAGAACTGATACTAAGAGTAAATTGTTTTAAACACCGATGGCTGATTCATGGCTTGACGTTTCTAGAAAGTCTACCGAGGGCAACGCTACTTTTGCGGAGAGCACGGCATTTAATCGCACAAGTGGCTCGTCGTGCCAAGCTGAACTATTTCTAATATCAGTTTTAGCAGGGGGGTATCGAGTTCACTTCGTAGAGATAAGCCTGAGGGCATTGCTACAAACACACCACGTAGAAATGTCAGCTTCGGAGCAAAAGGCAATTTTCGCCCGAGCAATTACAAGGCAATGTAAAAAAAGAAAACCCGCGTCGGCGAGCGCGAGAATTCCGGGAAAGTTTCGTTTACTGTTTAGAACAAACAGTGATGATTTGTTGTTGGATGCTTGGTGTTTCGTTGCCGCTAGACATTCTTGGCGGGTCGAATGTTTGTGAGTTGGTGGCGGAAACGAATGCTAATACGACGCAAGTAAAGCCGAATACGAAACAAAGCGCTTTCGGATTAAAACTGGGCTCATGGCCAATGATGTAGTGGCGATTTCGTTGAGCGATCATCGTGATAAGCGAGGGGTTGGCAAAGTTAGGCGGGGTTTTCAGCAAAGTTGAATTACACCCAAACCTACCCCATTCTTAGCGTTTGGCGCGATGATGTTTAAAAAATACAACGTCGGCAAGATATGCGAGACTAATAATCCACATGCCCCGTAAAACCCGATAGTGACGAGATGACCAGCAATTGAAAACAGGCCACTCATCGCGTGCGGTAGAACCACAAAAAAAGCCACTGCGAATTGCAGTGGCTTCAACGGGTGTTTCTTCGTTTTTGGTCGTCAACGATTAAGTTGCGTCGGCATCGACAGTTGGAACGACCCAGACCTTTAGTTCGGTTTCGATGTCCTGGTGCAAGTGAACACGAACGGTGTACAAACCAAGTTCTTTCAGAACACCTTCCAAACGAATTTGATCGTCGGTGAGTGTGATCTCGTTTTGCTTTAGAGCAGCAACGATTTCTGCTGCACTAACGGAACCGTAAAGGTGTCCTTCTTCGTTAGCATTGGCTTCGATGGTGATGCTCTGCTTGCCAACTAATTTGGCCAAATCCTTCAGGTCCTTCAAGCGAGACTGCTCGATTTCCTGTAGCTTCACTCGGTGCTTGTCGACCATCCGCTTGTGGTGCTCACTGGCGATCGTTGCTAAACCTTGCGGCAACAAATAATTGTTCGCGTATCCAGTTTTTACTTCGACAACGTCCCCTTGTTTGCCAAGGTTGTCTACTGACTGAATCAGTAGCAATTCAATGCCACCATTGGCTCCACGTGGAAGTCGAGTGTATTGCTTTGCTGCGCGTTTTTTAGTTTTAGTTGCCATAGTTAAACCTAAACAAAATGGTTAGTCGTGTTTTCAATTGATTGAGTGTGGTCGCCACCCGAGTTAGAAGCCACCTGGTTTATTGCAAAACTTGTCGTGGGACTTCATTCATAAGTATCTTTGTTAGAAATCAATTCTGTTAAAAAGGTACTTCGTCTTGCGGCGTTTCAACGGGTTGCGATGGTTGTTGGTAACTGGATGACGAACTTGTGCCGGACGACGGAGCCGAGTAGTTGCTGTTAGAGCCACCCCCCTTGCTACCGAGCATTTGCATTTTTTCGCCAACGATACCGATTTTGGATCGTTTTTGACCGTCTTGTTCCCAACGATCGTGTTTGAGTCGTCCTTCGATCAGCACGCTAGAACCTTTGGAAAGGTATTCAGCAGCGATTTCAGCCAGACGGCCCCATAGTGTAATGTCAAAAAAGTGAACTTCATCAGTCCACTGTTCGTTTTTCTTAACTCGTTCGTTAACCGCGATCGAAATATCGGTCACAGCTGTGTTGTTCTTCGTGTGCCTTAGTTCAATGTCCTTGGTCAAGTTTCCGACCAAAACAACTCGATTGAAGCTCGCCATAAGATTCTCTCCTAGATTCAATTCTTGAAGCCACTGGACGGACTGCTTTTCGATCCGCGTCGTGTAAATTCTACGGCATCAATCGTCGGTTGCCAAACTGACACGTCTGGTCAACTGCCTAAGTTTTCCAGATAAAACCAATATTACTCTGCTGCTGCTGTTTCAGCGGCTTCAGCTGGCTTTTCTTCCTCTTCCGTCGCCGCAGCAGGAGCCTTTCCTAGTGCTACCGCAACCATTGGCTCGACCAAACGTGGGTCTAACCGAATGGACAAGTGTCGCAGGATCGAGTCGTTAAGCTGACAGCCACGATTGAACTTGCTCATTTCAGTCGATTCGGCTCGGAAATAAGACAGCCAGTAAGCACCTTTACGGTTACCTTTGATCGGGTAAGCCAGTTTCTGCTCGTTCCACAGGCGGCTGGCAAGCATTTCGCCACCAATCGATTCAACAAGATCTTCGGCCGCTTTGGCGATGCCGGCAGGATTGCGAGCATAGGCGTTGGCATTGAAGATGAACATGCATTCGTAAACGTTTTGGGGCACGAGTCTAATTCCTTATGATTCTTTGTCGTTAGGTTGTTCGTTGGTATCTCTGTCCAACGAACCGCTTCCTGTTTCAGGAGCATTGGTTTCCGCTGGTCGGGACTTCGTTTTTTTCGGTTTTGTTTTTTTGTTTGGATCCGCGTTAAAGCGGTTCATCGCCGTTTGCAGTCCTGACTCGATCCAAACCTCAATCGCGTCAGCGGCTGATTCTATTCCAACATCAACCAAAGGTCGATCGTCAGAATCAAACTTCCCCAGTACATAATCGGCCGTGTCCCAACGAGCGGGAACTTTACCGACCCCCAACCTCAGGCGAGGAAACTTGTCCGTGCCCAAACGTTGGATAATGTCTTTGAGTCCATTTTGCCCACCGGCCGAACCGCCAGGCTTTAGTCTTAAGCGGCCAATATCTAAATTGATATCGTCGCAAACAATCAGTAAATTTTCTAACGGCACTTTATAAAAATCAACTGCCGCTCGAACTGATTGCCCGCTAAGGTTCATGAACGTTAGCGGACTGACCAAAATCGTTTTTTCGTTTTTGATTACCGCTTCGGCAACCTCAGCGTTAAACTTTGCTTTTGGAAGCCCTATAAAATAACGTTGAGCGATGTTTGTAAGAACATCAAATCCAACGTTATGGCGAGTATGTTTGTACTTTTGCCCAGGGTTTCCCAATCCTACGACGATTTTCATCGCAAGATTACTCAGCAGGTGCTGCTGATGTTTCCTCGTCTTCTTCGTCTTTTGCCTTCTCTGAACACGAAACGATTGGTGTCGTACTCGCTTCAGCTAGCTCAGCACCCTCTGGCAACTCGATATCAGCAGCCGAAAACGCCTGACCAACATCAAGACTAGCGATCTTTACCTCGATTTTGTCAATGACGGCAATCGCAGGACAAAGAATCGATAACTCTTGTTGGTGAACGTTAATTTCACCGCCATGATGAGTACCGATCGCATCGCCTTTGAACACCAACGGCAAAGTCACTTCGACTTTTTCGTTTGGATCAACGCGGGTAAAATCAACATGTACGACATCAATTCCAAAAGCATCCCACTGAACTTCTTTGATCAGAGCACTTTCGTTGGCTCCGCCCTTTAGTTCGACGATGTAGCTTCCAAGATTAATGACTCGCCCCAGCTCTTTTGCGCTGACGCTTAACATTACATTTTCTTCGCCGTGTCCGTACAGCATGGCCGGAATGTTTCCCGCTTGTCGCATCCGTTTGACGCGTAGGGAACCGGTTTGCTCACGAATTTGGACGTTCAGTGATTCTGACACTTTTCTGAGACCTGTGCAAAAATTGTCTGTTTGCTCTATTTATGGACGGCGTATTCTTACAGAAATGGCCTTTGTTACAAGCCCAAGTTTCCGTTAAATCCCGGTTTTTATCGGGTTGAAAGAACTACGATTATCGACCGCCTGATTGTACAATCTTCGGTTTGAATATCGGTAAAGATTATAAAGCGTTATATTTTGAATGCCGATTTACGCGATCATGGGTTTAACCCGTTATTAACAAGCAGTTTAGAGAGATCGAATGGCGAAAAAAGTCAGCAAAAAGACCCGAGCCCAAAAATTCGAGTACGTCGAACCCATCGGCCTGCGCGTGTTGGTTCGCAAAGATGAGCCCAAAAAAGAAACCAAAGGCGGAATCGCTTTGCCGGATTCTGCCGAAATCCCAACCATTACTGGCCGAATTGTCACCATTTCCGCTGCGATCGAACATGACGAAGATCTACCCCTACGCCAGTACGACAAAGTCTTGTTCCACCCCGGAAACGCCATTCCAGTCGATTTTGAGTCAGATAACCAACTGTTCGTTGTCCCAGCAGACGATATCGTGGCCGTGTTCCGACGCGATGTTCCCGATAACGACTAACCCGGGCCTTGAGACCCTCAGGTTGGTATTTCGTTGAAAGTATCGCCGCCACATGATAATCCGGTACGGCTTTATCACAAATGAAACTTGGTTAGTTAATGACCCGGCTTCTTAAGGTGCTGCATCTAATGATGACCGTAAACCAATACGTGCCGAAATCAGCTGCGACAAACCACTAGCGTGTCAATTTTACAGCCACTGTCATCAAATCGAACAATACTTGCAAGCGAGTTCCGTGCCCTGCGATACGAAATCAATCTTTAGGCAAGAATTCAGCCCTGCCCAAACTGAATATTTTAACATCGCGGAATTGGCACGATATTTGATATAAGTTTTCTCCGACATCCCCTTTTGTAATGGAGTGAAACATGAAGTCGTATTCAAAGAACATTATCGCAACAGCCACTGCCTCAGTTTGCTTGATGATGCTGACACAAGTCGGCGTAGCTCAATCAGGAAGCAGAAACACCGCTTATCAACAGCAACAAATAACACCGTCGTCAGCAGTTCAGCAGACTTATCAGCCACAACAGCCGTTGCAGCAGGTGACAAGCCGCATCGGCTTTGAGCAATATGACCATCGCGGGTTCGATTCGCTGTTGCAAAAATACGTCGACCGACGTGGTGACGTCGATTATGCAACTTGGCAATCTAACGCCCAAGACAGATCGACATTGCTCAATTACTTGCTTGGCATGAACTCGATTGACACTTCACTTCAAACCAGCCGTCAGTCGAAAATGGCGTTTTGGATCAATGCCTATAACGCGTTGACCATTGAAGGCATCTTGCAACTGTATCCCACCAAAAGCATCAAAGACCATGCGCCTGATGCCAGCGGCTACAACATTTGGGATGACTTCAAATTGCCAGTAGGTGGGCAAGAGTATTCACTCAACGACATCGAACACAAAGTCCTACGTAAAATGGGCGACCCACGGATTCACTTTGCCATCGTTTGCGCATCAAAAGGCTGCCCACAATTGTCTCAGCGAGCATACTTCCCGGGGTCGTTGGAGCAACAACTTTCCAATAGTGCAGTGCTGTTTTTTCAGACGCCTGAAAAATTTAGCTACGACGTGCAGCGAGGTCAGCTTGGGCTATCACCGATTATCCAGTGGTTCGGTGATGATTTCGGTCGCACCGACGGCGAACGCCTGCAGTACTTGTCACAATTCATGCCCGCTGGAGCTGCTCAATTGGCAGCCAGCGGATCAGCGGCGACCACTTACTTGGACTACGACTGGAGTCTGAATCTAGCACCAGCCCAAAATGCCGTGCCTGTACAGAATTTTCGTCCGCAAGGATCAGCAACCCGCCAGCCGTTACCAGCTCATCCGCCGGTTCAACAAGGATCAACGACTCGCGGTCAAACTCAGAACTACCAGCCTCAGAATTCATGTGGACGATATGGCTTCCAATAAAGGCAATTTTTCGTCCGCCATATTCTCAGCTAATCGTTGACTTTGGATTGGAAAGTAAGCCAAGCTTCCACGGTCTGAATAGATCGAACAACGAAGGAACGAGCTTCTCGAAATCAACAGTACCTAGTAGTCTGACCAAGCTGAA
>CAZORR010000057.1:0-14476 GCA_964582115.1 uncultured Pirellulaceae bacterium
TTGGCGGCTCAGTAATCGGTGCTCCAATTGGCGGCTCAGTAATCGGCGCTCCTGCTGCAGGTTGCGGTTGCTCAGGTCCAGTTTCAGCGGCTCCTGCGATTTCTGCTCCTGTATTTGCTTCAGCTCCAGTTGCTTCTGCTCCTGTATTCGCTTCAGCTCCAGTTGCTTCTGCTCCTGTGTTCGCTTCAGCTCCAGTTGCAGCTGCTTCTTGCTCAGGTCACGCTGCTGCTACTTCATGCTGCGGTGGTCGTCGCATCGGTGGCGGTCGCTTGTTCAGCGGAGCCCGTTTGGGTAGCCGCCGAGTACGTTGTGGTTGCGGATGCCGCTAGGCTCTAAGCTAATAGGTTGCGAATCTTAGATTAACAACCTGTTGTTAAAATTTGAAAGCTCGTCGCTCCTTCGGGAACGGCGAGCTTTTTTTATATGCCGGCCGTGTAAACGTCCGTAAACGATCGATATGTCCTGCTTCTTGCGTTGAAGAAAGCAGGGCACACAGTTTGAGCCATTCTTGCGGACACGCTAAATTATCTACGCTCAATGGGGGCTCCGCAGCTTCAACAACCAGTGAGCATGAAAAAAATGCGACGGTCGGCTTCTAATAAAAAAACAATACGAAAGTAACCATGGATTCCTGCGAATTCCTTGCCGCTTCAGCCCCTATCGCCGCTGTTGTTGTTTTTCTTGTGTTGGTCATGTCCTCGATGATCACCTATTTTTTACTCTTTCGCAAAAACAAAAGAGTCGAATACCCGCATCTGGCTCGAGTCCAAACCGTTAGGTTGGAAGGCGAGCATGAAGAGGTTACCGCGATATTGGCCAATTTTAATTTCGATGCCCCGCTTACCAGCGAAATGGTGGGCGAGGCGATTGAAGTTTTCAATTATCAGCGGACGCTAAGCCCAGCTGACACCTCCATGCTTCTGATTACCATTGTCGGCTCGGTAACGGCGCAGGAATTCGCTCAAGAGTGGCGCAAAATCGGAGCAACCGATGAAGTGCTACAGGCCTATCTGTCACAGATGCAGAGCGCCGATGTCGTAAGCGCACCTGACGGCAGGACTGCTGAACCTGAAACGGTAAGCTTGCTTGTCGTATGATGTTGGTAAATCGGAAGCCGCGTCGCATGATTCTCAGGTGTATCGTTTGCAAGAAAAGATCTGGGGGAAGATCCGTAGGCGTGCCCGGCGAACGCTGAATCGGCTACGATATCTTGTATGAAGAACAATTTTGACCAGCCAGACTTGGACTCGAGCGATCAAGTCAGTGCCGACGAACCGATCAACTCAAACGACCTGGCCAAAGATTCGAATCGTATCGCCACCGCGTACCACGAAGCGGGGCATGCCGTGGTCGCGATATCGTTGGGGCGACAAGTAAAGAAAGCGACGGTCAAACGGGCGAACTTACAGACAGGTGGTGTTCGGTTGGGCGCAGTGATGTTCGAAAAGGGCCGTTCCAAGCCAACCGACGATTGGCTTGAAGACGAAGTGATCATCTTACTGGCTGGCATGGTGGCAGAGTCGGTTTTCACCGGCCGCTACTGTGAAGCGGGCGCATCGGTTGACTTGCGGGCCGTCGATCGTCTGCTGGATTCTCGCGTGCGAACTCAGCGACAGCTGGACAAATTGCGACAACGCCTGATCAACAAAACCGAAAACTTGCTCAGCGATCCCGCGCATGCAGTGGCACTCGAAGCCGTTGCCAAAGAACTGCTTATAAAAGGCGAAGTCAGTGGCCGCCTCGTGCGGCACCATCTCAACCAAGCGATCGCTCAGCAAAAATAAGCCTTGTTAAGGCTGAGAACATCATGGTGGCAACTTTTAGCCTTGGAAAAGTTTTTTCGATCGAGAATTTTCGCCCAATAACCATCCGATCGTTTCGAATGGTTCATGTGGACCAAGTAGGCCACGAGATGGTAATCTATTAGCGCCCGTCTCCGGTCAACCTTTGGAAACCAGTTAATGTCCGTCGCAGTTTATATCAACAATGACACCAATACAGAGAGCCTCATCTGTTGGTCGATCGAATTCGCTCGGGCTGCCCATGTGCCATTGCAGATCGTTATTCCGCGCATGTCCAAGGGCAAAATAGACTGGACCGAACTCAGCAAACCTAGTGAAGACGCAGGTTCGCTTCACACGGCCGTTTTCGAAATGCTATCGAAACAGAACAAAGATGTAATCGTCATTAAAGCCAACGTTGCTGACAGCAACGAATCGACCGATCATGATCGGGTCATGGTTTCTGTATTCGAAGTCCAAAGCCCAGACCCAGAAGCGGCGTTTGCGGAAAAGCTGCCGGATTTAGATGTCAAAACGCTCCTGCTGCCAGCGTTTATGCCGACCCGCAATAAAGACGAATCCCAGCAGAGTTCCGGCGAACGTTTATTTAAATCGGCTCATTGCCAAGTGATCAGTATCGGAGGCAGCCCGCCGAGCGAGCCGACAGTCGATGAGGCGGGCAAGGAATCGCCTCGCCAGTTGCTGTTGCTATGCGAGAGTGAGCAAGATAAAGACGACGATTTTGCACTCGCCAAAACCATGCAGCTCGCCCGCTCGATGTCCGCTGAAGTTACCTTGCTCTATGTCAGGCCTTCAGACGATGTCGTTGCGCAAGAAGTTGCCGACCGTCATTTGAAGCAGCTTGCCAAGAGTTTTAAGTCCAGCAAAGTTGAGGTGCGTAAACTTGCCGCGCTTGCCGACAGCTTTGTTGACGGCGCAAACCAACTTGTCTTGAGTCACTATGACCTGATTGTCACGGGAACGCGCAGCAGCAAAATAATGCGCAGGTTGATGGACCAACTGCAACGTGAAGATGGGGATCGACAAGTTGGATTGGCGATGATGAGGTGCGGGACACCGCTCGCGGATCAAGCTTGGGGGAAATTAAAGCAAACGGTACGTACATTGGTGCCGCAGATCGATCGCGAGCATCGAGCCAAGTTGGTTGATCGACTGGACAGTAACTCTCGTTTTGATTTTGATTTTGTTGCATTGATGTCTTTGGCAACGCTGATCGCAGCGTTGGGATTAGCTAGAGATTCTGGGGCGGTGGTGATTGGGGCCATGTTGGTTGCACCGTTAATGACTCCACTGGTTGCGGTTGGATTGGCGTTGGTCCAAGCAAACGAAAGATTGCTCAAAGATGGCGTCAAGTCAGTATTGCTTGGCTTTGCAGTGGCGTTGTTGATTGGCGTGGTAACGGGTGCTTGCATCAAGCTTGGCGATCCGAGCTATCCGATTAGCCCGCAAATGTTTGCGCGTGATAGGCCACACTTTATGGATTTGATTGTGGCGCTCGCCAGTGGTGTCGCGGCGGCCTATGCAATGGGACGCCCGCACTTGGTGTCTGCTTTGCCGGGCGTAGCGATCGCTGCGGCACTGGTTCCTCCAATCGCTACCGCCGGGCTTTCGCTGGCAATGGGCGATTTTATATTGTCTGCTGGAGCGTCATTGTTGTTTTTCACCAACGTGATTGCCATCATTTTAGGAACCGCGATTACCTTTTGGGCAGTTGGGATTAGCACTTACATTGGCAAGGCTGGGCAAGCGGTTCGAGTCTGGCCACGTTATTGGTTTATCGGGTTTGTGCTTATCTCGTGCTTGTTGGCTGCCGAGACGGCTTACCACCCGCCCGAGCCTCGTCAGGACACAGGGAATATCAAACAAATCACTGAAGACTTAAATAAATAGCCGTACTCGGTATATGTGTCTAACAGTAAGTAAGCGTTTTCATGTTTGGTTGCAGCGCACCAATCGCTGTCTAGAAGCTTACGCCACTTTTGCCTGTTCGACAGGTAAGTGGCAGAAATGTACAATGTAGCTGAGCTTCAAACTTCAAAATAAATAGTTTGTGCTCACAACTCCCAATAAGAATGAATATTTGCCATGGATACTAAAATGATTAACTCGCGATTCGCGATAGGTGCTTGTTTTTTGACGTTAGTGTGTTTTATCGGTGCTGAGTCTCAGGCTGCGGCGTTCCCTCAGTCTTCATCACAAAAATCGGCAACAAAACAGGGTTCGGAAACAAAGCAAGGGTTGGAAACAAAACAGGGTTCGACTACGAAGCAGGGTTCGTCCACTAAGGCGACCGAAGATGGCTTTGAGTCCTTATTGAGTAATAACGATTTGAGTAAATTTCGTGGGTACAAGAAAGAGGCGATTAGTCCTGCTTGGACGGTCACCGACAAAGTCCTACGGTATGACGGAGTAAAACGTACCGGCGACATCATTACCAAAGAATCGTACAAGAATTTTGACTTGCGGTTTGAGTGGAAAGTTTCCCAAGCCGGTAACAGTGGTGTGTTTTATCACGTCGGCTTGGGCGACGGCGCGGCATCTAAAAGTGGCATCGAATACCAAGTGCTTGACAATGACGGCCATAAGGATGGCAAGAGCGAATTAACTTCTGCCGGTTCCATCTATGCTCTGTATCCGCCCAAGGCTTATCCTAAAAAAGCCGTTGGCGAGTGGAATCAAGGCAGGATCGTATGCAAGGATTCAAAAATCATGCATTACTTAAACGGGGTGTTGGTCGCAGAAGCAGATACCAGCAGTGATGATTGGAAGCAGCGTTTGGCTGGCAGTAAGTTTAGCACTTGGAAGCGTTTTGCGTCGCAAACCGAGGGGCATATTGCCTTCCAAGACCACGGCGACGAAGTTTGGTTTCAAAATATCAAGATTAAGAAACTGGCTGACACCGCAACCATGCCCGCAAAGGGCAGTGGAAGCCATTAGTTCTGCTGGCAGCGGTCGTTGATTTATTTCGCCGTTGAGGTGCCATCGGGCTATGCTGGATTTGGTTACCTACTTTAGAATCTTACTGAGCGTTCGCGGCATGGCGAACGCCAGTAAAGTTTCTCTCTGTAACCAATGCACGAAAATATGACCCGTGACGCAAAGCCCGCCCCGTTAACCTTAGTGATCTTTGGAGCCTCTGGGGACTTGGCCAAAAGGAAACTCATTCCGGCCATTTACGATCTTTACAAAAACGACTACCTGCCCGAACAGTTTGTCATTCTAGGGGTTAGCCGAAGTAAATTAAGTGACGAAGAGTTTCGCGATCGTGTGTTTCACGACGCGGGCTTCATCGATCTGAAGTCTGAAGACAAAGCGAACGTCGACCGTTTTGCTAAATGCTTGTTCTATCAGCCGATCGATACAAATAACTCTGATGACTACGCCCTTGTCAAAGACCGCATGGAATCGCTGGCGACCGAATTTCAAACCGGTGGCGACGCGATTTTCTACCTGTCGACCCCGCCTGTTCTGTACGACAAGATCCCACGGTTTTTAGCGGATCATGGTTTGCATCGGTCTGAAAATGGTTTCCGACGTTTGGTTGTCGAAAAACCTTTTGGTACCAGTTTGGCATCGGCAAAGGAGTTAAACCGCTCGCTGTTGGAATTTTTCCCAGAGGAAGAAATTTACCGAATCGACCATTATTTGGGCAAGGAAACGGTACAGAACCTGTTGGTCACTCGTTTTGCCAATGGTGTTTTCGAACCTTTGTGGAATCGTAACTACATCCACCACGTGGAAATCACCAACGCGGAGAACATCGGTGTTGGATCACGAGGCGGGTACTATGACAAGTCTGGTGCTTTACGGGACATGCTGCAAAACCACTTGATGCAAGTCGTGGCACACGTGGCGATGGAACCGCCGATTGCTCCAGACGCAAGTTCGATCCGAAAAGAGAAGAGTAAGCTCTTTGAGTCATTGC
The DNA here is from genome assembly GCA_964582115.1 of uncultured Pirellulaceae bacterium. Lineage (GTDB taxonomy): Bacteria > Planctomycetota > Planctomycetia > Pirellulales > Pirellulaceae > Mariniblastus. Next base: position 5,728 of record CAZORR010000057.1, read on the forward strand.
GTCCAATTCCAGAAAAGGACGTGGCCAAGTTTGCGATTCGCGGTCAGTACACTGCTTCAACCGTCAAAGGCGAACGAGTCAAAGGCTATCGCGATGAGGAAGGTGTGCCGAATGATTCAAAAACCGAAACGTACGCGGCGCTCAAGTTTTACATCGACAATTGGCGTTGGTCGGGCGTACCGTTTTACGTGCGTACTGGTAAGTGCCTGCCTACTAAAGTGACGGAAGTTACGATTACGTTTAAGCAACCGCCTCACACGTTGTTTCGACGCCGAAAAGATGTATTCGAAAATGGATACAATCAACTGGTGCTGCGAATCCAACCGGATGAAGGGCTGTTGCTGAATGTCGGCATGAAAGTCCCCGGCGAAGGTTTCCATGTGAAAAACGTTGGGATGGATTTTCATTACTCGGACCTGATTGAAGAGTCCGACCTGCCCGATGCCTACGGTCGTCTGTTGTTAGATTGCATGCGGGGCGACGCGACATTGTACGCCTACGGCGAAAGTGTCGAAAATTGTTGGGAGTTCGTTGAACCAATTTTAAATGCTTGGGAAAACGATCCGACGATTCCTGTTTACGGCTATCCAGCTGGAACTTGGGGCCCGGAGGTGGCTGATGACATGATCGAACCCGAAGAACTGCATTGGCGAAGTCCTTGCCGCGGTCTGACAAACGACACTTCATATTGCGAGTTGTAACTTGGATCTTCTTGGCTTAACTAATTTTGAAATGCGCCAGATCGGGACAACAAACATTTACGTTTCTCCGATCGGATTGGGGTGTTGGCCGATTGCTGGCATGACGACTCTGGACGCAACCGAAGAGGATTCACGAAAGACGATCCTGACCGCACTAGAGTCCGGGATTAATTTTCTGGACACCGCGCATGGGTATGGCGCCGATGGATTAAGTGAAAAGCTAATCGGTCAAGTCATTCGCGGCCGTCGGGAAAAAGTAGTAATTGCCAGCAAGGGTGGTATGCATTGGGATGATTCAGGGCAGCGACAGTTTGATTCAAAACCGCAACGAATCCGATTAGAGTGTGAGACGAGTTTGCGACGAATGCAAATCGAAACGATCGATCTGTACTACTTACATGCTCACGATCCCAGCACACCGATCGCTGATACGGCCAATGAATTCTTAAAACTGAAGCAGTCGGGAAAGATCCGCGCGGTGGGAGTTTCCAATCTTACGACCGAACAGATTGCAGAGTTTCACGAGGTCTGCCCGATCGACGCCAACCAACCGCCGTACAATTTGTTGCAACGTGACATTGAGCAACACGAACTGCCGTGGTGCTTGCGAAAAGGCATCGCTACGATCACCTATTGGCCGCTGATGAAGGGGTTATTGGCTGGCAAAATTCGTCGTGGTCATCAATTTGACCCGGCTGACAGTCGGCTAAAGTATGAGATTTTCCAGGGTGACCATTTCGAACGGGCACAGTGTCTGCTGGACCAACTCGATTTGTTGGCTGCTGAACTGAACAAGACTGTTTTGCAGGTCGTGGTGAACTGGACGTACCACCAATCGGGAATTTTATCGGTTTTATGCGGTGCCAAACGAGATTGGCAAATCCGCGAAGCTGCGGGATCTCTCGGCTGGCAGCTAAACCCAGCTCAAATGCAAACAATCGCCGATGTGTTGACGGAACTTGAAGGCAGAGTAGTCGATGATGGGTTTGGCGGTTAAACTGTTGGTCTTTGTTGTCGGCCAAAGAGCCGCCGATTGTTTTCGTCTCCAAATACTTTACTCCCTACCATCTGCAACATGTCTGCCGCCGATCCTATTTTAGAACTTGACGTTCCAAAAGAGAGACAGCCTGGTCACGTGGCGATCATTATGGATGGCAACGGCCGTTGGGCTCAGCGCCAAGATTTGCCGCGCATCCGTGGTCACCAACAAGGTGCCAAAACGGTCCGCAGGATTACCGAAGAATGTGCTCGGCTGGGCATCGAACAAGTGACGTTGTATTGCTTGTCCAGTGAAAACTGGAAACGACCGGCTGAAGAGCTCGAGTTCCTCATGTTTTTACTGTCGGAGTATCTCGTTGAAGAACGCGATACGATGATGAAAAATAATATTCGTTTACAGATCATCGGCCAGAGAGATCGAATTCCCGACGACGTGCAAGCTGAAATGGATCGATCGATCGAGTTGACGGCCAAGAACACGGGTTGCTGTTTGTGCCTCGCAATTAACTACGGTGGCCGCGCCGAGATCGTCGACGCGGTGCGGAAAATTAGCCAACAAGTGGCTGCTGAGGAACTGACGACTGACGATGTGAATGAACAGCTGGTTTCGGACAACTTGTATACCGCTGGAATGAGCGACCCCGATCTGTTGATTCGCACAGCAGGTGAGATGCGAATCAGCAACTACCTGTTGTGGCAAATTAGCTACGCAGAAATGTGGGTGACCGAACGCATGTGGCCCGAATTTTCGATCAAGGATTTTCACGACGCGATTCGCAACTTTGCTAGCCGTGATCGGCGTTTCGGTGGATTGAATTCGCCGCAACCGCAGGAACAGGAGTAACCTGTGCTGGGAAAACGTTTGATCTCTGCCGCTGTTATTGTCAGCGTGATGATCCTATTGTTGTGTTTAGATTATTGGCTGGGAACCACAGCAGTTTACGGCAAATGTGGTCTGGTAGTGGCGGCGTTGGCTATTGTGACTGCTGCAATGGCCAGCGATGAGCTGGCGGCGATGTTCGTAAGTGCCGCTTCGAAAGTCAATCGATTAACGTTGATGTTTGCTGCCGTAGTGATGGTCGCGATCACGGTAACACCAGCATTATGGAAAGCTTACCCTGCAGACTGTGTGCTGGGACGATTTGGATTCGGACTGGCTGGCTTGGTCGCGGGGATGGTGATCGTGGTCATTAGCGAGATGGTTAGTTATCAGCCGGTAGGGCAGGGGCGCGGTGAAGTTATTGAACGGATGGGCGTTAGCGCGTTTGCGCTGATCTATTTGAACATCTTGTTCACATTTTTGATTGCTCATCGCTACCTAGACCGCAACGCCGTGGGCTTGATGACAATCGTTACGATGCTGACGACAGTCAAAGTGTCTGATGCGGCAGCATATTTCGCAGGAAAATCATTTGGCACGGTCAAGCTGGCGCCTGCATTAAGCCCCGGTAAAACAGTGCAAGGGTCAATAGGCGGATTGGTTGGCGGTTGCTTTGGGGCTGGGCTGATCGTTTGGTTTGTTTCGCCGGTGTTGATCGGGGTAGAATTAGACAAACCGTGGTGGTGGGTTTTCCTTTACGGTATGCTAGTCACGCTGGCCGGAATGTTCGGCGACCTAGCTGAATCATTACTCAAACGCGACTCGGGCACGAAAGACTCGAGCACTTGGCTACCAGGGCTCGGCGGCATTTTAGATGTGGTTGATTCACTCGTTTTTGCGGCTCCGGTTTCGTTTCTGTTGTGGATTTAATTTCCCTCCTTCATTTCCCCTCAACTTTCTCAAAGGTATATCAATGGACGCCCAACAATTACTTGAGCAACTTCTCGAATCTGGAAAAAAACTAGCGCAGCAAGGCCTTGAACGCTCCGGTGAATTAGTCGAACAAGGAAAAGAAATGGCAGCCGAGGGCTTGCGTTATGCTGAAGATCGTTTGCCGCCAGCTGGCCCAGAACGCGATGCATTAATGAAAAAGATTGGCGTCGGTGCGGCGGCCAGTGGTGTGTTGGCTGTATTGGTCGGTACCGAATCTGGCCGCAAGGCATTGTCGCCGATCCTGAAAATCGGATCTGTAGCGGCACTCGGCGGATTGTCTTATAAGCTGTACACCGAGTGGCAAAAAAGCCAAGGCAGCCAAGCCAAGGCAACGGCACTGAATGAACTAACCGGTCAAGACCTGATCGACCGTAGCTTGGGTGTGGTGCGAGCCATGATTGCAGCCGCAAAGGCGGACGGCGTGATCGATGAAGAAGAAAACCGACTGATTACTCAGCAAATCGATTCGTCGGATTTGAACGATGCAACGAGTGCGTTTCTGATGAATGAAGTACAACAGCCGGTTGATGCACAGCGGATTGCCGACAGTGTCGACTCGGCCGAACAAGCGGTCGAAGTTTATTTGGCTTCGTTGTTGGTGACGGGCGAACAAACCGAATCCGAGAAGACCTACTTGGAACAATTATGTGCTGCGTTGCGAATCGAACCTGCACTCGCGAAACAGCTTGAGCGAGAAGTGTTGCCGAGTTAGTGGCCGAATTCCAAACGACATTTTTTAATATTCTCGGCGAAACGGTGCCGGTGTTCCTAATAATCGGGGCCGGTTGCCTATGTCGATTGGTCGGACTGGTTACCGAATCGTCCGAAAAGAACATCATGACGCTGGCGTTAAATGTTCTGTATCCGTGTTTTATCATTTCCAAGGTCTGTGGTAATCAATCGCTGCAGCAAGTGTCCGTTGTCGCGACGGCATTCACTGCGGGCCTGTCGCTGACGGTGATTGCGTTGGCGTTATCGGCTGGAGTTAGCAGACTGCTGAAACTTAAGTCAGGCGCTGAACGAAATACGTTTACCGTTTCGGGGGCGATTCAGAACTATGGTTTCATTCCGATTCCGTTGATCGAAGGACTATTTCCCGCGGACGCAAAGGAGACCCTAGGCGTCTTGTTCGTACACAACTTAGGCCTTGAACTCGCGCTGTGGACGATCGGGGTCGTCATTATCAGCGGAACTCGAACCGGGATGTGGCGGCGACTGATCAATGGCCCAACGGTTGCGATTACGGTTGGGTTGTTTTTGAACTTCACTTCAGGTTATCGGTTGATACCGCCGGTTGCGAACGATGCGATGACGCAATTGGGGAACTGTGCGATTCCGGTCAGCTTGCTATTGGTGGGGGTATCGTTAGCGGGCGTTGTTTTGAATGACAAGTGGTTATCAGGTTGGCGAATACCAGTAGCGGCAATTGTGCTGCGGTTCTTGATGATGCCTGTTTTGTTCCTGCTGGCTGCTCAGCTATTGTCTCATACAAAACCGTTGATGTTGATCTTGCTGGTGGAGGCTGCGATGCCAGCGGCAGTGTTCCCAATCGTGATCGCAAAGCATTTTGGTGGAAAGCCGGCTGTTGCTGTTGAAATCGTAGTTTTTACGACAATTGCTAGTTTGGCTTTGACGCCTGTGATTTTGACATCCGCGATTTGGTTGTTTGGGTTGAGTATTTAACTGATCGTAGGTTGTCGGGCTTTTGTTAGCCATTGAGGCTGTCGGGGCCTACAAGCAAACGACCTAGGGCTTACAATCGGCGTGCTTTTGCGGATTCAGTGGTCGCTGATCGATTAGAACATTAACTCTGTTGGATTTTAGTAAACATGGACTTCTTGGGCCTTGCCGGTAAAACAATCATTGTCTTTGGCGTTGCCAACAAAAAAAGCGTTGCCTGGCACATTGGAAAAACGCTGGAAGAATTCGGCGCCGTCGTCGTTTACGTTGTTCGAAGCCCCGAGCGGAAAGAGACCGTCAAGAAGTTGATGGGCGATCGGCCTTGCTATATTTGCGATGTCGAATTTGAAGACCAAATTGAATCGGTGCGCGACGAAATCAAAGCCAAGTACCCGGAAGTGCATGGCTTGGTTCATTCGATCGCTTTTGCTGCTTATGATGAAGCCGGCATCCGACCGTTCCATGAAACAACCAAGAGTCAGTTTTTACGCACGATTGATATTTCTTGTTACTCATTCATCGCACTGGCCAATGCGTTTAAGGACTGCCTGGTTGAGGACGCGTCGGTGATTACGATTTCAATTTCGACAACTACGATGGCCAGCGAGAATTACGGATTCATGGCTCCCGTAAAAGCCGCGCTAGATAGCTCACTGGCATTTCTAACAAAGAGCTTCAGTCAGTTTTCCAAAGTACGATTCAACGCGGTGTCGCCCGGGTTGTTAAAGACTTCAGCATCGGCGGGAATCCCGGGCTACGTCGATAGCTACTTGTTCGCCGAAAAGGTGATCCCACGCGGCAAGGCCGTTTCGACTCAGGAAGTCGCTGACGCGGCTTGTTTTTTGCTAAGCCCTCGGTCTTCGGGGATTACGGCACAGAAAGTTGTAATCGATGCTGGAATGGCGATCAATTATTTTGACAAATCGATCGTAAGCGATAACTCTTAATGGATGCTGTGGCGGAACGGTTATATTGGCGACCGCACACCGACTGATCGGAATAACCGATAAATCCATCAGTACATTAGGGGGATTTTTAATGCTGTGGCTTGGTTGCGGCGGTGTCAGCTAAAGAAAGTCGTACGTTCTAGCACGATTGGCTTTAGGTTCATTATATGCCAACGAATTTGCTAAGCTACCTTTGAACGCGTCTTGGAATCGACCATGTCCGATTTTGTTAACCACTATGAAATTCTTGAAATTAGCTCAAGCGCTTCATTTGAAACGGTCGAGCGTGTTTTTCGCTATCTAGCCAAGCGATACCATCCAGATTCGTCAGAACATGGTGACATCCAAAAGTTCGCCCAAATCGCCGAAGCCTACGAGGTGGTAGGCTCCCCTGAAAGGAGAGCTAGTTTTGACGCCGAACTCAATAAACAAAAAGCTGTAGAGGTTGAACTCGACAAAGGCTCAGCATCAATTGGCGATGACACCGCCGACCGCCATCGATTGCTATCGCTGTTTTATGCTCAGCGTCGCAAAGACATTAAAAAACCTGGTTTGGGAATAAACACAGTTGAACAAATGATGGGTATTCCAGTTGAAGTGCTCGACTTTCACGTTTGGTTCTTTCGCGAAAAAGGCTGGATCCAACGCGAAGAAGGCGGAGCGATCTCGATCACTGCTGATGGTGTAGAAAAGCTTGAAGCATCTGCCGAACGGCAAGCCGAACAAGAGCGATTGCGAATTACCGATGCAACCACCTCTCCTGCTCCAGTTCCAGCGCCTGCTGTCGGAGCAATGCCACCTACGACCCCACCTGCCAACGTTTAATCGTTGCTAAAAAGCACTGTCATTTCGAGCCAACAAGAGCTTGAAAAAAAACTCATTGTTCGGCCACCGAAAGCTTTGTAAGGTAACTTGCAAAGCTTTTTTTGTGTTGCTGTTAATCACCGCGAATATTTTTTGGACAAAAAGCGATTCAAAATCAACACACGAGGTAATTTGCGAAATAATTCCTTGCCATTCGAGTTTAAATGCTGACATTTTTTCGTTAACCTAGAGCCTTGACTATTAACGAGAGTTTTTGAACGGAAGTCGAATGGCTGAACGAACTGAGCCAGGTTCTCAAGGACCAGATGCTGAAGCTACCTCAAGTGTCCCTCAAACAAACGATCCATCGGTGGGACGTCGTGAATTTCTGAAAGGTTCGGTTGTTGCCGGAGTTGGCGCCGGATTGGCCTCCACAAGCGTAGCCGGTCAGCCAAAAGACAACGATCTTTTTCAGCCTCAAGAATACTGGCAAGATCGCATGACGGCGCCAGACGACGGCAAGCGGCTTGGCTGGTTCGTGGACACGCGGAAATGTTTTGGCTGTCACGGTTGCGAAGTCAGTTGCAAATCCGAAAACGACGTACCGCTTGGCAACTACATTCGTCAAACTTTTTATCAAGACGAAGGTGACTATCCGAAAGTCGCTCGGCTGTTCATGCCGATGTCCTGCCAGCACTGCGAAGACGCGCCTTGTATCAAAGCTTGTCCTTGCGGAGCATTGCACAAGAAATCAGGCGGTACGGTTGCCGTTGATTACGAAACTTGTTGCGGGCACGGAACCTGCGTCGAAGTTTGCCCCTATGGCGCGATCTATTTGGATCCCGTTGCCAAGCAAGCAGTGAAGTGCCACAACTGTTACCACCGAACCGAGCATGGTCTTGAGCCAGCTTGTGTGCCGACTTGCCCAGCCGAAGCGCTTAAGTTTGGTGATTTGAACGATCCCAATTCTGACATTTCGCTGACGATGAAAAAAGCGGAAGCCGAAAGTGGTTTGGTTCAACTGCGTGGTGAAAAAGAAACCAAACCGCGCATGTGGTTTGCCGGTAAGGCCCCGGCAGCAATCGAACCACGTATTCCAACCGAAGGTGAATCGTATAACCCTGATGCCTACAGTATCTACAACTGGAAAGGCGTTCAACAGGACGACCCGAAAGGATCCAGCGGTGGCTCGTCAGCCACTTCGCCAACACCGCCTGCTGATTCTTAACCTGCTCGCTCTGTTGACCACGTTCCGTCCAACCGGACGCCTTGCTCTATCTCGACTGATCCAAAAACGATTTTGGCATGAAAAAAAACACTAGCTCTTCTGTGACGGAATCCAACGCGATGCCCGCTGACAAAACTCAAGCCCCCGTAAATGCTCGCCGACGATTCTTGCAACTCGGTCTCGCCGTGGGGGCCACGACTTTGGCTGGGTGCCCAGCACCTCAAGATAAAACCGGTGATTCCTCGGCGGCTCAACAAGGCAAACAACGTCCGGCACAAGGCGTGGATCTAGAAAAGTGGAAACGAATTCGCGGTAAGGCTTACGAGACCGGTAGTGGACCGGCACCGGGTGTTTGCCAGTTGCCGGGGCCAATGAAAAAGAAAAATTGGCCGGACATCAACAAATACAAAGACACCACCCAAGTACCGGGCATGTGTCAACTGTGTAGTACCATCTGCGGAACCATCGGCCACGTTAAAGATGGTAGGCTGGTTAAAATCGAAGGCAATCCCAAAGACCCAAACAGCCGTGGCTACTTGTGTGCTCGTGGCCACGCGGGTTTGAATCACTTGTATCA
>CAZORR010000058.1:0-14296 GCA_964582115.1 uncultured Pirellulaceae bacterium
AAAGCCGACAGGTCAGTGCCGGTTGTGGTTTGTAACACGACCATGGCAACGACCAGCAAGATCATGTTTCGAATGGCTTTGGTCAGGAATTTCCCTAGCGTTACGTCGACGCGTTTGGTGACGACGCCTCCAACGACTCGCCCAATGTACGAAGCGATGATGTAGCCGATGAACAATACGGCGATGAAAAACGTCACATTGCCGCCGAGTTGCCAAAGCTCCCGGTGAGCCTGCTGGCCGATTTCGCCAGGTTCGAACGCGTTGGAAATTGTCTTGATCAGGCCCGTGGTTGTTTCGCCAGCAACTTCGCTAGCCGCTGCCGCCACGTCGTCGGCCAAGATGGTAGTCGGGTTGGTAACCAAAACGATGCCGGCACCAAGTAGGTATTTTAAAGATCGCAACATGTTTTTGTCATTGCTGGTAGGTAAACGGGCTGGGAAAGTTCGGTCGCGATAATAGAAAACTATTTGAGTCGAACAAGGCCGCTTTTTACGGGTGCTGGCAAGTATTTTTATCGATCTAGGCTGGTTTTCAAAATTTGGCTAATGTCGCCGAAACAACCTTATCCCTCGCGCACCCAAATTTAACTTTGTGCTTGTCATGAACCTCACAAAAAGCTGGCCTGACTACCTGCTGCCGATCGGAATCATTGCCTGTTTGATGGTGATCTTCGTGCCGCTGCCACCGATGGTGATGGATGTGTTGTTGGCAGCCAATATTTCGATGGCGGTCGTGATTTTGCTAGCAACCGTGTACGCGAGATCGCCGCTAGAGCTGAGCGTTTTCCCTTCGCTGCTGTTGGTGACAACGCTGGCGAGGTTGGCGCTGAATGTTGGTACGACTCGCCTGATTCTAACGCGAGGTGCGATCGACGGGGATCAAGCGGCCGGTGGTGTGATTCAAAGTTTCAGTCAATTCGTTGCCGGCGATAGCTTGGCAGTCGGTTTAGTTATTTTCTCGATCATCTTGGTGATTCAGTTTGTTGTGATTACCAAAGGAGCTTCACGGATCAGTGAAGTCGCCGCCAGATTTACACTCGACGGCATGCCTGGGCGGCAACTGGCAATCGATGCCGACTTAAATGCTGGCGTGATTGACAATGAGGAAGCTCAGCTTCAACGAAAAAACGTGATCGCGCAAGCGGATTTCTATGGCACGATGGACGGGGCCAGTAAGTTCGTTCGCGGGGACGCGATTGCCGGAGCGATCATTACAATGATTAACATCGCAGGCGGTCTAGTGATTGGACTGTCTTCTGGGATGAGTTTGCCAGAAGCCAGTATGACATTTACTCGGCTAACAATCGGCGATGGATTGGTAAGTCAACTACCGGCGCTTTTGATTTCGCTGGCCGCTGGTTTGCTGGTAACTCGGAGTACTCGGCAAACCGATTTGTCGCGGGAGTCTGCTAAACAAGTCTTCGCTAGACCAATTGTGTTGGTAATTACTGCGATCTTTCTTGGATTGATGGTGCTGACCAATTTGCCAAAGGTCCCACTATTGGTGATCGCTGCCGCATGTTTGGGCGGCGCATTTATCTTGCAAAATCGGAATCAACAGGCACTGGTGGTTAAAGCCGCTCAAGCGAAAGCTGTTGCCGACCACCAGCCAACACTACCGTCGAATACAGGTGACCAGTCAATCGAGAGTTTGTTGGTCAGTGACGTGATTGAAATGCAATTGGGAACGGGGTTAATTCGTTTGGCGGACCCGAGCAATGGCGGGTTTTTGCTGCCTCAAATCACTGCCGTACGGAAATCTGTTGCCAATAAAATCGGTATTGTGCTACCGAAGGTACGCCTTGCAGATGACATGCGATTGGAGCCAAACCAATTTCGGATTTTGATTCAAGGTCGCGTGGTGGAGCAGGGAACCATCCAGCCAGATTTTTGTTTGGCGATCGATACAGGAAGCGCCAGCAAACCACTGGGAGAACTCGCCGTTCGTGAAGTCGCCGAAGGCCACTTGGCTGATGGGCCAAGCTACTGGATTCTGCCAGAATCGATTGCGGTAGCTCAGCAAGCGGGATACCAAGTGAAAATGTCGACGGATGTTTTGTCACAACAACTTGAGTTTGCCGCGATCGAGAACGCAGACGATTTGCTGACTCGCGATTCTACCAAGCTGATCATCGATAGTATGCGGGCTACTTCGCCCGCGGTAGTCGAAGAAGTGATTCCCAGTTTGCTGACGATTTCGCAAGTCCAACAGGTGCTCAAGTCGTTATTGAAGGAAGGTATTTCGATTCGCCCGTTGGGGTTGATCTTAGAAACGCTCGGCGACCATGCAGGTGCAAGTCAATCGATTTGGCAACTGACCGAATTTGTACGTCAGCGATTGTCGCATCACATTGCCGCGGGTTTAGCGGGAGCCGACCGAGCACCGGTTTCTGTTTTTACGCTTAGCAGTGAACTGCAGCATCGACTGGCTTGCGCTTGGGATAGCGAGCAACAAGAAATTCGAATTGGTTTGTCGCTGACACTACGCCAGAGTTTAGCGGACGCGATCAATACGATGGCCGAGCAAATGATTGTGACCGGTTTTCGGCCGATCATCATGGTCGAGCAATCCATTCGTCCAGCGGTGGCGAGCTTGTGTGAAAACAATCGGACCAGCGTGTTTGTTTTTGGTAGTAAAGAAGCCGAATCAGCGGAGCTGAACTTCGTTGGCGAAATCGGATCGATGGACCTTCAGACAATCGCCAGCGCAGCTTAGGGCCCCGCAAGCAGATAGGTTTTGGTTGGCTGGTTGCTGAGCTACAATGGAGGTTTGCACGAACCGCCTTCTGCCTGAATACCTCCATGATTGATCGATGTTTTTTAGTTGCCGGATTTTTGCTTTCCGTCACATCGGTGGCTTTTGCACAGCAAGACACCGATGCAATTCGCTCGCTACAGTTTCAGGCGATCGAAACGGGTGAAGCGACTTGGGGTCATTGGGGCGACACGCGAAGGAACTATGTCGACTGGGACACGCATTCTAACCGTTTGGTCCCAGTTTACAGTTTTGGGATTCGCCTCGATTCGGTGCAAGGAAAAAACTCGATCTATCGCAGTCGCGAAAAGCTTAAAGAATGTTACGGCTTTTTGCCCGAAGAAACGTTTAACCCGACTGCCAAGTACTTTGATCAAACCGATATCTGCCGGCTCAATCGAACCGCTTATCAGCAAGCCCTGAAAAAGAACATTATCTTGCTGGTGTTTGACGGGATGGATTGGGACACAACCCATGCTGCTGCGGTCTATCGTAATCAATCCAAACGTTCGGTTCGCGGTTGGGATACAGGGTTGGCGTTTTTGGATTATGACAAAGCCAGTGAATCCGATCGCGGATATTGCGTGACGGCTCCGCACAATGGTGATACGAAGGTTGATGTTGACCGCCAAATTTTGAAAGTCCGCGGCTCCGAACGATTGGGTGGTTATTGTGCCAAGTACGGTGGCCAAACCGCTTGGTCGGTTCCGCCAAGTGCCTCTTATTTAAAAGGCAATTGGAAAACCCTACAGCATCCATGGACAGATTCGGCGGCTTCGGCAACGTCGCTGAATGTCGGTGTTAAAACTTTTAATGGTTCGATTAATATTGGTCCTGATGGTCAGCAGTTGGTACCGTTGGCTCGTGAAATGCAAGCCGATGGATTTGCAATTGGCATCGTAACCAACGTTCCGATTGCTCACGCCACACCGGCGTGCGTGTATGCCAACAATGTTACTCGTCATGACTACCAGGACATTGCACGAGATTTGTTGGGGTTGCCGTCGACCAACCACCGTCGGCCGTTACCGGGAGTTGACGTGTTACTGGGTTGTGGATGGGGTGAAACAAGTAAAGACGACCGTAGTAAGCAAGGTAAGAATTACGTGCCCGGCTGCAAGTACATCGCCGGCAACGATATGAAAGCCATTAAAGCTGGCGGCAAGTACGTGGTGGCCGAGCGAACCAAGGGGCGTGATGGAACGGAAGTGATCGCCGAAGCTGCTGTTAAAGCAGCAAAAAATAATCAACGTTTGTTTGGTTTCTTTGGTGTGAAAAAAGGACACTTGCCCTATCAAACTGCCGACGGTGATTTCAATCCGACACGTGGTAATTCGGAAGCGGAGCGATATTCTGAAGCGGACATCAAGGAAAATCCGACGTTGGCCGAAATGACTTCCGCGGCGTTGACGGTGTTAGAAAAAAACGAGCTCGGGTTTTATTTGATGGTCGAAGCTGGCGATATCGACTGGGCCAACCATCAAAACAATATCGATAATTCGATCGGTTCGGTTTTCAGTGGCGATGATGCGTTTAAGACAATCGTGCAGTGGGTCGAAGAAAATAGTAACTGGGACGAAACCCAATTGATCGTGACAGCGGATCATGGGCATCTGTTTTTCATGGACAACGTAGACGCATTTAACGGCAAGCTAATGCCGATCCCAGCCGCAGAATTTAAAGTGCTACGAGCCAAGCTTGACGCCGCCAAAGAAACCAAACGAAAAAAAGCCGAGGCGGCAAAGAAAGCCAAGCAAGAAAAAGCGAAAGCCGCGAGCCAGAAGTCTGCAAAATCTAAGAGCGGTTCCAAATAAGACACCAATGCTGGTGTGGGATCTTCAATCAATTTGGCGAACGCTGCTAAATCAATTCTAACTTTGAGCAATTTTGCAACATGCAAAACAGACCGCTTGTTGCAAAACGGTACATCTGTTGGGCGGAATTAATCAGAGAGGCGGTTTTCTTCGGGATTGAGCGGCCAAATTTTTATTCGATTGGCACGTCGGTTGCCTAAGCGTGTGGTGGAGTTTACTCAGTGAACTCCTTGGAAGCCCGCGAGGGTCTCTGATTTGCAGTGCAATCGACTTGCCCCTGATTTCGCCGCGGTTAGCTTGGTGTTAACGCAGAGACCTCGCTCGGGTTACCAAATGGAAATGGTTGAGGTCTGCGGTTTCTAGCGGACCCAATTTCTTCGCAAACCGTCCCAGAATTCGCCAAAGCAAACAAACGCCAGCGAACGGTTTCCACAATTAATGTCCGCAACCACGCTCGCGCCATGTCGGCAATGCTTGAGCTCTTCGGGTACCTGACAGCGGATTGTCGTCAGTACTCCTCGTTCAGGATCGATTTCTACCGATCGAGCAATTTCAATCACGTTTGATTGATATCGTTGGTTCGGGTTGGACTGCAAAAAGAACTCGACCTTCAACGGGCTATCTGGATTGTCGGGTTTGTTTTTGTCAGTGGCAACATCGTGGCCAAACTCTTGCCAGACGTATCCGATTCGTTGTTCGGGAACCTGTAACACGACTTCCCAATCGCCGTCCAGATCGGCGATGTCAAACAATCGATCGCCCCACCGAACGGGTTTGCCCAGCAAATTTGCTTGTGGCCGCCATGTGATGACTTGACCGGTTCGCGGAGCAACGACGGCCAGTTGTTGTCGTTTTTCGTAAAGAAAGGTTTGGCGGTTTTGCAATAGTTCTAGTTGGAATTTCAAGTCGCTAACTTCAGCGGCCAGTCTGGCAATCAAGGCTGGATCGCCGGCGTGCCCGTACTGGCCCATCAAGATCTTTTTAGAATCGATCAACTGCCGGGTCTTGGCGTACTCGCCATCGACACTTTCAATTTCAGCAATCAAATCGGGGCTCTGAATGGTCGCCAACCGTTGTCCGGCGGTTACCGTCTGGCCATGTTCGACTTCGACGGTCGCGATATTTCCATCGACTTTGGCGGACACCGTTTGTTCGATTCGTGGTAGCAATTCCCCGTTAGCGCGAACCGAAAATGGCATTTGTACAAATAGCATCGCTGCGACCACACCGGCAATTAGCATTCCGATGGCAGTGAGTTTTGCCAGGCTGCTAAAGCGAGTAACGTGACGCAGTGCAGACAGGCCATGGCGAAATGGAATCGACTCAAAACGCATCGCATTGGCGAGTGCTACGGCGGCGTGCGGTTGTACTTGCCGCAGTGCTGTGGCAAAACTGGAACGGTCAATCTTTTGGTCGGCTTCCAACACTAAAAAACCAATGGTCTTATTGGTGGTCGGGTCGGTCAGTGGAATCCCAAACAAGAAGCCAAAACCGGAGGTTTGAGTCCATTGGCTCACAAGCGATTGCAGTTTGCCTCGGTTAGCTTGATCGGCGATCGCCTGTCCTGCGATTTCGTCTGAAGTCACCATCGATCCGTTTTTGGCAGCCAAGGATACCATCGACCTAAGTTGTTTTGTGAAGTTACTGTTACGATCGATGGTTGCAATTGAGGAAACCGCCAAGATCTTTGATCGATAATTCGTTGCATGAACTGACAGTAACGTGGCACGCTCGACCCCACATAGCCAACGGACATCATTGACGATCTGTTTGGATGATCGCTGCACATCTAGGCTCGCGTGAGCGCTTAGTTTGAAAGCACTCAGGCGTTGTCGGAAGTGGACTTGTCGTTGGCTGTGGTGTTCGGATTTTGTTTTCAAATGATCGACAACGATTTCGCCAATTCCGGCGACTACTTCCCGTTCAAAGTTTTTGACGGGTGTTGCGGTTTCTTTGGCGGCGATCAGCCAGCCCCACATTTGGCCGTGAATCGCAATTGGGGCGAAGCAGACGTGCGGTAGACGTTGTAGGCTTTCCAGCCAACTGGTTTGAGTGGATTGGCCGGCAATTTTTGGATACTGTGAGTTCAGCTGAGCCAGTTGTTTCGCGGCTGTTTCACTGCCAGCCACAAATATTGGCGAGTTGAATTGAGCATGAGACTGCGGGGTTGGCTGCGGTTCACTGCTGGCATTCACGTTTGAATTTGCCTGCCTATCGTTGGTGGCAGCCACCACGGCAGCCCATTGCAAGTTCAATAGCGATTCAGCTACTTGTACTGTCCGATTGCAGAGCTGATGGGTCGTCGTGTCGGGATTGGCGGCCAGCTTGGCTAATTCGTCTAGCAAGTAGTCGATCGTCCCAACAGACTTCGCAG
Organism: uncultured Pirellulaceae bacterium; assembly: GCA_964582115.1. GTDB lineage: Bacteria > Planctomycetota > Planctomycetia > Pirellulales > Pirellulaceae > Mariniblastus. Next base: position 6,943 of record CAZORR010000058.1, read on the forward strand.
CGGTGGAACGATTCATGGCATTGATATCACGCTGCTAGCAGCTGTGAAGTTAAAAACGAGATTTGTCATACGAGTGGTTTTTGTAGCTGGGCTCGCCAGAGTTCAAGCTTTGGGGGGCACATCCCGAAGTCTGGCGACTCCGGCTACCCCAAACGTCGTAATTGACGGACGGAACTAGCTTCAATTATCGGCTTATCGAGGGCGGTAAATTCAGCAGTTTCGTTAAAAGTCCCCCGGTTTGGCTGGTCGGTAGAGTCTGCCTGTCCGATACATAGTTCGTCTCTATAGGTATGCGCGTTTGCGAATAACGACTGACTCATTTCATGAAATTCAAACTTCTGGTCACCGCAATGATTGTTTTGGTAATGGCAGGCTGCCATTTCCAAGATAGAGCTGTGCGCGTTAATGACGGTGGTTTGGTGTTCAAAGATGCTCTGGCCGACTTTGCTCAGGCAACCGCGAGCACGCTAGGACGCGGGCAAGCTGGGCGAAATCTTTACCCAAGTGATCCCGCAGTAATCAGTAGTCTACAAGCTGATTCGGCGCTGATCCGAGAAACGTTGCCGGATGGGTCGGTGGTCGATACAGAAGTCTTTGATCAGTTTGAAACCGGGCCCCTGGAAGATTTCAGCTTTGATAGTGCCGAAAGTTTCCAGCAAATTCGCTTGGGCGATGCTATCCGAATGGCGTTGACCAACGCTCCGGTAGTTCGAGACCTTGGTGGATTGATTCTGCGAGCACCCGACGCGACAACAACTAGTTTGGATCCTTCATTGGCTTATTTGGATCCTCGTTTTGGTGAGGAGGCGGCGTTAAGTGCTTTTGACGCGAGGTATGAGAGTCAGTTACTGTTCCAAAAGAACGACAATTTCTTCAATAATCAATTCATTGGCGATGCAGGTGTTTTCCAACAGGACCTTGCTCAGTATTCGGCTGGAATTTCAAAACTGTCAGCCACCGGTGGAACCTTCGGAGTTAACAATGTCATCGACTACGAACTTAACAATTCGCCTTCGAATCGTTTCAACGACGATGGTGAACGTAGTTTTGCTTACGACTTATCGGTTGAAGCCGAGTTCCGTCAGCCGTTGTTCCAAGGAGCCGGCACACGGTTTAATCGTATCGCAGGCCCCAACAATGCTGTCGGCGTTTACAACGGGGTAGCGATTGCCCGAACGAACTCAGACATTGCACTGGCTGATTTTGAAACCAGAATTCGCGACTTAGTCAGCGATGTAGAAAACACTTACTGGGATCTCTATTTCGCCTATCGAGATCTCGAAGCAAAAATCGACGCTCGTAACGGTGCCTATCAAATTTGGCAAAACTTGGAAGCCAATCGAGCTGAAAAAAGTGCCGCCATCATTGGTCAGGCCAAGGAACAATATTATCGGTTTGCGGTGGAAGTCGAAGAGGCGATTCATGGTCGACTGAACGAGGGAACGCGAACCAACAATGGCAGTTCGAGTGGTACGTTTCGGCGTACCGGTGGTGTGCGTACTGCAGAACGTCGATTTCGGTTGATTACCGGGATGCCGTTGAACGATTCCCGGTTGGTGCTTCCGGCGGACGTTCCCAACGACGCGATCTCCGTCTTTAACTGGCAATCCATTCGCGAAAACGCGTTGACTCGCCGTACCGAAATTCGCCGACAACGCTGGCGATTGAAACGCCGCGAACTCGAACTGTTGGCAAGTAAAAATTTGTTGTTGCCTCGAGTGGACCTGTTGGGGACGTATCGCATCAAGGGCTTTGGGCAAGATTTATTTGGAACTGGAAACGAGTTGCAAACGGACGCCGGTGTTACAACGCAACTTGACTCAAGTGCGTTCGGGACATTTTTTAATGGCGACTTGCAAGAGTGGGAGATCGGTTTGGATGCCAGCATTCCAATCGGTTTTCGGCATCAACACGCTGCCGTCCGTCATGCGGAGTTAAATCTGGCGCGTGAAAAATCGGTGTTGGTCGAACAGCAACGACAGATTGTATATGGCTTGAGCAACGCAGTTGGAGAATTGCGTCGTGCAGCTAAAGTTCGATCCGTAAATCAAAAACGACTGGAAGCCGCCAATGAACAATATGCAGCGATTCAAAATATCTATCAAGAACAAGACACGACGATCGATTTGGTGTTGGAAGCTCAGCGCCGAGTCATCGAATCGAAGCTGCAGTTTTTCCAATCGCAGGTTGAGTACATGTTGGCGGTGAAAGCGATTCACTTCGAACAAGGGACTTTGTTTCAGTATCACAATATTCAATTTGGCGAAGCCGATGCTGCGTTTGCGGAATTTGATGCGGTAATAGCAGCGGATCTGGTTACGACTGAGCCAATCGGTCAACAACAGCTGTTGTTGGATCGACAGCTTCAACAAGTTCCGGTGCAACCAATTACTCCAGTTCAACAGCCAGTGCCGACATCACCGCGGGAAACGGATTCCAGATCAAGCTCAGATTCTGATCGGCTAAAATTAACAGCTCCCGCTCCCAGCCCAACAGGTGACTCCGCCAAACCGTTGCCTGAAAAGAACCAACCCAAACCAGACGTGAAAGAAACGTTACGGCGAAACATGTTTGATGCGCAATAGTGATTCGCATTGTGTTGTTGCAATTTGCAGCAAATCGTCTGCACTTTGAAAGTTATTCCGATGATCTCAAGTCTACGAAATCAACGAACGTTGGCACGTGATGCCTCAATACGGGTGAAATATGTGTCAAGGTTGCCAAGACGATTGACTGTCCAGTTACTATGGTTTTCAGTTGTTGTACTGTTGGTTAACGGTTGGTGCGATCAAGGGTTGTCACAATCTTCGACTCGAAGTGATCCTGGAAACTGGAGCAGTTTGGGTTCGCCTGCGGTAGAAATCAGATCGAGTTATAACAGCCCCTTGTCAGGGTTGCGCCAACCTGACCCGAGCAATTTGTTGACTGAATCGCCTGCGATACCGCAAGTCGCAGGTAATACGAAGTACTCGCATGGACAGCATCGTAACGACCCAACGCTTGTCCTCGGTTTGAGCCAACCCGATTTGCGACATCGGCAATTGTATTTCGAGGACGGTCTGATCGAACGAGGTAATGTGTCACGTCGATTTCCGAATGTGACGGCAGGGGCTGAGTTTTTTAAATCGCTGTTGGTGTTTCCGATCCGGTTGGTCACAGGCAAGTAGGTTGTGGGAATTCAGAAAACGGCTCGTTCAGGCCCAAGTTAAAGCATTTGGTTGCGTCGCGTTCTTTATTGGCAACTGCTAAACGTTGGCCAGCCAGAGCCATGAATCAACATGGGTGGTCTATGCGCCCGTTGTTTTCTATGTGAGCGGTTCGAAGATTCTTCACAACGCTGGTCAGATCTCACGCAGATGCGCTAAGGCGCAAAGATCTGATAATTGTCTTTGCGCCTTGGCGTGAGACTACACCATCCTAGTCCGTCTTCGTTGAGATGGTTCAGCTGACGAAATGAACTACCCGTCGGATAAAAATGCCACGCTCTACGAGTTGGCTTTGCGTGGGTGGCCCCAAAATCATGTTGACCGTTACAACCGGTACGAAATGGTTTGTCATCTTGCTGAGGTGGTTCAAAAAAGCCTGCACGGCTTAATTTGTCCTTCACAATTCAGGTAGAGCTAACTAGGTCATGTTTATCGATTGGCAATCAGTCGGTCAGGCCCGATTAGCTTGCTCGATGCTTGTTTCCAACTAATCAAGAAATACTTCTTTTTGTTCATGTTCGTTTCTACTGTTTATCTGCGACTATTACTTGCTTGCTGCATTGTGTTAGCACCGGCGCAGCTATTGATGGGCAGTTTGGTCAACAGTTCGATACCGGGCGTGACGCACGAAATTGGTGGAACCGCGAGTGCTTTCACTACGTCGGCAGACATGGTTGGCTTGGAGATCATGGTCTACTTCGACGATGGGTCGACGGATTTTGGTATCTGGTCCGGCAACGGGGTTTTTCAAAACGATTGGTCGATATCGATAGGTCCCAACCAATCAACATTTACTTTTCCACTTAGCGTTACTAATGACACGGGACGAGACATTACTCGGTTTTCGCTACATGGTGCTGGTTCAAACACTTTCTTTGATCGCGACGTAGCACCAAGCACCGCTGGCACTGGTCGTGGACGCGACGTGCAAGAGTTTTTTACGACACTACAATTTAGCCAGGACATCGACGCCGTATTTTTTGATGAAATTCAAGTCGCCGGATCGACCCCTCAAGGTGATATTTTCGCTGGACTTGATATTTCTTTCAGCGAAGGAATTTCTGGCGACGACGGTTTGTTCCAATTTCGTGTCGACACCGATACAAGCTTTGGCGTGGTGCTATCAACCATTCCGGAACCGACTTCGGCGATTCAATTTGGGATCGCGATCGGTATCTTAGCATTCCGTCGCAGACGTCGAACGAAGTAGCCAAAATCTGCTCGATTACTTGAGTCTAACTGCTACATTCAACGGCCCGCTGGCCAATTGATTTGCTTCGTTGTGCAAATCGGTTACAAAGGTAGTTCATACAAACAGGTAACCGATGGTTCAGACGATCGGCTACGATCGTTCGTGAATCAATCGGCAATGCTGCGCCGTAACTAAATTCATCACATTACATGACTTCTTCAGCTTCTTCAGACAACGGATCTGGCACCATTGATCACACGCTAGGTGAGAAATCTAGTTCCAGCCTGCAACCGATTTGGGAGTACGATTGGAAAACCGAAAGTGTTCGTCGGATGCCTCGGGCGCCATTGCTGATTGCTTGGTATGGGATTGTATTTGCTGCCGGTTGCTATCCAATCGTACTGTCGATTTTAGTATTCGCTTACTGGCGGCCAGATTTGGGATTTTCCACTTATGCGGAAATGATTATCGCCGTCCTTTGTGGATTGGTGATCTGGTTTTCGTTAGCGATGATCTATGGGATCGTCATGTCGATTCCAGCTTATTTGTTGTTGAAATTTTTTGGTTGGATTTTGAAAGCCCCTGTTTCCAGTCGGGCGGCGAGTGGAATCTATGGTGGTTTGACAGGTTTTATGTGTCTCACAGGTGGTGGATTGTTTTTGGCCATCACCGAGTTGCCGTCTGGCGACGATTTGGAGGGATTGTATTTTTTAATATTCACCGTGGTGTTGGCGGTTGTGGTTGGACATCTGGGGGCGGTTTGGGCTGGTTATCGATATCGGAATCAAGGGTTTCCTTTTTTTGATTCAATTATTCCCACGGATCAAAAAATCACGATCGGCTTTTTGATGAAACTAACAGCCGTTGTCGCGGTGGCCGCTACGATGTGCAAAGCAATCGGATTGGCAGGGTTGTACGTGGGAATTATTTGGATGGCGTACTTTGCGGTGCAGCTTATCTTGCTGTACTGCGACCATTTGTTCACGCGTTGGCTGGGGTGGCGAAAACTTCGTGGCGATAAGAAGAGTTGACTGCTGCGTTATTTATTTAGTGCTTGGGCTAATACGCAGGTGGTGGGATCGATAGTGAGGCCTTTGCGATAGCGATCAAGTAGCTCGCGTGAACGTTCGGCCAGCATGCGACGGACCTCTCGGCGGCGGCCTTTGACTCGCGCAATTTTCATGTGGTCGTAAGCGGTGGTTTGGTGACGCATCCATGCGATTACTGCTGATTCGGCTCGCCGCTGGATGGGGATCCGCTGAGTACGAGCAACGGTGCCACTGCCGATGGGAGTGGCGTGTTGGCTAACCGCGAGGGCGAGTTTACGAGCGAGTGATTCGTGCTGGCGATCGAACGCCAAAAATTCGAAAACCGCAGCTTCGAAATCTTGGACGTATTCGGTTTGTTTTTTGTCGCGTCGTTTGGAAGCAGCGGCGCGGCGTTTGGCGTAGGCTTCGGTGCCACGTTCGATTTCGAATTCTTGTTTGACCGTCGCTATGCGATCCTGCGGCGCCCACACGCCTCGTGAGAACATTCGGCGGCCCTTCTTTTCTTTGACCGTCCACGACGGCCCCCGAGATTTAACTCGGCGAGTCACTCCGGCATCGCCTGGAGGTAACAATTCCCAATCAGCGGGGACTTGCAGTGTTTGACCGTCTGTTGTGATGACGCTGCGATCAGTTGGGCCAGGAGCGACGGTACGAGTTTCAGTAGGCATGGTGAAAAGTGTTAGGTAACTATTTTGCAAAAGCCAAGGACCATTGTAGCTGATTTCGTTGCCCCATCGACATCGTCTGGTTGGGGCCGATAAATTTAGCTTTACTCTTAATCGTAGGCTTGTGTACCGCGCCAGTACATTGATCAGAGGGATTAAGGCGTGTCGCCAAAGATACAAAAAAACGGGCGGTCCGTGAGGACCGCCCGTTTGCAAAATCAAGAGTTCATGCAATGCTGCTGATCGCCACATTGTATGAATGAAGGCTATCGCCTTATCAGACGCGGCGACGGCGACTGAGGATTGCCAAGCCGCCTAGGCTTAGCACGGCCAGCGATGTAGGCTCGGGAATGCCAGTGGCACCACCAGCAACGGCGGTGACGGTAATGGTCTCGAGGGAGTAGCGGGCGACGTTACCATCATCGCGAACGACATCGCCAAAAGTGATGGTCTCGCCGGCAGCGAGTTCAAAGCCTGCGCCAAACGGGTCTGGGTTGTTATCCGAGCCGTCGCTACTGCCGAAACTGAATGGATCGGCTTCGCTGGAGACCGTAACAGTAACGGATTCTGCGCCGGCAACACCAAAGAAGTTGAAGGCATTGACGATTACTGCTTGATCAAAAGAAAGCACCAGGCTTTCACCAGCGCTGATGAACTCGGATTCTGTATCATCGCTCGCTAAGGCGTCAGGACCACCGGTAAAAGTTTCAAAATCGATATCATTAATCGTAGGGTTATCAACACCAATTCCGTTTCCGGTATCAACGAATGTCAGTGCGGTTACAGTTTCACCGGTAAGAGCGCCTGCGTCATCAAACTCCTGGGCCGTGGCAGAAACGTTAAGTGTGATGCCGTCAGCGATTAGGATTCCGCCGCTTACGCCGTTCAAAGCGGTAATCGCACCTTCGGAATCTTCAAATGAAAACTCTGTTTGGGCGAAGGATGAATTGGCCATGGCGATCGTGGCGGCCAACATCGTCAAGGTGCTGAGGAATTTCATGTTGCTCCTATTGAGACTAAGGGGTGAATCGTGGGATGAAACGAGTAAGGCGAAACGATATTATTCTGCTTATACCTATCGCGTGTCGTTAGCAAAGAGTGTAGGTTAAAAGGGGGTTTGGTAGAAAAAAACGGTTCTCGATACTTGAAAATTTGATTTTTTCGTTTGTTACGGTGATTTTTCAGGCCTGTTTGCCATGTCAGCTATTGTTCGATCTATCCAAGCCGGGGAAATCCGCAGTT